>DFEW01000082.1 GCA_002369195.1 Christensenella sp. UBA3792
GATTCGCGAAGCAGTCAGCGGTTACGGAATCGAAAGGAGCATCGAGAATACCGATATCGAATCCGTCTCGTTTGCGCTTTCGATGGAGTCGGAAACGACGATCATTCTGCGACTGACGATGAAGAGCGGCGCGGCTGCTCCGACGCTGACCGTGAACGGCACGACGCTGAACCCCGGCGACGCGGGTGTGAAGCTCGGCAATCAGGAATACCTGCTGAATGCGTACGGAACGACAAGCGAAGGAAAGGCACGCTATGAGATTCGAATCAAGAACATCTCGGCGCACCGGCTTTCCGATGTATTCAGCGTCAACGGCGACGCGAACGGCGCATTCGAGATCAAAGCGGTCGCTCTGTACTACGTCAAATACATTTTGAGCACGGATGCATCGAACCCGTATTTGGACGACACCGATGCGCAGAACTGCGTCGCTGCGCTCTATACATACTGCGAAGCCGTAAAGGGCTACATCGCAGCAGGACACTGAGAAAGGAGAATCCCATGGAACGCAAAGAATACCGTAAACTGGAACTGGAACTGATCGCCTTGCAGGAAGAGGATGTGATCGTAAGCTCTACGCCTGATCATGAATTACCCGAAATTCCGACTGATCCAAACAATCCGTAAGGAATATCGTATGATGCTGCATGTAAGAAAACTGCTGCCGATCCTTGCTCTGCTGCTCGCGCTTCTCTGCGTCGGCTGCAGTCGAACCGAACAGACGATAACGTCCTCCCCCGTACCGCAGGCAACGCAGGCGGCACCGGAGGAGGAAGATGTGGTACTCGTGCCCGGCGAAGCGTCGCAGGCACCGGTGCAGGCGCCTGAAGTCAGCGAAACGCCCGTTGAAACAGACGTGCCCAAGCCGACCGAGCCGTCGATCGACATCCCGATCGTCGACGATCCGACCGCCGCACCGACCGCCGCCGCGACAGCGAAACCGAGCGCAAAGGCGACGCCCAGGCCCAGCGGCAAGGCGACGCCCAAGCCCACCGCCACCCCGAAGCCGACCGCAACCGCGCGTCCCACCGCAACGCCCGCCGTTCCGAGCGCAACGCCGACGCCCAACAGCGACATCGAGCTTCCCGAAATTCCGTAAAAACCAAAGAGCAAGCCGGGTGTGAACTGCCCGGCTTGCTTTTGCGTATGGTTTGATTATTTTACTTTGATATAGGTATGGAAGACGTAAGCGGCGGTGCCGTGATAGTCGATCTTTACCCAGTTGCCGCTCTTGCCGAGCACATCGAACGTCTCGCCTTTTTTCGCGACGCCGAGCAGTTTCGACTTGCTCGACGCCTTCTCGCGCACGTTCACCTGCGTCTTGCAGTTGACGATCGTGCCTGTCGCGGTCGTTTCGTCATCGACGCGAATGTACGTATGGAACACGTACGCGCTCTTGCCGTGATAGTCGATCTTCACCCAGTTGCCTGTCCTGCCGAGCACATCGAACGTCTCGCCCTTCTTCGCGACGCCGAGGAGCTTCGACTTGCTTGACGCCTTCTCGCGCACGTTGACCTGCGTCTTGCAGTTGACGATCGTGCCCGTCTTTGCGGCGTCGAACGGGTCCGGCGTCGCATTGCCGACCTTGACATATGTGTGGAACACGTAGCCGACGGTCGACGCCGTATACTGAATACGATACCACTTCCCGTCCGCTTCGACGCCGAGCAGCTTGAAAATGCGTCCCTTCTTTGCGGTGCCGATCTTTGCGGTGTTGCTGCCGGGACCCTTGCGGACGTTGACCGCCAGTTTGCAGTTGACGATCGTCACGCTCGTGCCGTCCGCCGTACCCTCCACCGTCGTCTTGCTCCGTTCGGTCGGGTTCGTAAGCGCCGCAGCCAAACTGCCGCTGCGGTCTTGCACAGGTTCCTCGCTCGACGCGAACGCCGCCGACGGCGCGAGCGTAAGCAGCACGGCAGCCGCCAGCAGAAAACCGATCATTCGTTTCATCATAATATGCCTCCTTGCAATGAAATTGCCCTTCATCCAATAAGACGCCCGAACCGGGCAAAACGTTGCATGCCCGATCCAAATTTTACAAACACCTTACACCTCCCGCTTCGTTACTCGCAATCGCTTCCCATCCGCTGCATCCAGTATAGCAGGCGGATGCAACAGAGTTGTCACAAAGTTGTAATCGAGTTGTAAAATCGCACCCGCGCGGCAAAAAAACAGACCGTCGAACAGCCGTCGACGGTCCGTTGAAAGGCCCGGTCACGATTGCGACACGGTGAACAGCGAATAGAAATACCCCTTCTGCTCCATCAGCGCATCGAACGTGCCCTGCTCCGAAACCACGCCGTTTTTCAGCGTAAACAGCCCCGTGCAGCGCTTCAGAATGTTCTCGTCGAGATCGTGCGTAACGATCACGCGCGTATAACCGTCCAATTTCAGGATCGCGTCCAGCACCTCGAAGGAGGTCTCCGCATCCAGGGACGCCGTTGCCTCGTCGACGAACAGTACCGGCGTTTTGCGAAGAAGCGCCCGTGCGATCGAGATCCTCTGCCGCTCGCCGCCCGACAGCCCCGCGCCATTTTCGCCGCACAGATAGTCCGCGCCCTTCTCCTCCATGAGCTTCGAAAGCCCGGACATGCGCACGGCGCGGTCGATCTCCTCTTCCGGAAACGCGGAAAACAGGGTGATGTTGTCGCGGATCGTGCTGTTAAAGACGAACACGTTCTGCTGAATGATCGACACAAGGTCATAGAGCGAGCCGGTAGAAACGGTTTTGAGTTCCTTTCCGTCATAGAGGATCTCGCCCCGATAGTTCTTCGAGGACGCCATCAGCAGATTCAGGATCGTCGATTTGCCGCTGCCGGAGCCGCCGACGAGCGCATAGCAGCCGCCCGCCTTCATATCCATATCGACGTCATGCAGAACCGTCTTGCCTTCCTCATAGGCGAAGTTCAGGTCGCGGATCGCAATGCCCTTCGTGAGCTTCGGTTCGATGGATTCTCCCTCGTCCGGAATGTTCTTGCTGAGCGCGCCAGCCAGCTTGTCGATCAGCGCATACGAGGATTTCATGCCGGCAAAGAAATCCGGGAAAAACTCGATCGGTCCGAGCACGTAGTTTAATAGCTGCACAAAGACGATCGCCGTACCGGCGGTGATGCCTCCCTTGCCGGACAGCGCGAGCGCCGCGGCGACGAAGAACACGCCGAACTGCAAAACCCCGCCCGCAAGGCCGGTTGCGTAGGCGACGAGCACACTTACCCGCGTGCGCTTTTTCGACGCGTCCGCAACGCCTTCGTTGCTTTCGTCATGGATGCGGGAGATGTTTTTCTCCGCCTTGAAGCTCTTGATGACCGAGAAGCCCGAAAGAGCGTCCTTCAGCAAACCGGTGTAGGATTCCTTTTTGTCGGAAACGCGCTTTTCCGCGACCGCCGCTTTATTTCCGAGCACGATGGAAACGATGATCGGCAGCAGCGAGAAGCCGATCGCGATCAGCGTCAGAAGCGGGCTGTACCAAATCATCATGATCAGTGCGCCGACAAACGTAACGGCGACCTCAACTACCTTTTGCAGTTTCCTGACATAATCCTGCTCGATCGTGTTCAAGTCATTAGAAAGCGCGGAGATATAGAGCGAGGTGTTCTCGCCGGAGAATGCCTGAATGCCCTTTTCCATCAACCGGTCGAAGGCGTATTCGCGGTACTGTTTCATCGCCTTTGCACGGAACTCGGAGAGGAAGGTCCGGTCGAGCACCCATGCCAGGATCAGCAGCGCAATGCCGACGCCTGCGACGAGAAGCAGCGTCCAAAAGCCGATCGAGCCATCGCCGGAGATCAGGTCGGAAACCCCCTTGAGCGTCCACGAGATCATCAGACCGGAAGCCGCCGACAGCAGCGAAGCGAGCAGCGTCAAGGCAAAACTGAACTTGTTCTTTCGGAACAGTTCTTTGAGAAACGGGCGGCGCAATGCCTTCAATTCTTTCTTATCCATGGGTTTTATTCCTCCTTATTCTTGATACTGTTCCAAAGCGCGGTAAACGCTTCTTTTTCATATTCGTCGACGACGCTCTGGACCGCGTCCATTGCCGTCGCGCCGATGTCGTCGTGAACGCTTGCTCCCTCGATGCGGCTCATGAAGCGAATGTCGCTTTCGTCATAGCTCGGGGACGCGTCGAAGAACACGGCAAGTTTTTTCGCTTCTGTCAGGGTCTCGCGCGCGGCGTCTTCTCTTCCCGACTCGAACTGCACCTGCGCTTTCGCTGCAAGAAATGCGCTGCTCACCTTGTCCAAAAAGTTCGGCCTGCCGTCCTTGCGAAGCCCCGAAAGAACGTCGACGCCCCAGGAAAGGATCGCTTCGGCGGAAGTATACTCTCTTTGTTGGCCGAAAACGTTCATATACCCGCTGACGATGTTGCACAGATCCGCGGTGAGCTTTGCCATTGCCTCCGAAAGATATGGCGTCGCCTCATCCGCGCGGTCGAGCTGGGCGAGCGTATTCCCGATCTTGCTGCTGAAAAGTCCGCCCGCGTTGCTCTTTTTCATGAGCTCGATTCCCTTATCCACTTCGCCCAGTCCCAGATACGTTTCCGCGATCTTAGCGCAGATCGTCTGTTCGTTGATTTCCGGATCCGTATTCTGGTCGAGCAGCAGACGGGATTGCTCGAGCAGCTCCAACGCGCGGCGAAGCAATTCTTTGTCCTTGCTCTCAATGCCGAACGCGCGAAAGACCGCGGCGCTTTCCTTCACGATCTGAAACGAGTGCGGATACCGTTTCAGCGCTTTTTCCGCCTCCGCAAGTCCTTCCCGGTCCTTATTGCGGCGGTATTCCCGCATGCGCTTTACGATCGCGTCGACGCGGTTATCCTTCATGGTATAGCCGAGCAGCGCATCCACGGAGGTATCGAAGAAATCCGCCATCTCCAGAATGAGACCGATATCCGGCACGGAGAGTCCCGCCTCCCACTTATAGACGGCGCCCGTCGTCACGCGAAGCACCTCCGCAAGCTGCTCCTGCGTCAGCGACCGTTCCTTGCGGAGCGCGCGGATGTTTTCTGCCAGCTTCATCTTCATATGCCTGCCTCCTGTGTTTCTGTAATGGATTATACCGCGTCGCATGCGAAAAGTGAACAGACCGTTCATATCAACAGGATCATTATTTTTCTACCATCGGTAATGGTCGCGCCGATATGGCACATCATCTGCCGGATCGAACCCGCAAACGGCAGAATAAAAAGAAGAATCTCCGAACGGCAGCAGGCATATCTGCGTTCCGAGATTCCCATAAAGTTTCGGTCGGGACCGCAAGCTCCCGATCCGGTTCTTATTTCGATGCGTCCGACATCGGATGCGCCTTGAGATGCGCCTTGATCGCGGAAAAGGACGTATCGCTGATGTAGTGTTCCATCTTGCAGGCGTCGTCCGTCGCGGTCTTTTCATCGACACCGAGGCGCATCAGGATCTCGCTTAGAATCCTGTGCCGCTCATAGATGCGCTCCGCAACCGCTCTGCCGCTTTCGGTCAGCGTCAGATGACCGAGACCGTCCACCGCCAGATACCCGCCGTCCTTCAAAAGGCCGACCGCACGGCTCACCGACGGCTTGGAAAACGACATGTACTCCGCCACGTCGATCGAACGCACCGCGTTCTTCTGCTGCGACAAAATGAGAATCGTCTCGAGATACATTTCGCCGGATTCCATCAGTGCCATAGCAACGCCTCCTTTTTTGACAGTATATCGAACATGAGCGGAAAATGCAAGCATCCGCGCAAAAAAGTCGACTTTTTCACTTGACATTTTACGGAACCCGTTCTATAATGTCCACGAAGGTTAGCGAGAGCTAACCAAATAGTTGCGCATATGGTTAGCGATTGCTAATCAATGAAGAAAGGAGCAGGACATGATGCCGTTGATTTTCGCAGACGACGGTGAGGTGAACATCATTCGCAGCATCGGCGGAACGGAGGAAATTCGTCATCATCTGAACAATCTCGGGTTTGTCGTGGGCGGTACGGTGCAGATCGTCTCGCGCATGGGAAAGAACGTGATTGTCAACGTCAAGGAAACGCGCGTCGCCATCGACGAACGGATGGCGCAGAAAATTATGATTTAGGAGGGCAGCATGAGAACATTAAGAGACGCAGGAATCGGCGAGACCGTCAAGGTCAAAAAGCTCACGGGCGAGGGCGCGATCAAGCGCCGCATTATGGACATGGGCATCACCAAGGGCATCGAAGTGTACATCCGCAAGGTTGCGCCGCTGGGCGACCCGATGGAAGTCACGGTGCGCGGTTACGAGCTTTCGGTCCGCAAAGCGGATGCGGAAATGATCGAAATCGAGGAATGATCGTTCGCGGCAAGGCAACTGCCGTATTTTTTCAAAGCATCGGTTAGTTTATGCTAATCAAATGAAGGAGGAGTTTATGAGTATTCGCATTGCCCTCGCGGGCAACCCGAACAGCGGCAAAACGACGCTGTTCAACGCGCTGACCGGCTCGAACCAGTTTGTGGGTAACTGGCCGGGCGTCACCGTGGAAAAGAAGGAAGGCAAGCTGAAGGGTCACAACGACGTGACGATCACCGACCTTCCGGGCATCTATTCGCTTTCGCCGTACACGCTCGAAGAAGTCGTGGCGCGCAACTACCTGATCAACGAGCGTCCGGACGCGATCCTGAACATCGTGGACGGCAC
>DFEW01000025.1 GCA_002369195.1 Christensenella sp. UBA3792
CGGGCTGCCGGGGTCGTCAGCCCCTGCATGATGCAAAAAGTTCTCCGCCCCCGCACCCGAGGCAGCAAAAAAGGACGCATCCTGCGATGCGTCCTTCCTGTTTGTGTGCTTATGCCTTCGGACCGGCGGCCTTGATCGCTTCCGGCATGTCGGGATACTTCTGCTCGAAGTTCTTCTGGAACATGGCGGCAAGCTTCTTTGCCTGCGCGTCGTACGCGTCCTTGTCCGCCCAGAGGTTTCTGGGGTTCATGATCTCCTCGGGCACATCCGCGCCGGGCACGCATGCCGGAACGTCGAGGTTGAACACGTCGTTGTGCGTGAACGCGACGTTCTCCTTGGCGTACGCGTCGTTCAGCGCTGCGGTGATCATCGCGCGGGTGTAGCGCAGCTTCATGCGCGGGTTCTTGGTGCCGTCCGGATTGACCGCGGGACCGGAGACCCAGCCGGTGTTGACGAGGTAAACCTTGGTGTTGTACTTCTCGATGCGCTCGCCGAGCATGTTCGCGTAGACCGATGCGCGCAGCGGCATGAACGGCTCGCCGAACAGGGTCGAGAACGTCGGAACCGGCTCGTTGATGCCGATCTCGGTACCGGCGACCTTGGAGGTGAAGCCGGTGACGAACTGGTACATCGCCGCTTCCTTCGAAAGCAGGGAGATGGGCGGAAGCACACCGAACGAGTCGCAGGTCAGGAAGATGACGACCTTCGGGATGCCGCCGATGCCGGGGATCGCGGCGTTCGGAATGTATTCGACCGGATAGCCGACGCGGCTGTTGATCGCAAGCGACGGATCGGAATAGTCCGGTTCGCGCTTGTCGTTGACGACGACGTTCTCGACGAGCGCGCCGAAGCGAATCGCGCGGTAGATTTCCGGCTGTTCCTCCTCGACGAGGTCGATGCACTTCGCGTAGCAGCCGCCCTCGATGTTGAAGATGCCCTCATCGTCCCAGCCGTGCTCGTCGTCGCCGATCAGCATGCGGTTCGGGTCCGCGGACAGCGTCGTTTTGCCGGTGCCGGAAAGGCCGAAGAAGACCGCCGTTTCCTTTGTTTCGGGGTCCATGTTCGCCGAGCAGTGCATCGGCAGCGTGCCTTCCTGCGGGAGAATGAAGTTCATGGTGGAGAATACGGACTTCTTGATCTCGCCCGCGTAGCGGCTGCCCGCGACGAGGATCATGTGCGCTTCATAGTCGATCATGATCGCGGCTTCGGAACGCGTGCCGTCGATCTCGGGGCTGCACTTGAAGCCGGGGCATGCGATCAGCGTGTAATCCGGCTCGCCGAAGGACTCGAGCTCCTCCTCGGTCGGGCGGACGAGCAGGTCGCGGATGAACAGCGCTTCGCTCGCGAGCTCGCAGATGACGCGGAACTTCTTGGCATACTTCTTGTCGGCGCCGGCAAAGCCGTCGAACACGAACACGTCGCGGCCCTGCAGATACGCAACCATCTTGGACTTGATGGCGTCGAACTTTTCGCGCTTGACCGGCACGTTGACCTTGCCCCACGCGATCAGATCATGAACGCCTTCCGAATCCACGATGAACTTGTCCTGCGCGCTTCTTCCGGTGTACTTGCCGGTCTTGACGAGCAGCGCGCCGTTGTCCATAATCACGCCTTCCTTGCGTTCCAAAGCATGTTCGTACAGTTCCGGAACCGTCAGATTGCGGTAAACCGCCTTCGGATTGATAATGCCGAGAGATTCGAGATTCATATCGTTTGCTCCTTTTTTTGTAATATTGTCGGTTCGGTCCGGCGCAAGTGTCCCTTCCTCCCCATCATAGTTTCAGTATACTCCATCCCCCGCGCGAATGCAAGAAGAATCGAAGCGCGAACGGCGTTTTTTCCGGCAGCGGCGGCATTTTCCCGAAGCGGCGCGTTCTGTTTCCATCGGACACAAAAGGCACTTGCTTTTTTCCGGTTCTCTATTATAATAGGCAGTAAGAATCTTCCGCATAAGGAGCAACCGCTTTGATTTTCGGAAAGCACATCAACCGATACTACCTCAAATATGCGCCGCAGCTGCTGCTCGGCGCGATCGCGCTGATCCTCGTCGACTACGTGCAGCTGATCATTCCGGAGCTGTACCGGATGCTGATCAACGGCCTCAACGAGGGTCACGTTCTGTACCGCGGCGCCGACGTGCCGTTCAACACGGCGTTTCTGCTGGATCGCATCTGCCTTCCCATCGTGAACGTGGTATGCGTCATGGTGGTCGGGCGGTTCCTCTGGCGCGTCTGCTTCTTCGGCTCGGCGATCCGCGTGGAAACGGACCTGCGCATCAAGATGTTCGACCACTGCAAGGACCTTTCGCGCGAGTATTACCAGCTCAACAAGGTCGGCAATCTGATGAGTCTGTTCACCAACGACCTCGACACGATTCAGGAATGCTTCGGCGACGGGCTTCTGATGTTCTTCGACGCGCTGTTTCTCGGCATCCTCGCGTTCGTCAAGATGTGGCGCATGGACGTCGGCTTGACGCTGCTGACGCTGATCCCGCTCGGGCTGATCCTGCTGATCGGCACCGTGATGGGCAAGACGATGATGAAGAAGTGGGAGGTGCGCCAGCAGGCGTTCTCGAACCTGTCCGACTTCTCGCAGGAGACGTTCTCCGGCTACGCGGTCGTCAAGGCGTTCGTCAAGGAGCTCGTGCAGCTGAAGTCGTTCCGCAAGCTGAACGTGGAGAACGAGGACACGAACGTCGACTACACGCGCGTCTCCACGCTGATGCATGTGTGCATCGTGCTGCTGGTCGAGACGGTCATCTGCGTGATCCTCGGCTACGGCGGCTACCTCGTCTATCGCAAGCAGTTCAACGCCGGACAGCTCGTGGAATACATCGCGTACTTCCAGTCGGTCGTGTGGCCGGTCATGGCGGTCTCGATGCTGATCGAAAAGTCCGCGCGCGGCAAGGCGTCGATGAACCGCATCGGCGCGCTTTTGGAGGCGCCGATCGTCGTGCACGATGCGCCGGGCGCCGTTGACCTCGATGAAATCAAGGGAAAAATCGAGTTTCGCGACCTGTCCTTCCGTTATCCGGACGGCGAGTTCGACGCGCTGGAGCACGTCTCGTTCACGATCGAGCCGGGCGAAAGCGTGGGGCTGATCGGCAAGACCGGCGCGGGCAAGACGACGATCGTCGATCTCATTCTGCGCACCTACAACGTGCCGAAGGGAACGCTGTTCATCGACGGACACGACGTGACGGACGTGACGATCCGCTCGGTGCGCGACGGCTGCGCGTACGTGCCGCAGGACAATTTCCTGTTCTCGGACACGATCGCGAACAACATCAACTTCGCTTACGACGACCTCGACGAGCAGGCGATCGAGCAGGCGGCGATGCTGTCCGATGTGCACGACAACATCGTCGATTTCCGCGACGGCTATCAGACGATCCTCGGCGAGCGCGGCGTGACCGTTTCCGGCGGGCAGAAGCAGCGCATTTCGATCGCGCGCGCGCTGATGAAGAACGCGCCGATCCTGATCCTCGACGACTCCGTTTCCGCCGTCGACACGGACACCGAAAAGGTCATTCTGAAAAACCTTCGCGAGAACCGCGCGGGCAAGACGACGATCCTGATCGCGCACCGCATCTCGACGGTCCGCGGACTCGACAAGCTGATCTTTACCGAGGACGGACGCGTGGTTGCGGTCGGCAGTCACGAGGAACTCATCAGGACCTGCCCCTCCTATGCGCGCATGGTCGAACTGCAGCGGCTTGAAGAAGCCGCGGACGCGTAAGGAGGTGACGGACATGCACGACTATTATCCTCTGCTTCTGGTGGGCGGCATTCTGGGTCTGATTTCCGTCGTTCTGATCGTCGCGTTCGCCATGATCAAGGACAAAAAGCAGGCGATCGGCTTCGACCGCCACATGAAGGACGGCGAGATCGTCCGGCGGCTGATGAAGTACGCAAAGCCGTATGCGGGCCGGTTCGTCTTTGTCGGCTTCACGGTGCTGTTCGGCATCGCGTACGACGTCATTTCCCCGATGCTGATCGGCAAAATCACCGGTCTCATCAAGGACGATTTCGAGCTGAAGCCGCTGTTTACGCTGGTGGCGATCTATGCGGGCATCCTGATCGTGTCGATGGTCTGCACCTACATTCAGGCGATCGTGCTGCAGAAGGTCGGACAGAAGATCATCTCCGGCATGCGCGAGGACCTGTTCACGCATATCGAGTCGCTCTCGCACGAGCAGATGAATGAGATGCCGGTCGGCAAGCTCGTCACGCGCGTCACGAACGACACGAACGCGATCTCGCTGATGTTCACCTCGCTGCTGGTCAACCTCGTCAAGAACATTTTCGTGATCTTCGGCGTGCTCGGCGCGATGATCGCGCTGAACTACGAACTCACGCTGATGGTGCTGTGCTTCGTGCCGTTCATCGTGCTGTTCTCGATCATCTTCCGCAAGTTCGCGAGACGCGCCTACCGCCGCGTCAAGGACCGCACGACCGATATCAACACGTACCTCTCCGAGAACCTTTCCGGCATCAAGATCACGCAGATCTTCAACCGCGAAACCGAAAAGCTGCGCGACTTTACGGACAAGAGCAACAAGCTCGGCAAGGCGAAGCGCGAGCAGATTCTCGTGTTCGGCATCTTCCGCCCGCTCGTGTACATGCTGTACATCAGCTCGGTGCTGTGCCTGTTCTTCCTCGGCGGCAAGGGGTATCTCGACGGCACGACGTTCCTCGGACAGACGCTGGAGGTCAGCACGATCGTCAGCTTCTATATGTACATCAACAAGTTCTTCAACCCGATTCAGAACCTTGCGGAGCAGTTCAACTGGCTGCAGTCCGCGTTCGCTTCCGCCGAGAAGGTCTTTACGATCATGGACATCGAGCCGAAGATCGTCGACGCGCCGGACGCGATCGAGCTGGAGAACGTCCGCGGCGAGATCGAGTTTAAGAATGTCTGGTTCAGCTATCTGCCGGGCGAATGGGTCTTAAAGGGCGTTTCGTTCCATGTGAATCCGAAGGATACCGTGGCGTTCGTCGGACCGACCGGCTCCGGCAAGACCACGATCCTCTCGCTGATCTGCCGCAACTACGAGTTCCAGAAGGGCGAGATCCTGATCGACGGCATCGACATCCGCAAGATCAAGATCGCATCGCTGCGCAGGCACTTCGGACAGATGCTGCAGGACGTTTTCCTGTTCTCCGGCACGATCCGCAGCAACATCCTGCTCGGTCTTGAAGGCGTCGACGACGCACAGATCGACGCGGCCTGCCGCTACGTCAACGCGGATCACTTCATCAACCGTCTCGAAGGCGGGCTCGACGAGGTCGTGCGCGAGCGCGGCAACAACTTCTCCGCCGGACAGCGGCAGCTGCTGAGCTTCGCAAGAACGATCATCCATAAGCCGGCGGTCATGATCCTCGACGAGGCGACCGCGAACATCGACACCGAGACCGAGGTGCTGATTCAGGATTCGCTCGAAAAGATGATGAACATCGGCACGATGTTGATCGTCGCGCACCGCCTGTCCACGATTCAGCACGCGGACAACATCCTCGTGCTGAACAAGGGCGAGATCGTCGAGCAGGGCAACCATCAGACGCTGCTCGAACAGAAGGGCAAGTACTACGCGCTCTATACGCTGCAGTTCGAAAAGGAACGCCTCAAGCAGCAGGAGCAGCGGGCATAACCCGATAAAACAAGAGCATTCTTCAAAACGCGAAGAATGCTCTTTTTTTGTTCTGCGGCTGCCGGACCGTCTACTCCTGCGAGATCTCCTGCCTGAGGCACTCCTTCATATAGAGGATGCAGTATTCCTCGAAGGTGTCCTCGTCCTCGGCGCTGTTCAGCATGGCGCGCAGCGCGCGGTAGGGGATCACGATGTCGCCGGTGCGGTCGAGACGGCTGTTGGTCGCCGCCATGTGCATGATGACGTCGCGCATGTCCTTGGCGTCGTACGCTTCGAGGAAGGACTTGCCCGCCTTGCTGCGGTAGCGCTCGCGCGAGGCGTTGTGCAGGATGCGCAGCACGAACGCGATGCCGTAGGTGATCGGCAGAAAGCTGACCATCGAGATCCACGGCGGGATGCGCGTCAGAAAGCCGTAAAAGTCGTTCCAGCCGCCGCGTTCCTCGCCGACGACGCGCACGAGCGTGTAGTAGATGCACGCGTACAGGAACACCGGAATCAGGCAGAGGAAGGTCGCTTTGCGCGGGATATGAAGGTCCTTTAACACAAAGCAGAACGTGACGATCGAAAGGATCGGACAGAGCCCGTGCAGGAAGAACCGCGAGCCGGTGAAGATCAGCACGAAGCCCTTGACCGGCGCGAGCACGAACAGCGAGACGAGGAACGTCAGCGACAGCGCGGTCGTGGTGACGAACAGCGTCGTCACGATCCAGTCGGGCAGGCGGAAGTACTGCTTTCGAAGCCCGTCGATCGCGTACGGCAGCGCCAGAAACATGGCGACGCCCATCAGAATATTCGAGTTGACCGTGAACATGCAGAACGTCTGGATGCCCATGTGGTCGAAATTCTCGTCCTCCAGCGTCGTGAGGTTCATCACCACGCCGACGCACACGCAGATCACGACCGCCGCCGAAAACGCCAGCGTCAGGATGCACTTGTTTCGATTCGTTTTCTGTATGCGGTTCATGCTACCCTCCCATGCGCAAAAAAGGACACATCGCTACAGATATATCATATAGAAAAGTCCGGTTCGTGTCAAGGATTCGTCTGTTTTTTCGAATCCGCCCGAATTCCTGCGAACTGCAAAGACGGTGTAGCAATTTGCCAATCGATATGATATAATGCTATTATGAAAAGAGTTTGTTGTCTTCTGCTGATCGCGCTGTGCCTGCTCGGCTGCGTGCGCGACACGGACGCGCCCGTCGTGCTCGTGCCCTCGCCCGAGGCGCCGCACTCCGCCGTGCCGACCGCCGCCGCGACGGACACGCCCGCGCCGACCGAAGCGATAACGGAGGAACCGACCGCGGCGCCGACCCCGACGCCGGAGCCGACGGCGGAGGACCGCCTGCGCGCATACATCGCGGCGATGCCGGTCGAGGACAAGATCGGTCAGCTTTGCATGTTCGGCTTTTCCGGCACCAAGACGATCAGCTCGGAATTCAAAACGATCCTGCAAACGTACCGGATCGGCAACGTGATCCTCTACGGGCAGAACATCGCGCGGACGAATTCGGACGGCGGCTTCACGCAATGCCGCGCGCTTTCCGACAGCGTGCGCGAGGCGAGCCGTTCCGAAATCCCGCTGCTGATCAGCACGGACGTCGAAGGCGGCAGTGTGACGCGCTTCAAATGGAAAAAAACGCTGCTGAGCGCGCGCTCGCTCGGCACAAAGAACGATCCGGAGCGCGCTGAAGAGCAGTTTCTGTACATCGCGGAAGGGCTGCTGCGCGCGGGCATCAACACGAATCTCGCGCCCTGCCTTGACATCTGTGTCGAGCCGGAGGACAGCTTCCTCGGCAAGCGCATCATCTCCGCGGACAAGGATGTTGCGGGGCGGATCGGGCTTGCGTGCATCGACGGTCTGCACGAGGGCGGCTGCCTTTCGATCGTCAAGCATTTTCCGGGACACGGCGCGACGAACACCGACTCGCACGATGCGACGCCGGTGGTTAAAAAATCGCTGGACGCGCTCTCGCTCTATGAGCTTTCGCCGTTTGCGCAGGCGCTCTCGGCGGCGGACGGCGTGATGGTCGCGCACATTTCATACCCGAAGATCGACGACGAACACATCGCGAGCCAGTCGGAGGTGTTCATCACCGAGATTCTGCGCGGATCGTTTCACTTCGACGGCATCGTCATGAGCGACGATTTCCGCATGGCGGGGCTGCGAAAGCAGACGTCGCTGAAGGATGCCGCGGTGCAGTTCATCCGCGCCGGCGGCGACCTGATCCTGTGCGGTGCGAACCACTCGTACCAGAAGCAGATCCTCGAAGGGCTGTACGAGGCGGTCGAGCGCGGCGCGCTCACCGAGGAACGGCTCAACGAAAGCGTATATCGGATCCTGTCCGCGAAGATTCGCGTCACGGGATGGGATCCGTTCGAAAATTGACGGACAGAGAGGTAAGTATGAACAAAATCGGGTTTGACAACGACAAATACATTTCGATGCAGTCGCAGAAGATTCTGGAGCGCATCGAAAAGTTCGGGGACAAGCTGTATCTGGAGTTCGGCGGCAAGCTGTTCGACGACTACCATGCCTCGCGCGTGCTGCCGGGCTTCGCGCCGGACAGCAAGATCCGGATGCTCGAAACGCTTAAGGACAGCGCCGAGATCATCATCGCGATCCATGCGGGCGACATCGAGCACAACAAGGTGCGCAACGACCTCGACATCGCGTACGACCGCGAGGTGCTGCGCCTCGTCGACGCGTTCCGCAAAAAGGGTCTGCTCGTATCGGGCGTGGTCATCACGCGGTACAGCCATCAGCCGAGCGTCGACGCGTTCGCGGACAAGCTCAAGCGTCTCGGGCTCAAGGTGTACCTGCACTACCCGATCGCGGGCTATCCGCAGAATCCGTCCATGATCCTGAGCCCCGAGGGCTTCGGAAAGAACGAGTTTGTCGAAACGTCGCGTCCGCTCGTCGTCGTGACCGCGCCGGGACCCGGCAGCGGCAAGCTGGCGGTGTGCCTCTCGCAGGTCTATCAGGAGTTCACGCGCGGCGTTCGCGCGGGCTACGCGAAGTTCGAGACGTTCCCGATCTGGAACCTGCCGCTGACGCATCCGGTCAACCTCGCCTATGAAGCGGCGACGACCGACCTCGACGACGTGAACATGATCGACCCGTTCCACCTCGAAGCATACGGGCAGATGACGACGAACTACAACCGCGACGTCGAATCCTTCCCGGTGCTGAACACGATGTTCGAGCACATCTACGGTTCCTCGCCCTACAAGTCTCCGACGGATATGGGCGTCAACATGGTTGGCTTCTGCATCACCGACGACGAAGTGGTCCGCAAAGCCGCCTGTCAGGAGATCATCCGCCGCTACTACAGCGCGGCATGCGGCTTCAAGCGCGGCATCATCGGACAGGAGCAGATCGACAAGGCGGAGTTCATCATGTCCCGCGCGGGCGTGACGGTCGAGGACCGTCCGGTCGTGGCTGCGGCGCTGCAGCGCGATCACGAGACCGGCGGGGCGGCGATGGCGATCGAGCTGCCCGACGGTTCGATGGTCACCGGCAAGAACGGCACGATGATGGGCGCCGCGGCAGGCGCGATCATGAACGCGCTGAAGGCGCTTGCGGGCATTCAGCCCGACATCGACCTGATCGCGCCGATCGTGCTGCAGCCGATCCGCGATCTCAAAACGAACCATTTCGGCAGCGAAAACCCGCGCCTGCACTCCGACGAGCTGCTCTACGCGCTCTCGATTTGCGCCACGACGAACCCGACTGCCGCCCGCGCCATGAATGTGCTCGGCGATCTGAAGGGACTGGAAGCGCATTCGACGGTCATGCTCTCGCGCGTCGACCTGGAGGTCTACCGCCGTCTCGGCATCAACCTGACCTGCGAACCGCAGCGCAAGACGAACCGCCTGTTCGACAAAAACTGATCGATGAAACGCACGCTCTGCATCCTCCTGTCGGTCCTCCTGTGGATCGGCTGCGTCGCACCCGCGAGCGCGCCGGTCGTTTCGGCGACCGAATTGCCGCAGGTGCAGACGGACGAGGTGCCGTTCACCACGCCCTCGCCGACTCCCGTTCCGACCCCGACGCCTTCCCCGACGCCGACGCCATCCCCGACGCCGACGCCGTCGCCCACGCCGACGCCCGCGCCGTTCGTACCCGCCGCGCTGCCCGATACGCTGCGCGCACGCCGCGGATACGTTCATGAGAAGGGAACCGGCATTCTGGTGCGCGAATCGGACGGCGCATGCTTTGCCTACGGCACGGTCGGCGACGGCGAACCCGCGTTTTACCCCTGCGAGGCGGACGGCAGCGTCGCGCCGTATGCGGAGCCGACCGAAACCGTCGTCGCGGTGCCGGTCTATACGCCGACGGACAAGCCCAAAAAGGACGGGCTCGTCAAGATCGCCGTGTACATCCCGACGCAGAGCGTCGTCGCATTCATTGCCGAGGACGGCGAATGGATCCAGCAGCGCGTGATGGTCTGCTCGACCGGACGCACGAAGAACATGACGCCGCGCGGCACGTTCCGCATCTATGAAACCTACGAATTCAAGCGTCTCGGCACACCGGGCAACTACTGCTGTGGGCTCTATGCCTGCCGCTTTCAGGGTCCGTACCTTCTGCACTCGATCCCGATCAGCTACGACGCGCTGAACGATCCGCAGCTCGGACACCGCATGGTCTACATGCACAAGTACGAACAGCTCGGTTCCGTCGCCTCCGACGGCTGCGTGCGGCTGACCGTCGAGGACGCAAAATGGGTCTACGACCACTGCGAGCTGCACCAGACCGCCGTATGGATCACCGATAAGCAGGGTCCGACGCCGCCGACGCCGCCCGCCGTGATCTGGGAAGAGCCGTACACCGACGCGAACGGATTCGGCTGGGATCCGACCGATCCGCATCCGGACAACCCGTACCGCGCGCTTGACGCGCAACCGTAAACTATGAAGAAAACGCTTCTGTTGATTCTCTCCCTGCTGATGCTGATCGGCTGCACCGCACCCGCGAGCGCTCCGGTCGTTTCGGCGTCGCCGCAGCCGGATGCGCAGTTTGTCGTGCTCGAAACCCCTTCGCCCACCCCCGTGGCGACCGAAACGCCGGTTCCCACCGAACCGCCCACCCCCGTGCCAACCGAGGAGCCCACGCCCGAACCTACGCCGACCCCCGCACCGTTCGCGCTTTGCGCGCTGCCGGAGGGCATGCGTCCGCGGCAGGGCTATGCGGTGACGGGACTTGCCGGACTGCTGTTTGAAACCGCGACGCAGACCTACGCCGCGTACGGCGCATTCGGCGAAGACGAGCCCGCGTTTTACCCCTGCGACGAGACCGGCGCGGTCGCGCAGGACGCGGAACCGATCGCGCGCGTGATGATGACGCACGACTACGCGCCGACCGACGTGCCGAAAAAGGACGGCGCACGGCAGCTTGTCGTGTATCTCGGCTCGCAGAGCGTCGTCGCGTTCGTCGCGCAGGACGGCGAATGGGTGCAGGAGCGCGTGATGATCTGCTCGACCGGACGCGCCAAGCACGAGACGCCGACCGGGCATTTCAAGATTTATCAGCGATACGACTATAAGATCCTCGGCACCGGCGACTCGCATTGCTACGGCTTCTACGCCTGCCGGTTCAAGGGGCATTATCTGTTCCACTCGGTTCCGATCAGCTTCGACGCGGGACGCAGCCAGAAGAAGGGGCACCGCATGTGCGATATGCACAAGTTTGAAAAGCTCGGCACCGTCGCCTCCGACGGATGCGTGCGCGTGTGCGTCGGCGACGCGAAGTGGATCTACGACATCAGCGAGAACGATACCGTCACGGTATGGGTCACCAAGGCGTCGGGACCGATCGCTGAGAAGCCCCCCGCCGTGATCTGGGAGGAACCGTATACCGACAGGAACGGCTTCGGCTGGGATCCGACCGATCCCGATCCCGAGAATCCGTATCTTCAGGACACGGCTGCTGATTCCTAATTTCGCAATAGATCGGGGTGCGCATGGGACGGCTGAAGGGGTATATCCGCCCGTACATCTTTTATATCGTTTGTACCATGATGGTAAAGCTCGGCGGCGCGGTCGCTGAGCTTTTTGTACCCTATTTTATGGAACGCATCCTGCGCGAGGGCGTCGTGCCGGGACAGCAGAACCGGATTCTGCTCTACGGCGGCGCGATGCTGCTGTGCGCGGGCGTGTGCCTTGCGCTGAACATCATCGCCAACCGCATGTCGGCAAAGAGCTCCGGACGCATCACGCGCAAGATCCGCTTCGACCTGTTCGAAAAACTGAACCGCCTTTCCGCACGGCAGATGGACGAGCTGACCCTGCCGTCCGCGCAGTCGCGCCTGACGAGCGACACATACCGCGTCAACGAGTTTCTCGCGCGCGGACAGCGGCTCGGCATCCGCGCCCCGATCCTGCTGATCGGCGGCGTGTTCATGATGCTCACGATGGACCCGAAGCTTGCGCTCGTGCTCGTCGCCCTGCTGCCGGTCATCGCGTTCACCGTGTGGCTCATCACCAAAAAGAGCATCCCGCTCTACACCAAGGAGCAGGGACAGCTTGACGACATGGTGCGCGTCGTGCAGGAGAACGTGACCGGCGTGCGCGTGATCAAGGCGCTGAGCAAGACGGACTACGAGCGCGCGCGCTTTGCGCGCGTCAACGAAGCGCTGTCCGCCACCGACACCAAGGCCGGCGCGGTCACCGCGATCAACAACCCCGTCGCATCGCTTGTGCTGAACCTCGGGCTTACCGCCGTCGTGCTGGTCGGCGCGTATCGCGTGGCGGGCAAGTCGGTCGGCGCGTCGGTGATCGTCGCGTTCCTCCAATACTTCATTATGATCCTGAACGCCATGCTCGGCGTGACGCGCATCTTCATCATGGCGTCGCGCGCGCAGGCATCCGCGCTGCGCGTGGCGCATGTGCTGGAGCTTCCGAAGGACCTCGAGCCGCAGTCCCTGCCCGACCGCACCGGGCCGGACGCGCCGCACATCGCATTTTCTGACGTAACCTTCTCCTATACCGGCATCGGCGAAAACCTTTCGCACCTTTCGTTTACGTTGAGGCGCGGGCAGACGCTCGGCATTCTCGGCGCGACCGGCTCCGGCAAGAGCACGCTCGTGAACCTTCTGATGCGCGTATACGACGTCGATTCCGGCGCGATCGAGATCGACGGACGCGACGTGCGCGCCTACGACAAGCCCGATCTTTCGAAAAAATTCGGCATCGTGTTCCAGAACGATTTCATCGCCGAAGGCACGATCCGCGACAACATCCGCTTCTTCCGCGACATTTCCGACGAGGCGGTCGAGCGCGCCGCCGCCGATGCGCAGGCTGCGGAGTTCATCGCGCAGAAGGACGGCGGGCTGGATGCGGCGGTCTCGATCCGCGGCAACAACCTGTCCGGCGGACAGAAGCAGCGGCTGCTGATTGCGCGCGCGCTCGCGGGCGATCCGGAGATTCTGATCCTCGACGACGCGTCCTCCGCGCTCGACTACCGCACCGACGCGGCGCTGCGAAAGGCGCTCCACGCGCGCGGCGCGGTCACGACTGTGCTGATCGCCCAGCGCATCTCCTCGGTGCGGCACGCCGACCTGATCCTCGTATTCGAGGACGGCAAAGTGATCGGCATGGGCGATCACGACGCGCTGATGCGCTCCTGCGCCGAGTACCGGCTGATTGCGGAGTCGCAGATGGGCACCGGAGAGGAGGCGGACGCATGACCCCCTCCCGCAAACAAAAGAAGAGCCGCGCCCTGCTCTTAAAGCGCATGTGGCAGTACATGGGCCGCAATCGGCTCATGATCGTGCTCGCCGTGCTGCTCTCGGCGGCGTCGTCGCTGCTGTCGCTGTACGGGCCGAAGCTGTCCGGTCAGGCGATCAACGCGATCACCGATCCGAACGGCGTGAACTTCGACGTCGTGCTCAACTGCGCGGCGTGGATGGCGGGCTGCTACGTGCTGTCCGCGGCGTTCTCGTACCTGCTGCAGTACGTCATGATCCGCCTCTCACGCAAGGTCGCGAAGCAGATGCGGCACGACATCTTCGAAAACCTGACCAAGCTTCCGGTCTCGTACTTCGACAACCGCCAGGTCGGCGACATCGTCAGCGTCATCACCTACGACGTCGACACGGTCAACCAGTCGCTCGCCGCCGACGCGCTGCAGATCCTGCAAAGCACCGTCACCGTGACGGTTTCGCTTGCGATGATGCTCTCGATCGCGCCGGTGCTCGTGCCGGTGTTCGCGGTCACGATCCCGATCACGTTCCTGTTCACGCGCTGGCTCGCGGGACGCGTGCGCCCGATGTTCCGGCAGCGCAGCAAAAAGCTCGGCGAGCTGAACGGCTTCGTCGAGGAAATGCTCAGCGGGCAGAAAACCGTCCGCGCCTACGGACGCGAGGACGCGGTGCAGGAGAAGTTCGAGGAAAAGAACGTCGAGGCGGTCGACGCGTACACCCGTGCCGAGGCGAACGGCACCGTGACCGGACCGTCGGTCAACTTCATCAACAACGTGTCACTCGCGCTCGTGTGCGTGATCGGCTCCTGGCTGTTCTTAAAGGGCAGGATCCGCCTCGGCGACCTGTCGAGCTTCGTGCAGTACTCGCGCAAGTTCTCCGGTCCGATCAACGAGGTCGCGAACATCATCGCTGAGCTGCAGAGCGCGTTCGCTGCGGCGGAGCGCGTGTTCACGCTGATTGACGCCGAACCGGAGCCCGCCGACGCGCCCGATGCCGAGGAGCTTTCGCACGTGCGCGGCGACGTCGCGATCGAACACGTCAATTTCTCCTACGACAAGGTGCGCCCGATCATCACCGACTTCAACCTGTCCGCCCCGCCCGGCTCGCTCATCGCGATCGTCGGACCGACCGGCGCCGGCAAGACGACGATCATCAACCTCCTCATGCGCTTCTACGACGTCGACCGCGGCGAGATCCGCGTCGACGGCAAGCCGATCCGCACGCTCACGCGCGCGTCGCTGCGCAAGGCGTACGCGATGGTTCTGCAGGATACGTGGCTGTTCACCGGAACGATCTTCGACAACATCGCCTACGGCAAGAAGGACGCGACCGAAGCGGAGGTCATCGCCGCGGCGAAGGCGGCGCACATCCACAACTATATTTCGCGTCTGCCGGACGGGTATCAGACCGTGCTGACCGACAACGGCGCGGGCATCTCGAAAGGGCAGAAACAGCTTCTGACGATCGCGCGCGCCATGCTGCTCGACGCGAACATGCTGATCCTCGACGAGGCGACCTCGAACGTCGATACGCGCACCGAACAGCAGATTCAGGCGGCGATGCGCGAGCTGATGAAGAACAAGACCTGCTTCGTGATCGCGCACCGGCTCTCGACGATCCGCAACGCGGACAGCATCCTCGTCATGCAGAAGGGGCAGGTCGTCGAACAGGGCACCCACGACGCGCTGATGTCGCGCGACAGCTTCTACCGCGAGCTCTACCGCGCCCAGTTCGAAAACGCGGAGTAGGCAAATCTATCACCTCATCCGTCTTGCTGCGCAAGCTCGACAACCCTTCCGTCT
>DFEW01000026.1:0-287 GCA_002369195.1 Christensenella sp. UBA3792
CGTACTTCATTTGCATACTCCTTTTCTTCTTGGCGAAACGCCATATTTTTACGCTATCATTGTAGCCCATTCGATTCGGAAAAGCAACCGAAACGCCGCGGAAAAATCAATATATTTTTCCCGCTCCGCCCGCCATTGTCCGACGGTGATGCAGTTGACGTGCCCCGTCCGTTTCTCGTTCATCAGCGGCACATCGAGCCCGTACGTCGTCCATTGATAGCGGAACCCGCATTTCTCCTGTACGCGCTTCGATTTGTCGTTTCCGTCATAGTAGCCGCACCAGACCT
>DFEW01000026.1:448-629 GCA_002369195.1 Christensenella sp. UBA3792
AGTAGCCGAGCTCGCATTCGTCGTCGCGATCCGTCATGTCGGTGTGTCCGTTCAGCTTCAGTTCGATCGAGCCGATCGGCTTATTGTCGGATTTCAGGCACACGGCATACGCCTCCGCGCCGCAGAACACGCCGACGATGACCGCGCGGCTCTGCGCAACGCTCTGATGCGGCGGCCATCC
>DFEW01000026.1:768-5899 GCA_002369195.1 Christensenella sp. UBA3792
AGGATCAGCCGTTCGGTCTCCAGAATCATGATGCAATCTCCCTTCTGTGCTGCAAATGAATGCCGATATGTCCGACGCCGAGGATGACGGCAGCCGCGCCGAGCACCGGATTTTTGCCGTACACCGCGAGCAGCAGAAACGCGATCACCGGCAGCGTCGCCCCGGCAAGCGGGATGAACAGCAAACTGCGGTAGAAATCGCGCATGGTCCGCTCGCTCAAAAAGTAGCGGATCCAGAAGATCTCGTACAGGACCATGCAAAGAAACGCAGCGATCAGCCACCACGACCGGCCCGACCACGGCTTCCAGTTGAAATCCGAAAACAGAAGCGCCGCGCCGGTCACAAGGACCTCGCCGGTTCGTTCAAGCGCGAGCAGGACCTTGTTCTCGTTCACGACATAGCGGTCGTAATCCTTCGGCTTCCGCTTCGTCCAGAGGAGGTTCGGCACGAACAGCATGAGAAGAAAGATCAATCCCACATACGAGAACCCGAACTGCATGCCTACCTCCTCTTTTTCGGCGCGGGCAGTTCCGTCGCGATCGCGTCCAGCAGACAGGCGAGGAACGCCCTGTCGTCCACGTTGTCGACCAGCAGCATCGGCTTTCCGCCCTCGTACGGAAGCTCCTCCTGCGCGTCCGGCAGCATCGCGCGCGCCGCCTGTACGGGCTTGACGAGGAAGCGGTCGTCATAGACGCCGCCGACCGGTTTGCCGCAGTGATAGATGATAAACTCGCCCATCATCGGACGAAACGAAACATCCTCCGCTTCGGACAGCTGATCCAAAATGAATTCCAGATATTCTCTGCTCGATGCCATACAAACCTCCTGTGATTGCAAAAAGCCGCCGGAACACGGCGGCATTGGGTTTACGCGTCGAAAACGCCGAGGATCACGATGCCGATCACGGCAAGCGCGATCGAAGCATAGTGCTTCCACGAAAGCTTTTCCTTGAGGAAGATGCGGCTCCAGAGTACGGACACCGCGCAGTAGGCGGAGATGATCGCCGCGGCGAAGCCGGTGTGCGCCGTATCGCCGAGCGCATAGATATAGGCGAACTGTCCGGCGGTCTCAAAGACGCCGCCGATCAGCTTGGCGCCGTCGTCTTTGACATGCAGACGATCGCGCTTGATCGCAAGTACATAGACCGCCGCAACGACGCCGACCGCAAGCCAGGTCAGCTCATACGCGACGTTCGCAACGCCCTCCTCGAGCACGCGCGGAAAGACGGTGTCGAGGAACGTCCCGGTCGCTTCTTCGCGCAGCAGCACGGAATCGACGAACGTGCCGGACGCATCGATCAGGCAGTACAGGATCGGGAACAGCAGCGCGATCCAGCTCTTGTCGTACTTGACCTTGCTGTTGCGCTGACGCATCTCGCGCGCATAGTCGCTCTCGGTCAGTTCCGCAGCGCCGAGCGCCACGACGCCGACCGCGACACACGCAACGCCGATCCACTGCCACGTGTTCGGCATTTCCTGCAAAAAGATGAAGCACAGGATCGCGGCGATCGCGCCGGACGAATTGCAGATCGGCGACGAGACCGACAGCTCGATATAGCGCAGTCCGACGTATCCGAGGATCATCGACAGCACATACAGCGCGCTCGCGGGCATGTACGTCCAGATGTCCTGCCAGGTGATTGTGATGCCGCCGAACAGCAGTTCGTATGCCGCATGCAGACCCATGACGAGACCGACCGCCATCGCCATCTTCCAATGGCTCAGCTTATCCTTCTGCTTCGATCCGATCTTGGAAAACAGATCCGAGCCGCTCCAGCAGAGCAGAGCAACGATTGACAGTAAAAACCACATGTCTCTTACCCTTTCCCCTCAAAAACGGCTCCCTCTGCGGGAGCCGAAACACTCAGTTGTTCTGCTCCGGTGCGTTCGGAGCACGATTCGGCTTGCGCCGTCTGGAACGGCGGCGGTTGTTATTCTTCTTTTGTTCGGGCTTCCCTTCCTCCGCGGCAGGCGCGCGGTCCGTCTTTTCAACGGGTTTCTGCGGCGCGTTCTGCTTCTTCTGCTCGCGATTGCCGTTCTTCTGCGACTCCGGCTTATCCTGCTTTTTCTGCTGCTCCGGCCTGTCCTGCTTCTTCTGCTGCTCCGACCTGTCCTGCTTCTTCTGCTGCTCCGGCTTATCCTGCTTCTTTTGCTGCTCCGGCTTATCCTGCTTCTTTTGCGGTTCCGGCTTATCCGCCTGCTTCTGCGCGCTGACCGGCTTTGCGCCGGATCTTGCGCCGCGGCGGCTGTTCGACGCGGCTTCCCTGCGGAACTGCGCGTTCTCGTCCTTTTCCTTGGATGCCTCCGCCTTCTTCGCGGCAAGCGCTTCCTCCGGCAGCGGCTCGCCCGGTGCCGACAGATGCGTGTACGGATACTCGCGCACGTCGATCGAGCCGTCCTCCATCGTCAGCCGGACCTTCGTGCGTTCCGTGATCGCGTTGTTTTCGACCACGACGCCGATGCCGTCGATCGTGTTGACTTCCTTGCCGGGCTTTGGCATCTTGCTCCGGATCGCCTCATACGCGCTCTGCTCGTACTGCAGGCAGCACATCAGTCTGCCGCACAAACCGGAAATCTTCGTCGGGCTCAGGGACAGGTTCTGTTCCTTCGCCATCTTGATCGAGACGGGGCGGAAGTCGTCGAGGAACGACTTGCAGCACACGAGACGTCCGCACGGACCGATGCCGCCGAGCATCTTTGCCTCGTCGCGCACGCCGATCTGCCGCAATTCGATGCGCGTTTTCAGCGAATACGCCAGGTCCTTGACGAGCTCGCGGAAGTCCACGCGCTCATCCGCGGTGAAGTAGAATACCACCTTGCTGCCGTTGAACGTGTATTCCACGTCCACCAGCTTCATATCGAGACCGTGCGCCTCGATCTTTTCGAGACAGATGCCGAACGCTTCGCTTTCCTTCGCAGCATATTGCTCGCGCAGGCGCTTGTCCTCGTCCGTCGCAATGCGCACAACCGGCTTCAGCGGCGCAACGATCTCGTTGTCCTCCACCTCTTTAGGCGCGCATGCCACATCGCCGAACTCCAGTCCGCGTGCCGTTTCGACGATCACGCCGTCACCGGCATGAATGTCGAGATTGAGCGGATCGAAATAATAGACCCGACCGCTCGTTTTGAATTTCACTCCGATTACTTTAACCATATCGTATCCTCTTACGGTAGCTTTGCAAGTATCCAGTCGGCCGTCAGCGCGGGGCTTGCCTTATACGCAAGCATATCCTTCGCTTCCGCCGCAATCTGTATCATACCTTGAATTTGCGAAATTGTAAAGACGCTCGCAAAATTCTTTTCGATCACTGCGCAATCCGTGTTGCGAATCTCATCGATGCCGTTCTTTTGCCGCAGCACGTCGAGCAGAACGGACAGAAGGATGTCCAAAAACTGATTCAGTCGCTGACCGCTGACCTTCTTTCCCTTCTTTGCCGTGCCGTCCTCCGCATCCTCCTCCGCCGTATCCGTGCAGAGCGCCTGCAGCGCCGCATACGGCTTTGCACGATGGGAAAGCTTCCCGATGCACGCGATCGCATCGGTGCGGAAGCTCTGATACGACGCATCCAAAAACGCATCCGCGCGTCCCGAAACGCCGTCCGACAGCAGTGCCGCCCGCTTCGCAAGCGCCGGCGCAACACCGCGTTCGATCAGCCGCTTTTCGATCCTTTCCGACGGCTCGGTTTCCGCACGCAGTACCATGCAGCGCGACAGAATCGTCGGGCGCAGTCCCGATTCTGTTCCGGTCAGCAGCAGCAGGGTTTCCGCAGGCGGTTCCTCAAGCGTTTTCAACAGCACGTCCTGCGACGCTTCGGTCATTTCATGCGCATCCGAAAACAGGACGCAGCGCCGCCCGCGTCCGTATGCCTGCGCGTTGACAAGCGCCAGCGCATCGCGGATCGCTTCGATCGTGCGTTCCTCCGGCTCAACGAAGAACGGCGAGTCGGTCAGCGCATCCGTATCGTCCGTATGCAGCAGGTACCGCGCGGCCGCAAGCTTTGCAAGCGCGTACTGTCCACTTTCCTTCGGTCCCGCGAACAGAATCGCATGCGGTACGTCGCCCGCCTCGATGCGGTTCAACCAATCATTGCTGCGCATGGATCGCCTCCGTCAATCTCCGTTTAAGCTCGTCAGACGCGTTGAGAAGCGTCACATGCCGCGTTTCGCCTTCCGTGTACCAGATTGCCGTTGCATCCGTCTTTTTGCCGCGATACGTGCGCAGGGTCGTTTTGGCGCCGCTCGGTGCAAACGGTCCGATCTTTTCGATCGCATTGAACGGGATCCGCGCGATTTGCTTCTGCTTGCTCCCGACCGCCTGCGTAACGATCAGCTCCCGATCGGTCAACTCATACAGGTAATCGATGAGCCGCAGCCGATAGATCGCATAGCCGACGCCGAGCAGCACGACATACAGCACCAGCTGCACGTACAGCCGATTGATGCCGAACTGCTTTGCGAGCACATGCGAAAGCCCGATCGCTGTAAACACGAGCAGCAGCAACAGCACGTAGAGCACTCCGTCTGAACGCACGATAGCGCGCTTTGGCGCATTGCGTTCCGTATACACGATTTGCGTTCCCTTCTGTTCCATGCGGCTATTGTACACCAAAAAACAAACTTCGTCAATCAAACCGTAAAATAGTGAGATTATACGAGATTCTTCGCGTTTACGATCCTTATTTCCTTTTCTTTGCCAGTATTCAGCTTTGCGATTTTGCATCCATCCTGCTATTATATCGCTTGCAGCGTTCCTCAGTAGCTCAATGGCAGAGCATTCGGCTGTTAACCGAAGGGTTGTAAGTTCGAGTCTTACCTGGGGAGCCAAGGAAAAAGCCCTAATTTAGGGCTTTTTTCATTTCTTGCTTGTGCTCATTTTGTTGAAATTAGTGCTCATTTTTGCCATTTACTGCACTGGCCATTATCTTCATCATCTAATAAATTCTATTATAATACGATATGCTGTCTTCCGTATTTGTGATGATTGAGGCTGTTATTCTGTTTATGATTCAAAGGGATGCGTTCTGCATTCCTCTTTTTGTTGGTAAGATACAAAGAAGCGCTTCCGAAGAAACGCTTCTTGAAAATGGTGTTATGCCTATTTGTCGGCTAATGTGCTGGAGTTGCTCTTTTCA
>DFEW01000078.1:0-16777 GCA_002369195.1 Christensenella sp. UBA3792
CCAGCCACGTCCGCGTCTGAAATGGTCGGAGTGAAGAGATTTGAACTCTTGCCCTTTTGGTCCCGAACCAAACGCGCTACCAAACTGCGCTACGCCTCGACATTGGAGCCAAAGAGGGGACTCGGACCCCTGACCTACGCATTACGAGTGCGTCGCTCTACCGACTGAGCTACTTTGGCGGACCTTTTCTATTATAGGCAAAAGGGGGCGTTCTGTCAAGCCCGTTTTTAAAAATCTTTCGTATATCTTTTCAGCTTAGGACTTTTTTCGTGACAAATCGAAACGTGTGTGCTATGATAGAAAATCATACGACGAAATCGAGGTTTTCCTTTGAAACGCGGTATTTGTTTTCTGTTGGCGATACTGCTGATATGTATCCTGCCGTTCGGCTGTCGTAAGGACAGCGGCACGGACGAAGCGCAGGGCTCTTCCCCGCTTTGGCATCTCGGCGAACGGTATCCGTCCACATACGGCACGATGCGCCATGCGTACACCTATGAAAAGGACGGACAGCAGTTTTATCTGACGGTTTCACGCGGCAAGCGCTCCGCTGCGCTCACAAACGAACCGATCGAGCAGTTGACGCGTGACGGACTGACCGTTTCTCTGTATAAGAGTGAGAAACGCGGAGACGAAACGCTGACCGATTACACGTACTACGAATGCGTTACGGACGCGTACCGTTACAGCATCGGGATCGAACAATCCGGTCTTTTGATGGAATCACTGCTGTCGATCGATCAGGCGCTGCAGCTGATGCAAAACCCGAAGGCGGCGATCGACGGTCTTTTGCTGTGCGACGAGGAATGGAGCGCATACTACCGGCTCGATTCCTGTTCGCTTGAGATCTCGGTCTTCCCCGACGATCGCGGCGCGCACGTGCAAAGTTGTGACGAAACCTTTTCAGAGCGCACCGAGGACGGTGAAACATACCTGATGCGCGACAGCGACGGGTTCATATTCTATACAAACGGAGTGCACAGCATTGCCATCCGTCAGTCCAACCGTTCCGGTATGGAACACACATCCTATAACACATTAACCGAGTGCAAGGCGATCCTTACGATGCTCGGTACAATTGAGGAGGGAAAATGATACTACTCGAATCTTTGGAGGCAATCGGCAGCTCGACGTTCTTTGCCTGGCTGATGGATCAGCTCCGCGCAATCGCCGCTCTGCGCGTGCCGGTGCTGACCG
The DNA here is from genome assembly GCA_002369195.1 of Christensenella sp. UBA3792. GTDB lineage: Bacteria > Bacillota > Clostridia > Christensenellales > CAG-138 > UBA3792. The sequence continues at coordinate 1,198 of DFEW01000078.1, forward strand.
CAATCATGTCTGTGCTGACATATCTCGGACATGAAATGGGCTTCCTGGTGGTCGGCATGATCATCATGTGGTGCATCAACAAGCGCTACGGATACCGCTTCCTCGGCATCTTCATGCTCGGCAGCTTCCTGCAGCAGGCACTGAAAGCCGCATTTATGATCCCGCGTCCGTGGATCATCGATCCGACGTTCCAGGCGGTTGCAAACGCGATTCCTGCCGCGTCCGGCTATTCGTTCCCGAGCGGTCACACGCTGACGGCCTGCATCACGCTCGGCGGTCTTGCGATGCTGATCAAAAAGAAATGGGCATATGCCTGCGCGCTGATTCTCACGCTGCTCGTTGCGTTCTCGCGCATGTACCTCGGCGTACACACGCTGTTGGACGTCAGCGTCGGCTTCCTGCTCGGCGTACTCGTGCTCGTGTTCTTCGGTCTGATGTTCCGCAATGAGGGTGAGCAGAAGGGCAAGCTCAACGCCGTTCTCTGTATCAGTTCCGCCGCCTGTATCGGGCTTCTCGTCTATTTGCTGATGAGCCCGCTCCCCGCGAATCCGGCGTTCCATCCGATGGCGAAGGAAAGCATCGCCAACGCATACGTACTCGTCGGCGCATCGGTCGGTATGCTGGTCGGGAAATTTATGGACGACACGTTCGTACATTTCGAAACGGAAGCGTCGATCGGCGCGCAGATTCTCAAAGTGCTGATCGGTCTTGTGATCGCGCTTGCAGTGCGCACCGGTCTCAAGAACCTGTTCGGCGGAGAGAATGAAACCGCGCTGCTGCACGGTCTTCGCTACTTCTTCCTCACCGTCGTCTGCATCGGCGTCTACCCGCTGCTCTTTAAGGTGTTGAACAAGATCGGCGCGAAGAAAGCGTAACCATTCGATCCTATACGGAGGCCTTCGGGCCTCTTTTTTTGTTGCCGCAAAAACGTCATACCGAAAGACATCTCCCGTCTTCCTTATAAAGATCGGTGTACCGTTCATATACGTTTATATGCACGGTACAAATCGGTTTGTTCATAAAATATCCCATTATACTTTACTACTTGTTCACAATTTGTTCAAGTGTTATTCATAAATTGATTGCGATTTTTTGGCGGTTCCTTCACAAATAATGAGCAGTTTTGACACATTTGCCCGTTATAATGCAGACAGATACATGAAAGGAGCGTTGATTATGACTGACATGGAATTGAAGAGATTGTATCGCCGCATCGAACGCGCCTCCCGGCTGCGCACCCCTTGGTATGCAAAGCTTGCTACCCTTCTGAGCGTCTTGTTTTGACCGTCCGAAGCGTTCACGGCACTTGCATTCCCCCGCTAATTTCGATATAATTGAGAAAAGCAATAGGAGGTAGCAAACGATGGACGCATTATTTGGACTCAAGAATCGACGCAGTGTTCGCGCGTATAAGCCGGAGCAGATTCGTCCGGATCAGCTGAACGACATTTTGGAGGCAGGTACCTTCGCACCGACCGGCATGGGCAAGCAAAGCCCGACGATCGTGGTCGTGCAGGATCCGCAGCTCATTGCGAAGCTGTCCCGTATGAACGCCGCCGTCATGGGTTTGAACGGCGATCCGTTCTACGGTGCACCGACTGTACTGATCGTATTCGGCAATCCGAATACCGCGCCGACATGGCTCGAGGACGGAAGTCTTGTGATGGGCAACCTCTTGAATGCAGCATTTGCCGTCGGCGTAGATTCGTGCTGGATCCATCGTGCCAAACAGATGTTCGAATCCGAAGAGGGAAAAGCGCTGATGCGCGAATGGGGTGTCCCGGAGGAGTGCGTCGGCATCGGCAACTGCATCCTCGGTTATGCGGCTGCTCCCCTGCCCGCTCCCAAACCCAGAAAGGCGGATTATGTGATCCGCGTCTGAACCAAAACGCAAAGAAGCGAGGATTGCTCCCCGCTTCTTTTTTGTTGTCTTTATTTGCCGCAGGCCTTGAACAGGAATACGAGTCCGACGATCGCCGCAATCACAGCCGCAATGACCAGGATCACGCGGATCGCGGATACCGGCGTCTTGCCGCCGACCTTGCCGGACTGACCGTTGACAAGGAACCGATAGATCTTGTCCTTATACTTAAATGCGCTCATCCACACCGGCAGCAGTAGATATTTATAGGTCGTGTCGGTATATTGGGTGCTGCTCACGATGTTCTCGACGTGATCGGCATGGAATCTGCGCTCTATCTCCCTGCGAATGTCGCTTTCGATCTCGTCCTTCATTTTATCCTTTGCGGTTTCCCATCCGTCCTTCAACCCGACCGAATACCGCTCCGCCGTAAAGCCCTGCAGGAATTTCGGCTGATACTGCAGGTTATTTGCGGTGTCGAACGGCTCGATGCGGCGCATCAGGTCCGTTTCATACCGTTTGGAGCCGAGCACCAGCACATCATCGAAATCCTTTTTCTGAACGCCGCCAGTGAAGTACCATTCAGTATGACGTTCCTTCTTGCCGTCCTCTCCCTCGCGCTCGCTATCGATTCCGTACCGCGCCGTATACTTGGTCGTCGTTCTGGCGTCGTACGTCCAGTACGGGAGATACACGCCCTTGAACGCCTCGGGCTTCGCGCTCTGTTTTGCCTTTCTCGGGCAGAAGAATCTCTTTTTAATCCACTGGGTAAACAGCCCGCCCGCCTTTTTTTCATCGATGCGGAACGGCACCACGCCGCCCGGCGCAAGTGTCTTGAGATCCTCGCTTGCCTCCATGACCTGATTGCTGCCGCAGTACGGGCAGACGTCCGCAATCTGCAGCTCGTCGTAGATCGATTCCGCGCCGCAGGATTTGCAGATGATCACCTTGCTCTTTGTGCCCCAATCGTATCCTTCCGTGTTGCTTTCGGAAAACAGATCGAGTTCCTCCGCGCTCTTCCCTGTGCCTTTTTCGTTTGTCTCGATCGGAATCTCCTCAAAATAGCCGCAGTACGCACAGCTGAGACCGTTGCGGAGCGGATCGAATTGCATCGCCGCGCCGCAGTTCGGGCATTTTCGATCGGTTTCTTTCAGCGTTTTTGTTTGTCTGACGTCCTGTTCCATGGTCTGCCCTCCTCATTTGATTATGCGCCGTGATCGATGCGCCACGGCAACGGGAGCGTGAACTCCTCATTCTTTTCGTCATACGGGTAATACTCTTCGCGGTTAGCGGGATCGTCGAAGCGGTTGAAGTCTCCGAGTGCCGGAGAATAGGTCAGGTGGTACATCATGCCATCCGCCTCGTTAATCTGTATCAGGCGCAGATATCCGCCTCCGCCGTCGTGCAGGGATGCCTGATAGTTGAACAGCATCTGATAGACCGTCCGGTCGTCCTTCCCGTCGCGATCGTCGTCGAACGTTGCGGAAACGCAGTAGGACCCGTATTTATGCCCGCACAGCACCATGTACAGGTTCGGCGTTGTTTTGACGATCTGGTCGTGCCACTTTTTGCCGTCCTCGGAGAGCGTCAGCGTCTTGGTAAAGTAGTCGTGCAGACACAGCACGCCGACGCGGTCCGGATAGGCATCGAACGTTTTCTTGACCCATTCAAACGCCTTCTTGGTCGGTCCGTACCCCATATACACGAAGATGTAATCCGTTTCGCCGATCGTGAGCAGATCGAAGTGTCCGCGATTGTCCTCAAACGATCCGCCGTACCACGGCTTGTCCTTATACCGTTTTTCGCCGAAATACTTGCAGAAGGTCTTGTAACCGATCGGATCGAGCACGTCATGGTTACCCGCAAGAACGCCGTTCGGAATCTCGTCGATGTACGACTGTGCGAGCGTCGCGACCTGCCATTCGGAATCCAGATCCGTGTTGTGCACGAGATCGCCGGTATTGATGACGTATTGAAGGTTCAGCTCCTTGCGATGGTCTCGCAGAAATTCCGTCATCGAATAATAGAATTCCGGGAATTTTTTCGAATAATGCTGCGGATCGCTCATCCATGCAATCGTGTACACGCCGTCTTTTGCTACATAGCGCGGCGTCTGCGCGGTTGCAGCGGGCGTTTCGGTCGGTGCGGCGGTCGGCGCAGGCGTTGCGCTCGGTGCCGCTGTCGGCTGCGATGTAGCTTGCGCGACGGCGGGAACGACGTCCCCAGTTCCGACGATTTCAATGGTATCAACCTGCGGCTGCACGGTTGCTTCCGGTTCGATATACGGTTCGCTGACGCATCCGAAGGCGCCGAGCACAAGGATGCAGATCAGCACGAATGCCGAAATTCGTTTGATGACGATCACCTCAATTCTGATAATATATCGTACCACGATTGGAAAAGTCTGTCAAATCCGATCGGTTCGGTTTACGGACCGTCGCGGAAGGACAAACTATCGGTCGGAGGTGATACGCTTGCAAAAAGTGGAAATCACAAACATTGATACGTCCCGCCTCCCGCGCTTGAAGCCGGAGGAAATGCGGACGCTTTTGGAACAGGCAAAAAAAGGTGACGAAGCGGCACGCGAACGCTTTATCTATGCAAACCTGCGCCTCGTGCTTTCGGTCGTACAGCGGTTTTCAGGCAGAGGCGAGCTGATGGACGATCTGTTTCAGGTCGGCTGCATCGGGCTCTTAAAGTCGATCGCGGGGTTCGATCTCCATCAGGACGTTCGCTTTTCGACCTACGCGGTGCCGATGATCGCAGGCGAGATTCGGCGGCACCTTCGCGATTACAGCGCGGTGCGCGTGCCGCGTTCCATGCGGGATACCGCATATCGTGCGATGCAGGCAAAGCTGAAACTGACCGAATCGCTCTCGCGCGAACCGACGGTGAGCGAGATTGCCGCAGAGCTCAAGCTGCCGGAACCGGATGTCGTATTTGCGCTCGACGCGATCAGCGATCCGGTCAGTTTGTACGATCCGGTTTTCAGCGGCGACGATGACACGATGTGCGTGCTCGATCAGATACGCGATCCCAAGGACACCGAATCGCGCCGACTCGATGCCATCGCGCTCAAAGAAGGCATTTCACACCTCGATGAACGCGATCAGCGCATTCTAAAGTTGCGCTATTACGCCTGCAAAACGCAGGTTGAAGTTTCCAAGGAGATCGGCATCTCACAGGCGCAGGTATCGCGTCTCGAAAAGAGCGCGCTAAAGCAGCTTGAAAAGTATGTCAAGCTATGACTGCATCCGCAGCAAGTCGCGTTTCAGGCGCTTCATGATCCGCTTTTCCAGGCGACTGATATAGCTTTGCGAAATACCCATCGCATCTGCGACCTGTTTTTGCGTCTGCGCTTCCCCATTCTTCAGTCCGAAGCGCAGATCGATGATGTCGCGCTCACGATCCGACAGCTTTGCCAGCGCATGATTGAGCAGATCGCGCTCCACCTCGTCCTCCATGTCCCGGCTCACAACGTCCGGATCGGTGCCGAGAATGTCCTCGAGGAGCAGTTCGTTTCCGTCCCAATCGACGTTCAGCGGCTCTTCGAAGCTGACTTCGAGCTTGAGCTTTGTCGTGCGCCTGAGGTGCATGAGAATTTCGTTTTCGATGCAGCGCGACGCATACGTTGCAAGCTTGATCTTCTTCTCCGGGTTGAACGTCTCGACCGCCTTGATGAGCCCGATCGTGCCGATACTGATCAGATCCTCAGTCTGTACGCCGGTGTTCTCGAACTTGCGCGCAAGATATACGACGAGCCGCAGGTTATGCACGATCAGCTTGTCTCTTGCCTCACGGTTTGTCGGCGCGAGCGCGATGCAGCGCGCTTCCTCCTGCGGATCGAGCGGCGCAGGCAGCGTTTCGTTGCTGTGAATGTACCAGCAGATATTGCGTTTGCCAACGCGAAGCCAAATGAGCAGGTGCGACCAGATGCGCCAAAGCCATGCAATCATGTTCTGTCCTCCATTGTCCCGGCAATACGGATTCCGGTAAAATCGCATCCGCGCCGTCAATCGGTTCCGGCGATTTTGCGACGATGCAATCGACGCGCACATTGCCGTATTCGTTCAGCGTCACCGACCGTGCGCGCTCACCGTACACGACGCCGACCTGTCCGAACCTTGCGTACGGAATCGGTCGGTTCGGCGCAGCCGGATCAAAGTTCACCAGCAGCACGGGACGGCCGCTCAACGGATCGCGCAGGAGATTTCCGCTGTCGATCAGTGCTTTTAATCGACGCGTTCCCGTCCGCATTCGAACGGTGATCGTCGTGTGCAGCGCATCCCTGTTTCTGCGATGCAGCATATCGCGTAGAACGCGCGGCAGCGTGCATGCAACGGCTGCCGACATGAGCGCTGCGCGAAGCGGCACGGTTCCGAGGATCGTTCCATCGGAGGATATGCGTCCACCGAACAGAAGCGTGAGCATCAGCGCGCTTCCGCCGACCATTGCTGCCGAAAGCAGCAAGACCGTCAGCACACGCAGCGCATTGCCTGCATGCCGATACAGTGGCATCGAAAGCAGCAAGAAGAACGAGAGCTTCCAATACCATAGCCGCAGCGCCGGTAGCATAAACAGCGACAGCAGCGCATAAACGGCTCCGAGCAGCGAAAGCAGCATCGTAGGCAACAGACGCATGCGAAAGCCGAGCCACGCGCCTGTGAGCGCGTATACGCAGACATTCATCAATGCGTTGTCGAACAGGAACGCTTCGACCGACAGTTTCATGCAACGCGTATGACCATCACGGTCATATCGTCAGCGCTGCCTTCCTTCTTCGCAAGTGCCAGCAGGCGGTCACCCATTGCTTCGTACGCGCCGGATACGGACCGGATCGCGTTCTCCGGACCTTCGCGCAGAACATCCTGCACGCCGTCCGAGCACAACACAAGGCGATCGTTCGGTTTGAGTTTCAAGCGGATCACGCTCGGCTTTGCTTCCGCAAGGATTCCGCACGGAAGCGCCTGACCGAAGATTGGCTTGACCTTGCCGTTGCGCAGCAGGAAACTCGGCGGCGCGCCGTACTTCAAAAGCTCCGCTTCGCCGGTATTGAGATCGATTGATACCGCATCGAGCGTCGCATACATTTCCGTGTCGTTCCGCGCAAGCAACATTCGGTTCACGTTTTCATAGATCAGCTCCCTTCGCATTCCAGCATGATACAATCGAAACAGCAGATCGATCGCCGCTTCGCTCTCCTCGCGTGCGCTCTTGCCTCTACCCATGCCGTCCGAAAGCGCAAAGCATACGTGCCCGCCGAGCAAACGGCACTCGCCCGTCGCGTCGCCGCTGACCGTTTGCGCGTCGCACATTTGCGAGACACGCATCGACGCATGCAGAATCGAATCCCGCTCAAACAGCATGGTAACCGTGTCACGCTCGATCTCGCTCTCCACAATGCGAAGGCGGAACCCGCACGCAATATGCAGCGTTTCAAGCAGCTGCACGCGCTTGATCGCAAGAGGGCGCAGCACGCATACCGAGACCGTCTCCGTTCCGTCCGATCGATACCGGTCAACCGACACGACGCGAACCCCCGCTTCCTTCAAGGCGGTACGGATTCTCGAACACATCGGGTCCGTCTCCCGATCCCGTTCGCGCATACGCGACGCATAACCGCACAGTGTCTCACCCGCGCCGACAAACTGCCTGTCGATCAGTCCGGTCTGTTCCTTGACGCGCTCGCAGACTGCGTTGCGATTCTGCGCCTGCTGGTAAGACAGCAGCGCTGCAGCACAAAGATCGCGAAATCTGCCGCAGTCCGGATCGATCGGATCGATCACCTTCGCCGTTCTTCCCTGCGCCGCATCGTCGGCGATCTGAACGACCGCGTCCTGCATTGCGTATGCGTCCTTCCAGCAGACATCCTTTGCGCTGCATCCGCGGCACACGGTCAGAGCGCCCTGCATCGTCCAACGCTTCACGGCATCGTCCTCCTGCAGCGCGGTCCGGAACATGCCGGAAAAGCTGGACAGGAGCTTGCCCATGCGCATCAGTTCGTTCGATGCTCCGTATTCAATCTGCGCAATCGCGGTCTTCATCGACCGCTCGGTCTGCGAATACGCGTCGGTCCATGCTTTCAGCTGCGCGATCCAGTCCTTCGGGATCAAAAGGTACAGAAGCGAACCGAACAGCAAGTTCTGCAAATTGACCGCGCTTGCGGATTCGGACAGAATCGTCTGAAACAGAAGCGCTGCGCAAAAGAACGGCAGCACGATAAACGGCTTTCCTTCGCGGCGCACAGCGGTGCTGGACAGCGCGCCGATCGCGACGACGCCGATCGACAGCGGATCGCCGCCGGTATACAGGACGAACAGCGACGCCCACAGCGTTCCGGCGGCCGCGCCGAACAGACCGCGCACCGATACGTACAGCTCCGTTGCGAGCAGCAGGATCGACACGGACGCCGACCATCCGAACAGTTCCAATTCGGACAAGGCAAGCAGCAGGACGCCGATCACCAGTACGCACATCGTTTGTTCCGTATCGTTGAAGTACCGTTCGATGGAGAACTTCCGTACAGAGCGCATCGCGCGGTGTGCGCACACACCAAACGCGGCGGCAAGAACCGATGCGATTATCCCGTACAGCAGCTCGATCCATCCCGTTAACGCCGCGACCGGCAGGGATGCCGTGCAAGAGGCCGCAAACAGAAGCAGATACAATTTCACGGAAGCGTGTCGCTTGCTCCAGACAACAACGCGAACTGCGCCGAAAAACAGAATCGCTGCGAGCATCGTATGCCATTGCGGCGGCGTGTCGATGACCGCGCCGAGCGCGATTCCGCCGACTACCGCATACGCTTCGACCTCCGACAGCGCGCAGGCAAGCAGCAGCCCGAGCGCAAACGGCATATGCGCGCCGTGTATCCGCACGCGCGACAGCAGTAGCGCGAGAAGAAACCCGCCGATGACGGTGACGGTTTCGCTCGTATCGATCCACGAACGTTTGATTTTGCGCGGTTGTTTGTTCTCCATGCCCGTATTGTACATGTTCATACGGGTATATGTTCGGCGAACGGCGGCGAACGGAATCCGGTTTTTCCCGTCACGATCCGCATCGATCCGTTCGCTTCCCGTACGCATCGTCCAAACCCGACGCCGTCTTGCAGAATCTTCTTGCCGATGCATGACCGATATGGTATAATCAATTTGCAAAACCGCTTACGGCATGGGAGGCAAGGCATGACAAAGATCATCGCATTCGAAGGCATCGACGGCACCGGAAAGAGCGTACAGATGGAACGTCTGTGCGAGTCGCTCAAAAAACGCGGGCTCTCCGTTTTGGAGCTTTCCTTCCCTGTTTACGATTCGTTCTTCGGCGATCTCGTCGGTCGGTATCTGTCTGCAAAGGACGGCGTCGCCGCAAACACAGTGGACGGAAAAAGCATGGCGCTGTGGTTCGCGCTCGACCGGTTCGAAGCGTTCCGGCAGCTCGATTACTCCGTTTACGATGTCCTTCTCATCAACCGCTATGTGCTGTCGAACGCAGTCTATCAAAGCATTCGCGATATCGATCTCGGCAAGCCGGACATCCTCGACTTCTGTCTGGAGCTGGAGCATAAGCATTTCGGCATTCCGGTACCCGACCTGCATCTGGTGCTCGATATGGACACCGAGGATGCCGCAAACAACGTCGATAAGAAGGGATTTCGCGATTACATCGGCAACGCGCGCGATGTATATGAGAGCATCGATTCGCTTCAGGCGCGCGCTCGGAAAAAGTATGCGGAATACGCACAGCGCATTCCGAATGTGAAGCTGATCCAATGCATGGAAAACGGCAAGCTGCTGCCGATCGATGTGATCGCAAAGCGCGTCGAACAGACGGTCGTCGAAGCGCTGTTCTGAGCCAAAACACAAAAACGGCTGTGAGAATCTTCTCACAGCCGTTTATTATGCGCTCAATACTCTCCGGAATACGCCTGGAAGCGCTTGACCTTTTCGGCAACCGCCTTGCCGGTCGGCGTTGCGGCAAGACCGCCCTTTGCCGTCTCGCGGTACTCCTTACGAATGTCCCTGCCGACCTGCAGCATGGCGGACACCACCTCATCGAACGGGATCAGACTTGTGATACCGCAAAGCACCATATCGGCGCACAGAAGAGAATTCGCCGCGCCGAGCGCGTTTCGCTTGATGCACGGGCACTCGACAAGACCCGCAACCGGATCGCAGACGAGACCCATGATATTCTTGATCGTCATCGCCGCTGCGTCGAGCGCCTGTTCGGGCGTGCCCTCGGAAAGCTCGACGATCGCTGCCGCAGCCATCGCGCTCGCAACGCCGGTTTCCGCCTGGCATCCGCCGTCCGCGCCGGAGATGGTGGCATTCTGCGCAAACAGCAGACCGACCGCGCCCGCGGTGAACAGGCCCTGAATGAGCTGTTCATCGGTCCAGTTGCGTTCCATGCCGCACTCGATCAGAACACCCGGAAGGATGCCGCTTGCGCCCGCTGTCGGCGCAGCAACGATGCGTCCCATCGAGGAATTGACCTCGCAGACCGCCATGGCGCTTGCCGCCGCGCGGCAGGTATTGCCGCCGGAAAACGGATCGTACTTCGCGTAACGGAACAGGCGCATCGCCTCGCCGCCGGAGAGGTGCGAAACGGTCTCGACGTGCTCTTCCAGTCCGATGCGTACGGATTCGCGCATGACGTCAAGATTCTCTTTCATTTCCGCAATGATTGCGTCGCGCATCATATCGCCGAGCGAAACTTCACGGCGAATCATCGCTTCCGCGATCGTGCAGTTTTCCTGCGCGCAGTATGCGCAAAGCGCTGCGCCGGTTTCAAATGCGTCAATCAGCTGCATAACCGTACCTCCTTATACTGCGAACAATTCCGTTATGCCTTTGCAGAGCTGACGGATGATCCCCTGCATCTCCTTGGTGACCGGCGTATCGGTCTCGATGCACATGTACGCGTCTCTGCCACGTCCGTGACGGAACACACGCATGAACGCGATGTTGACGTTCATCTGCGCAAGCACGTGCGATACCTCCGCGATCACGCCCGGCTCGTCTCTGTGGCTGACGATCAGCGTCGGATACTCGCCGGACAGTTCAACGCCCTGTTCGTTGATCTCCGTAATCAGGATGTTCCCGCCGCCGATCGACTGCCCCACGACTTCCATCATGCGTTCATTGATGTCGACCGCCTCGATCTTGACGGTGTTCGGATGCGGCATCGTCTCGTCGGAATAGATGAAATCGACGAGGACGCCCTGTTCCTTTGCATGCTCATAGGCATGGCGGATGCGCTCGTCGTCCGGCATATAGCCCAGTATGCCGCCGATCAGCGCCTTGTCCGTGCCGTGTCCTCTGCCGGTCTCGGCGAACGAGCCGTACAGCGTGAAGGTCACGCGGCTGATCTCCTCACCGATCAGACGGCGCGCGATGTACGCAATGCGCACGGCGCCTGCCGTATGGCTCGATGAAGGACCGGTCATGCGCGGACCGATGATGTCAAATACCGAAAAACTTTCCATACGCTCCCCTTCGATCTCCTCATAAAAAATACCGGGCTTCTGCCCGGCTCAAAAAATCGCACACCCGTCCTTCGACCGCTTGCTCCGAGTGGGCTCTCAACCGGTGACTCCGCGCAGGTAACCCCGCGGCACATCGTACTTTCCGCTTAGTGCTGCTTCCGTCAGGATCTGACACGGTTCACGGCGTGCGATTGCACGGGACCCGCACATCAGCGTTCCGTATTGAGACCGACCTCACAACAATTGACCTCGGGACGGGAGTTCAGCCTCGCTGTAGCGGATTGCGAGTTCAGGGCACCGCTAACTCCCCGCTTAGTGCGACAACTTATTATAATCACATTCTATTCATTTTGCAAGAGGGAAATTGCATATTCCAATTCTGCTTTGAACCGTTCGCCGTCCGATTCGCGCAGTTTCAGCAAAATCGCAAGCGCGTCCTTGCGCTTGTGGTTTGCCGCAAGAACGATTGCCTGTCGCAAAAGCCGGTTTGGTCCGGCAAGATTCTTTCCGATCAGCTCCCCCGCCGCCTTGCGATTGCCGAGCAGTACTGCGACCGGATCGAGCGTCTCTTTGACGGTATCCGGTATCGGGATCGACTCCTGCGGATTCTTCGGGCAGACCGTCTGGCAGCGCATGCAGCCGAGCAGCGACGACATATACGCCATCGCATCCCGCGGAATCGGTTCGCCTTCCAGGTACGTATGCACGCAGCGTGTCCAATCGAACACGTAGTTTCCCTTGATCGCGCCGAAGCAGACGGTTTGGCACAACCCGCAATGGTCGCAGACCTCCTTCGGTTCGCGCCGCGGCGTATATGCAACCGGCTCCGGCAGTGCGAGCATTGCACCTTGCAAGTTGGTATAGGTTCCGTACGGTTCAATATACAGCAGCTGATTGTCCATCCGCGATCCGATTCCGTAAGAGGCAAGCTGCTCTCGGTACGGCGTTTCGGCGCGTTCTGCCGGTATACCTGCATCCTGAAGACGTTTGAGCAGGCGCTTCATCGCATGATAGCCGCGGTTGGATGCAGGATAGTATGATGCGACAAGCGATTCGTCCTCGTAAGGCGTATATGCCATGACGCAGATCAAAATCGCGTTCGCCCACGGGTATGCTTCCTTCGGATCGGATACGAGCGGATTCACGTTCGGATGAAACACGCCATCGTTACGATGGCGTGTCCAATCCGTATATGGGGCAACGGGCAGCAGATAGCTTTCCCGAAAGCCCGCTTCTTTTGCAAGCGCGAAAAGATCCGTCATGCTTCCTTTGCGAGCATCTCCTTGGTCTTCATCAGGCGCGATGTATTGCCGCGCTCGTTCTCCTCGAGCTTCATCTGGATATTGTGAATCGCTTCGTCGAACTGCGGAATCATGACGTACTCGAGCGCGTTGACGCGGCGGCGCGTCTTTTCGATCTCGTCCGCAAGACGGCTTGTCGCCTTCTCAACCTCGGCAAGTTCCAGCATCAGCGGAAGGATTTCGGCAAGCGCCTGCACCGCGCCGTCGAGATCCGCACTGGTCGTTGCAAAGCCGTACGGATAAACGAACCCGTCCTGCGTTTCAAGCGAGAGCTTCGGCACGGGAATCGACAGAATGTTCTGCTTTCCCGCCTCGACGCCGATCGCGCGCGCCGGATACAGCAGCGCTTCCTCGACCTCGTTTCCGCTCATCATCGCGCGGGCAAGGACGAAGTTCTGCATTGCTTCGCCGAGTTTCTTTTCCATTTCCACCCGCAGCGATTTGTTTTTGCGCGCAAGGATGATGAAGCGGCGTACCAGCTCGTCGCGTTTGTCCTTCATCATTTTGTGTCCGCGAATGGCAACTGTCCTGCGTTTTTTCAGGTTGGACAGTTCCATGCGCGTGGGCTTATATTGCAGCGCCACGGATCACGCCTCCTCGGGATAGTATTTTTCGATATAAGCGTCCCTGATACGTTTGAGTTCGGACTTTGGCAGGATGCCCAGCAGCTTCCATCCGAGGTTCAGCGTCTCCTCGATCGAGCGGTTTGTGTAATAGCCCTGCGAGACATACTCTGCCTCGAACGCATCCGCGAACTTTGCGTAGAGCTTGTCGGTATCGGACAGCGCGGCGTCGCCGAGAATGACAGCGAGTTCCTTCGCTTCCTTACCGCGCGAATACGCCGAGAAGAGCTGGTTCATCGTGTCCGCATGGTCCTCACGCGTCTTGCCCTTGCCGATGCCCTTGTCCTTCAGACGGGACAGCGACGGCAGAACGTTGATCGGCGGGGTCAGCCCCTTTCTGTACAGATCGCGGGACAGGATGATCTGTCCTTCGGTGATGTAGCCGGTCAGGTCGGGGATCGGGTGCGTAACGTCGTCCTCCGGCATCGACAGAATCGGAATCATCGTGATCGAGCCCTTGTTGTCGCGAATTCTGCCCGCGCGTTCGTACATCGTCGCAAGGTCGGTGTACATGTAGCCGGGATAGCCGCGGCGTCCGGGAACCTCTTTACGCGCGGCGGAAACCTCGCGCAGCGCTTCCGCGTAGTTCGTGATGTCCGTGATAATAACGAGCACGTGCATGCCGAGATCGTACGCAAGGTATTCGGCTGCGGTGATCGCCATACGCGGTGTGGAAATACGCTCGATCGCCGGATCGTTTGCCAGATTGATGAACGTAACGGTACGTTCGATTGCGCCGGTCTGACGGAAGTCGTTGATGAAGAAGTCCGCTTCCTCGAACGTGATGCCGACTGCGGCGAACACGACCGCGAACTTTTCATCGCTGCCGAGAACGCGCGCCTGTCTTGCGATCTGTGCCGCAAGGTTGGCATGCGGCAAACCGCTGCCGGAGAACACGGGCAGTTTCTGTCCGCGCACGAGCGTGTTAAGACCGTCGATTGCGGAGATACCGGTCTGAATAAACTCGGACGGGTAGTCGCGCGCAGCAGGGTTCATTGCCGTTCCGTTGATGTCCATGTGCTTTTCCGCGATCAGCGCTGGACCGCCGTCCTTCGGCTTGCCCATGCCGTCAAATACGCGTCCGAGCATGTCGGGCGCAACGTCGAGCTCGATGGAATGGCCGAGGAATCGTGCTTTGCTGTCGGAGATTCGCAGGCCCTGCGACCCCTCGAACAGCTGCACCATGGCCTTGTCGCCGTTGATTTCGAGCACGCGGCCGCGGCGGATCGTTCCATCCGCCTGTTCGATCTCGACGAGCTCGTCATACTTGACGCCCTCGACGTCCTTGACCAGCATCAGCGGGCCGACGACCTCGGAAATGGTTCGATATTCTTTACGCATCAGAACTGTCCTCCTTCCGTCAGCGCCGTGATCTGCTCGGTCATATCCTTCATGATCGCGTTGAACTCCGCTTCCGCTTCATTCTCCGGAACATACTTGAGTCTGCCGATCCGCTCGCGCACCGGCAGCGTCAGAAGTGCCTTAAACGATGCGTCCTGATCGAGTGCTTCCAGATTCTTTTCGTAGTTCGTCATGATCGCTTTCAGCATCATGAACTGCTTCTTCGGCGAGGTGTAGGTGTCGACCTCGTGGAACGCGTTCTGGTGCAGATAGTCCTCGCGGATGCTGCGCGCCGCTTCAAGCGTCAGTCGATCCTTGAACGACAGCGCGTCGATACCGACCAGACGGACGATCTCATCGAGCTCGCTCTCGATCTGCAGAAGGTGCATCGTGCGAGAAACAAGACTTTGCCACTCGCTGCTGACCTGTTGGTTGAACCACGGAGACAGACGGTCCTGATACAGCGAATAAGACTGCAGCCAGTCGATCGCCGGGAAGTGACGCGCATACGCAAGCTTGGAAGAAAGTCCCCAGTAGACCTTGACGATGCGCAGCGTCGCCTGCGAAACCGGCTCGGAAATATCGCCGCCCGGAGGAGAAACCGCGCCGATCGCGGTGACCGCACCGGTCCTGCCTTCGCTGCCGAGCGTCTTTACGCAGCCCGCGCGTTCGTAGAACTCCGCAAGGCGCGAGGATAGATACGCCGGATAGCCCTCTTCGCCCGGCATCTCTTCGAGACGGCCGGACATTTCACGAAGCGCTTCCGCCCAGCGGCTCGTCGAGTCTGCCATGATCGCGACCTTATAGCCCATGTCGCGGAAGTATTCCGCGATCGTAATGCCCGTATAGATGGATGCCTCACGCGCTGCGACCGGCATGTCGGACGTGTTCGCGATCAGCACGGTACGCTTCATCAGCGACAGTCCGGTTCTCGGATCCTTGAGTTCCGGGAACTCCATCAGAACGT
>DFEW01000078.1:16844-35543 GCA_002369195.1 Christensenella sp. UBA3792
ACGTCGGTCATCTCGTTGCCGCGTTCTCCGCAGCCGACGTAAACGATGATGTCCGCATCCGCCCACTTTGCGAGCTGATGCTGCACGACCGTCTTGCCGCTGCCGAACGGACCGGGAACCGCTGCGACGCCGCCCTTTGCAACCGGGAACAGCGTATCGATGACGCGCTGACCGGTTACCATCGGCTCGTTGGGCGCGAGCTTTTCTGCGTACGGTCTGCCCTTTCTGACCGGCCACTTCTGCAGCATCGGCAGGAGGATTTCCTTGCCGTCCTTTTCGAGCTTCGCGATCGGGGTGACGATATTCGCTTCGCCCTCGAAGATCCACGTCAGCTTGCCGGATACGTTCGGCGGAACCATGACCTTGTGCAGAACCGCTTCGGTCTCCTGTACCGTACCGAGAACGTCGCCGCCTTTGAGCTCGTCGCCGATCTGCGCGACCGGTACGAAGTTCCAAAGCTTTTCGTGATCGAGCGCATCGACCATGATGCCGCGCGTAATGCGGTCGCCCGCCTGCTCACGAATCTTGTTCAAGGGACGCTGAATGCCGTCGTAGATTGATTCGATCAGACCGGGTGCCAGTTCGACCGAGAGCGGCGCGCCGGTAGAAACGACCGGTTCGCCCGGTCCGATGCCGCCGGTTTCCTCGTATACCTGAATGGACGCCTTGTCCTCGCGCAGTTCGATGACTTCACCGATCAGGTGCTTGTCCGAAACACGGACGACGTCGAACATCTGTACGTCCGCCATGCCGCTTGCGACGATCAAGGGTCCCGAAACCTTTACGATAGTACCTTGCATACTCTTTCTCCTGTTATGAATTGCTCAAAATGTCCAAACCGACCGCCTTTTCGACGTTCTCCCGAATCGCGTTCATGCCGATTCCCTGCGTGCCGGACGCGTCCGGAATCGGTATGATCGCGGGATACGGCTCGCTCTGAAATTCGCGGATCGTTTCCTCGCAGGAGGGATACATTGCCTCCGTCACGTAGACCACCGCATAGCCGGTACGCGCCAGACGGTGCAGCGTTCTGTTCGCCTGCTCGCCGTCCGTCACGGGATAAACCTCGATGCCGACCGCCTTGAACAGCAGAATCGAATCCCGATCGCCGATGACCGCACACTTACCGTTCGCCATACAGCATCACCAGCCTTTCGCGTATGATCGTTTCGGGCAAATGGTTGCGCTTTGCCGTAATGATCAGGCGCACCGCTTTGCCTTCGCGCTCCTTCGCCAGATAGTATCCCACGATCGGATAGATCGTTTCGGTTTCATACTTATGTGCCGAAAGCAGCGAGACAAGATAATTGTCGCGCGCTTTCTCAATTTCCGAAATATTACCCGTGCGCTGCATCGCATTGAGACCGTGCAGAAGCGCATCCTTGCAGACGCTCTCTTCGAGAACACGGTTCAGCGAGTCGAACGACAGTTCGTACGCGCCGTACAGGTCGGTATACTTGACGCCGCCTTCCGGCAGAATGACCTCGTCGAGCGTTTCGATCGACGCGCCCATCGCGCGAAGGCGCAAGAACGTCAGCACGTTGTCGAAGTCCGCCTGCGATTTAAAATAGTGCGAAAAGACGGGCTGCTTTTCGGTTTGCTTCAATGCGTGCGCAAGATATGCGCGATCCAGCGTGATGGATATGTTGCGCGGCTCGACATGCATTTCAAGCTGCTTTTCGAGCTTTTGGAGTGCCTCGCAAAGGATCGGCGGCAGTTCCTGATACTGCCGTGCCTGCACCATTTCCGCGAGCGCTTCTTTTTCGTACAGACCGCCCGGCGTGAACACCGGTTCCGGCTGATTCAGCAGCCGCGCTTTGATCAGCACCTTCAGGTTCTGCACGTCCGCGCGCAGCAAAAACAGATCGGTGATCGCGGGGTTCGGAGAAATCTCCTTCACTTCCTGCATCGCATCGGTCATCTCGCGCTCGATCATGCGTTCCACGTCCGCTTCGGTCGCATCGGGCAGATTGCCGTAGCGAACGTCGGACAGCGCGCGCATCGCATCCGGCAGGGAACTGTCCGCCATGCGCTGAACCGTCTGCGGCTCAAGCAGCCGCTTGTTCAGCGCGGACAGCCGTGCGCAAGCATATGCGTAACTCGGTTGCGGCATAAGCCCTCCTCCCTTACCGGAACAGAATCTTCGCGACGTTCGTTTCTTCCGCGTCGCGCAGTTCGCGTAATACGGACTTCATCGAGCAGTCCTTTTCATAGCTTCCGCCGTACAGAATGAAGCCGGCTTCGGCATCCGCGTCGCGCTCGTCGATCTGCACCCAAAACGGCAGCTGCTTTGCAGCGCGCGTGACCGCTTCGCGATCCGCCTTGGCGGGAACGACGATATCGTTCTCCTTCGCTTCCGCTTTCAGGATCGACAGATAGAGCTTTTCGCGTTGCTGCGCCGGAAGACCGATCAGCTTGCGGTATGTCTCGGCGAATACGTCGTCGAGCAGCGCGCGCCGGTCGCGCAGCGCTTCCTTCTTGCCGTCGAGCTGTGCGCGCGTCTTGTAGCCGTCGATGACGGCCTTGGTCTGCTGTGCACGTTCACGCTCGAACTGCTCCGCCTTTTTTGCGATCTCGGCGTCTGTCGTTTCACGGATGCTGTTGCAGGAAGCCTCTGCGTCGGCAAGCACCTTCGCGGCCGCTTCCTTTGCGTCCGCTATGATTCTGTCGATGAGGTTGACTGCACTCTCGTTTTCCATACCGTGCCTCGCTCTTATTTGATGCCGATGACAAGCAGGAAGGAGATGAGCAGGGACAGAACGGCGTAGGTCTCGACCATGATCGCCATGACCATGCCCTTACCGCTCTCTGTGGGTTTTTTCGCTACCATGTTGATACCCGCGACGGCAACCTTGCCCTGATAGATCGCGGATACGAGACCGCCGATCGCAATGGGCAGACCCGCAATCAGATAACGAACGCCAAGCGTCGTGTTGCCGGCAAGCGCCGCAACGTCGCCGCTCATCAGACCGGAATTCAGCGCGATAACAACCGCGATCAGAAGGCCGTAAATGCCCTGCGTACCGGGAAGAAGCTGCAGAAGCAGGCACTTACCGGAAAGGTCCGGGTTCTCGGAAACGACGCCCGCAGACGCCTGACCGGTGATGCCGACGCCGATCGCGGAACCGATTCCTGCAAATAATGCTGCACATACCGCACCTGCGGTTGCCCAAATTGCTCCCCAATTCATCTTGTTTGTTTCTCCTTTATCTTATTTGTTTTGATCTTTGTTTTGATCTGATCATTCAGAAACCTGAACGTGTTTGGTGTTGTAGGAAAGCGGCGTAAATTCCTTGCCGCCGGATTCATAGAACTTGCCGTAGTATTCGACGTACTGCAGTCTCGCACAGTGGACGAACGCGCCGAGCGCGTTGATCGCCACGTTGAACGTATGCAGCAGGACGACGAGCACGACGCATCCGATCGAGCCGATCACCTTCAGAGCCGGATTCGATGCGCCTGTGAGCATGTTGCTCAGCATGTTGAACACCTGTCCGATGACGCCGGTCGCGATACCGAGCGCGAACAGACGCGCATACGAAAGGATGTCCGAAAGAACGCTTGTAATGTCGTACAGACCCCCGAGACCGCTCGTAAGACGCTTCAGCGGATTACGCTTATCACGGCCCTTGAACAGGACGACGAGCAGCGCGCCGAGCGCAGCGGCGCCGAGCGCAATCTTCGTGACGATATCGGGCAGCGCGACGGGCGTTCCGGCCATGCCGGTGATGGCGGGCAAAAAGCCGATGACGAGACCGAGCGTAATCAGCACCCAGCTGATCTTATCGAACACGGCGCTCTTCCAGTCTCCGTGACGGAACCGATCCAGCGCGCCGACGATGTAGCCGGCGACGATGTGAATGATGCCGAGGCCGAAGCACAGACCGAGCATCAGCATCGAATCCTGCATCGGATCGATCCACGCCGGGAAGATGCCGATGCGATCAAAGAACTGACCGATCGTCGTGAATACGCCGCCGGAGGTATCCGTGCGCGTAATCCCAAAGAACGATCCGCACAGTACGCCCCAGACGACCGTGGAAATGCCGCCCCAGAAGAGCACTTTTGCAATACCCTTGCTCATGCCGGTCGGCTTTTTATACTTGAGGTAGACGAGCGAGCCGAGCATCAGCAGCAGTCCGTACCCCGTGTCGGAAAGCATCAAACCGAACAGCAGGATATAGAACGGCGTCATGTACGGCGTGCCGTCGATCGTGCCGTAGGCGGGACGCGAATAGAGCGTCTGCACTTCCTCGAACGGCTCGACGAACTTGTTGTTCTTGACGACGGACGGCGGTTCCTCGCCCTCGACCGGATCGCGGATCTCGAAGCTGTATGCATCGGTGACGGACCGGATCGCCTGCTCGGTCTTTTCGACCTCGTCGGCGCGCATCCAACCCTCGAGCACGAACGTGCTGACTGTATAGCCGAGCTCGCTTTTGGCGGAAAGGCGGTCGTAGTCGATCGTTTCCGCATCGAACGCGTTCTGCAGCACGCCGATCGAATCGCCGTGTTCTTCCAGCGCCGCCTGCGTTTTCAGCAGTTCCTCATCGATCTCGGCAACGCGCTGTTCGATCGACGCGATGGCCTGTCCGGGCGTGCCTTCCATCTTCGGGAAGACGAAGTCCTGCCAGTCGATCGTCTTTAAGAAGTTCTGCACGTTGCGCGCATCCGCTTCCTTGCAGGCAAGCACCGTCGGAACCGTGGTCGATTCGTTGTAATACTCGACGGCAAGGTACTCCTGTGCATCGATCCTCGGCTGATCCTTCGATGCGCAAAGACCGATGAAGTAGTGCACGCGCGGCGTGTTTTTGATCGACGACATCGGTACGCTTAGCCGCACCCACGGTTGAAGCGTTTCGCGCGTGGAGAGCGCTTTTTCACGTTCCGCGAGCAGGTGTGTCTGCGTATGCAGAAGCGATTCGATCTCGCTTGCCGTGCTTTCCGCCTTCGGAACGTCGTCCCGAATCGCCGCAAGCGTCATTTCACGCTTCTGCGGCGAGAGGAAGCCCGGCTTTTTCGCATACGGCTTAACCGCGCTGATCGACTCCGAAAGTCGCTGAATGCGTGCATTGACCGCATCCGCTTCCGGATCGACAGCGTCGCCGTCCGCGATATTCAAGACCTGCACGGTTCCGCATTCCTGCAGCGCCCTTAAGATCCTGTCCTGTTCCGATTTCAGCGCGACCAGAGAGAGGCGCTTCATCGATACGATCATACCGCTGATTCAATCCTTTCCATCAGAGATGCAACCGCTTCCGAGACGTTCACGGCAGCGCGGTCATGCAGCGCTTCCGTTTCCGCCTTCGCTTCCGCGGTCACTTGTTCGGCGATCCTTTCACCTTCCTCGCGCGCACGCTGCAGCGCTTCGGCGGTCTGCCTGCGCTGTGCCTCGTCGGCCGCGGCAAGCGCTGCTTCCGCGTCGTTCTTGGCCTGCGTTACGCGCTCTCTTGCCGTGCGGTTCGCTTCTTCCAGAATGGCGTCCGCCTGCTTCTCCGCATCGGCAATGCGTTCCATGATGCTTGTCATAGTCAATCTCCCGAAGATTATTTGGTGCCGAACAGACGGTCGCCCGCATCGCCGAGACCCGGAACGATATAGCCGTGATCGTTCAGTTTCTCATCGATGCATGCGACGTACAGATCGACGTCGTCATATGCGTTGCGAATCGCTTCGATGCCCTCGGGCGCCGCAAGCAGGTTGACGAGACGAATGCTCTTCGCGCCGCCTTCCTTGAGCACGCGGATGCCTTCGATTGCGGAGTTGCCCGTCGCAAGCATCGGGTCGACGAGGATCGCGTCGCGCTCTTCGATGTCGTCCGGCAGCTTGCAGTAATAGCTGGTGGGCTTCAGGGTGTCGGGGTTGCGGTACATGCCGATATGGCCCATCTTTGCGCTCGGGATCATGTTCATCATGCCGTCCGCCATGCCGAGACCGGCGCGGAGGATCGGGACGATGGCGATTTTCTCGTTTGCAAGCACCTTGAACGTGCTCTTGCAGATCGGCGTTTCAATCTCCGCGTCGACGAGCGGCAGATCGCGCGTGACCTCATAGCACATCAGCATGGCAAGCTCGCCGACGAGTTCGCGAAACTCTTTGGTGTTGGTGTTCTTGTTGCGCAGCATGGACAGTTTGTGCTGTACCAGGGGGTGATTGATGACCGTTACTTTCATAATTGCTCCTTCCCCGCCTCATAAGCGGTAATCTTTCCGATTCTCCGCACATGACGCTCGCCGCCTTCGAACGCGGTGTTGAGCCATGTGTCGGTGATTTCCAATGCCAAAGAGAGCGGGATAATCCCCGCCCCCATTGCAAGCATATTGGTGTCGTTGTGCTTTCTCGTCATTTCGGCGGATTTCAGATCGCCGCAAAGCGCGCAGCGAACGCCGCGAACCTTATTCGCTGCGATCGACATGCCGATACCGGTGGTGCAAATGACGATGCCGCGATCGACCTTGCCGTCGCGAACAAGCTCCGCAGCGGGGATGCCGAAATCCGGATAATCGACACTCTCCGTGCCGAAGCATCCGCAGTCAACGACTTCATGTCCGAGTGAAATCAAGTGTTCCTTAACGGCTTCTTTGTATTCGTAGCCGCCGTGATCCGATCCGATGGAAAGTTTCATGCAAATCTCCTTTCGGTGTTTTCACACTTTGAATAGTATACCAAATTTCAAAACGTTTGTACAGAGTATATGACGTTCTTTTTTTCGAGCATTCGCAACTGTTTATACCGTTTCCCGTTGAAAGCCGGCGGCGCGCAGCAGCCGGTTCATAAACGCAAGCCCGGTTTCGCGCGTGTCGACGCCCTCGGCAAGGATTACGTCGTTCTCGCTGCCAACATCTCTTAGGAGCGTAAACAGGTTTGCGCACAGCGTTTCCGGTTCCATACGATCGCCGAGCGAATAGGCGGTGAGATTGCGGTAGCTCGGCATCGTCTGATCCGTGCCGAGAATTGCAACGCGCTTTCCCTCGCTCTCGTATTCGTAATACAGCGAGCGAATGCGCTTTGCCGCCGCTTTCGGCTCGCCTTCGATGACGTGCACGTCCGCGTCCGGCGCGTAGTGCTTATACTTCATGCCGGGCGACGCTGCGACCTCACGCGCGCCGAGCGGTTCCAAAATGCTCGGTGCCAGCCGCACCGGACCGATCACCGCTTCGAGCATCTCGCGCGTAATTGCACCGGGACGCAGGATCGTCGGCTCTCCAACCAGCGAAAGCACGGTCGATTCAACGCCGTAGCGGCACGGTCCTCCGTCCAAAATCAGTGGGATGCGCCCGTCCATATCATCGAGCACATGCTTTGCGGTCGTCGGGCTCGGTCTGCCGGATCGGTTTGCGGACGGCGCCGCAATCGGCACACCCGCTTTTTGAATCAGAAGACGCGCGGTCTTGTCGGACGGCATACGGATTGCGACGGTTTCCAATCCTGCCGTTACTTCGTACGGCACCTCGTCTGCTTTGTTAAAGATCATCGTCAGCGGTCCGGGCCAGAACGTGTCCATCAGCGTGTTCGCAATCTTCGGAACATGCGCCCAAAGGTCCTTCACGTCGCTCTTTTTGGCGATGTGCAGGATCAACGGATTGTCGTTCGGACGTCCCTTGGCTTCGAAAATGCGGTTGACCGCTTCGCCGTCGAGTCCGTTCGCACCGAGTCCGTAGACGGTCTCCGTCGGAAATGCGACGAGCTCGCCGTTTTGGATCAGCTCCGCGCCGATCGTCGTGCCCGCGTCCTCCCTGCGGGCGGTGGAAATCACTTCTGTCTTCATATCAGTCTTCCGTTTCTCCCGACAGCATCGCTGTGCGTTCCGCCACCGTCAGCGCGTCGATCATCTCGTCCATATCACCGTCGAGGAATGCTTCAAGCTTGTAGAGCGTCAGTCCGATGCGATGATCGGTGACGCGGCTCTGTGGGAAATTGTAGGTGCGGATACGCTCGCTCCGGTCGCCGCTGCCGACCATGCTCTTCTTACGGTCCGCTATCTCCGCGTGCTGCTGCGAAGCGAAGTATTCGTAAAGGCGGCTCTTCAACAGCCGCATCGCCTGTTCCTTATTCTGCAGCTGACTGCGCTCGTTCTGGCAGGCGACGACGATGCCGGTCGGCAAATGCGTGATGCGAATTGCCGACGACGTCTTGTTGACGTGCTGTCCGCCCGCGCCGCTCGAACGGTACGTGTCGATGCGCAAATCGGAATCCTTGATTTCGATGTGGATATCGTCAACCTCCGGCATAACCGCAACCGTCGCCGCGCTTGTATGGATGCGTCCCTGCGACTCCGTTTCCGGCACGCGCTGCACGCGATGCACGCCGCCTTCGAACTTCAGGCGCGAATACGCGCCGCGTCTGCCCGCGATCGACAGCACGATTTCCTTGACGCCGCCGAGCTCGGTTGTATTCTCGGACAACGTTTCGGTCTTATAGCCGTGCCGCTCCGCGTAGCGCAGATACATGCGCAAAAGATCGGCACCGAACAGCGACGCTTCCTCGCCGCCCGTACCCGCACGGATTTCCAGAATGACGCCGCGGTCGTCGTTCTCGTCCTTCGGCAGCAGAAGCGACTTGAGTTCCGATTCCTGCTCGCTCAGCGACGATTCAAGCGCTTCGAGTTCCTCTTCTACCAGCGCTTTCATCTCCGCGTCCGGATGCTCTGCGAGCATCGCGCGGCAGTCTTCGCACTCGCTGCGCGTTCGTTCGAACCGGTCGTATGCCGTCACGATCGTTTCCAGTTCCGCGTGCTCGCGCGCAAGCGTCTTGAATGCTTCCAGGTCCTCCGTCGCTTCCGGTTTTGCGAGCGCTTCGGTCAGCGACAGATACCGTTCCTTCAGTTTTTTGAGTTTCTCAATCATTCCTCTTTACCGTGATCACGCGTGCGCGTCCGCCGTAATCCAACATACATTCCGCGTTTGAAAAAAGCGCTTCGACCGCTTCCCGCTGCGTCATGCCGATCTCAAGCAAAAGCGTACCGCCTTTTTTCAGCACGCGCGTATATTCGTTCGCAAGTCTGCGGTAAAACGCAAGTCCGTCCTCGCCGCCGTAAAGCGCAAGCTCCGGTTCGTACCGAAGCGATGCGTCACGTCCGTCCATATCCGCCCGGGTCAGATACGGCGGATTGCAGACGATGAGATCGAACTCGCCGTCGATCGCGTCGAGAAAATCGCTGCGGATCAATTCGAGCGAAACGCCGTTGCGCCGCGCGTTGCGTTCGGTCATGTCCAGCGCGTCCGAGCTGATGTCCGACGCCGTCACCTTCGCGCCGCCGCATGCCGCAAGCGCGATTCCGATGCAGCCGCTGCCGCAGCAGAGATCGAGCACGCGGTTGTGTTCCGCATCGAGCAACTTGAGCGCCGCTTCGACGAGGCATTCAGTGTCCGGTCGCGGAATCAGAACGGTGCGGTCCACATAGAACGGCAGTCCGTAAAACTCCCATTCGCCGAGGATGTAAGCGAGCGGTTCGCCGGCAAGGCGCCGTTCGATCAACGGATCGAGGGCGCGCGCATCCGTTTCGGACAGCTCCTGATACGGAGAATGGAATCCGTTTGCCTGCAGCAGGAACTTCGCTTCCAGCTGCGCATCTTCTCCGGCGACCGCGGCAAGCCGCTTTGCGATGGAAAGCTCCGCCTTGCGTACGATCATGCGTCCGCTTCCTCCCTGTCCGGTTCGACGTGTCCCGCCGCATCCGGTTGCTCTGGATTGAGCGGTGTTTTCGGATCGAATGTGATATCGCCCTTGGGCGGATGCAGCGCAAGCTCGAACGACGCGATCGCGACTTCGAGCATATCCTCGGTCGGTTCCTGTGTGGTCAGATGCTGCAAAGCAAGACCCGGCGCGCGCACGATGCGGCAGACGAGGTTGTCGGACTTTGCCGCCGCCTTGAGCACCTCATAGGAAACGCCGGCAATCAGCGGAATCAGAACGATGCGCGCAAGCCGGAACAGCAGCCGGTGCATGCCGACCTTTTCCCATTCGGCAAAGCCCGGAATCAACGTGCAGAGCGCGGTGACCGCAGTGGTGACGATGATGGAGACCGCCATCGTCAGGAACAGATAATTCGTTCCGCATCGCGGATGCAGACGCGTGCACTTCGCGGCGTTCTGCGGCGTCATGTCGAGCTCCGCTTCATAGCAGGCGATCGTCTTGTGCTCCGCGCCGTGATACATGAATACGCGTTTGATGTCCTTGATTCTGGAAATGCCGTAGATATACAGCAAAAAGATCGCAAGACGGATCACGCCCTGCAGAACCGTGCTCCAGGCAAGATTCATCTTGCCGAAGATCAGCTCGATCAACTCGACAATGCCGATCGGCAGCAGCACGAACAGCCCGATCGCAAGGACCGCCGCCAAAAAGATTGCGACGCCCTTTACGACATCCATCGCGGATTTGTTGAAGCGCTTCGAAAGCCAAAGCTCGAACTTGGACGGTTCCTCCGTCTCCTCGCCCAA
Source organism: Christensenella sp. UBA3792 (assembly GCA_002369195.1). Classification (GTDB taxonomy): domain Bacteria; phylum Bacillota; class Clostridia; order Christensenellales; family CAG-138; genus UBA3792. The sequence continues at coordinate 27,287 of DFEW01000078.1, forward strand.
AAGCTCCGCGGCGCGCGTGGTGATGCTCATGCCGTCGGACAGCGCCTGTACGAACGCGTAAATGCCGCGCACGAACGGCCACGTCGGGAACGAGCCCTTCCTGTAGCGCACGCGCTGATGGTGAAATTCTTTTGCAAGCGAACCGTCGCTGCGGCGCACGACGACAGCCGTTCCCTTTTCGGAACGCATCATGACGCCTTCGATCAACGCCTGTCCGCCGATATCGGTACGTTTCATAGAGTTCTTCCTTTATGATGTATTCGAATTATCATACCACAGTTTCGGCGCCGTTGCAATGCCGTTCACGCGGATTTCACTTTTGGGTTCAAACCGCCGTTACAGAAACTTGAAATAACCTATGGCATCTTGATCGATATCGTGTTATAATCAATTACCAATCTATATGGAAGTAAGCTATGTATCGGGAAAGATTGCGGGAAAAACTGATTGAAGCGCTCAAGGCGGTGCTGCCAATTGTCTGCATCGTCTTGATTTTGTCCTTTACGGTCACGCCGCTGCCGACAAGTATCCTGCTCGCATACCTGTTCGGCGCGCTGCTGCTGATTCTCGGCGTCATGTTCTTTACGCTCGGCGCGGACCTCGCCATGCAGCCGATGGGCGAACAGCTCGGCTCCGGACTGACGAAATCCAGAAAGCTCTGGATCCTGCTGCCGGTCGGTTTTCTGCTCGGGTTTCTGATCACGATCTCCGAGCCGGACCTGCAGGTGCTTGCCGATCAGGTCATGTCGATTCCCTCGCGCGTGCTGATCTTCAGCGTCGCGGGCGGCGTCGGTCTGTTCCTTGTGCTTGCGCTCGTCAGAATGCTGTTCGGCGTGTCGCTTCGCGTGTTGTTTCTGATCTGCTACGGCATCGCGTTCGTGCTGATGATCTTTGTTCCGAAGGACTTCCTTGCCGTCGCGTTCGACGCGGGCGGCGTAACCACCGGTCCGATGACCGTCCCGTTCATTATGGCGTTCGGCATCGGCATCAGCTCCATTCGAAGCGACAGCAAGGCGTCCGAGGACAGCTTCGGTTTGATCGCACTCTGTTCGATCGGCCCGATTCTGACTGTTCTGGTTCTGTCGATGATCTACCGTCCGGAGGACGCGGCGTATTCCATGGTCGCGATTCCGGTGATCAACGATTCGATGACGCTCGCCTCGCTGTTTACCAAAGCGTTCCCGACGTACCTGAAGGAGATCGCAATCTCCGTTCTTCCGATCGTTGCGTTCTACTATATCTTCCGTCTTGCGCATCTGCGCGTCAACGGCATGCAGCGCAACAAGCATACCGGCAAGCGCATTGCGGTCGGTCTTCTCTATACGTATATAGGTCTCGTTCTGTTTCTCACCGGCAGCAATGTCGGGTTCATGCCCGCCGGTTCGTATCTCGGACAGACGATGGCGGCGCTTCCGTATAAATGGATCATCATTCCGCTCGGCATGGTGATCGGCTACTTCATCGTCGCCGCCGAGCCGGCTGTGTTCGTGCTGATGAAGCAGGTTGAAGAGCTCACGAGCGGTGCGATCTCCGGCAAAGCGCTGCGCTTCTCGCTGTCGATCGGCGTCTCGATCTCGATCGGTCTTGCGATGCTGCGCGTTCTGACCGGCATCTCGATCATCTGGATGCTCGTTCCGGGCTACGGCATCGCGCTGCTGCTAACCTTCTTTGTGCCGAAGCTGTTTACGTCCATTGCGTTCGACTCCGGCGGAGTCGTTTCCGGTCCGATGACCGCCGCGTTCCTTCTGCCCTTTGCTGTCGGTGCGTGTCTTGCGGTCGGCGGAGACGTCGTAACGGATGCGTTCGGCGTGGTTGCGATGGTTGCGATGACGCCGCTTATCACGATTCAGATTCTGGGGCTTGTCTCCGTCATTCGCGCCAAGCGCATGCCGAAGATTCCGGTATCCGAAGCGATCGACGAGAACTATGCAATTATTGAACTGTAAGGAGGAATGCGCATGAGCAAACTGTACCTGATGTGCACCGTATGTAACCGCGCACGTCTTCCGGAGTTTCTGTCGCTGTACGGCGAGGAACGGCTCGATCACAACCTCATCATGCTGGCCCACGGCACGGCGACGAACGAGGTTCTGAGCACATTCGGTCTCGAAAATGCGGAAAAGGCGGTGATCCTGACATTCGTTTCGGATGTGGTATGGAAATCCGTTAAAAAGGCGCTGGAGCGCAAGATCCGGATCGATATTCCCGGCACGGGCATTGCGTTCACCGTACCGGTTTCGAGCATCGGCGGCAGACGGGAACTGACTTTTATCACGGAAGGATTGGAATTTACGCAAAGCGGGGAGGAAAGCGAATTGAAAGGAACGAAACAGGAGTTGCTGATCGTCATCGGCAACCGCGGATACAGCGAACAGATCATGGATGCCGCGCGCGAAGCTGGCGCGACCGGCGGCACCGTTGTGCATGCAAACGGCACAGGCATGAAGCGTGCGGAGAAGTTTTTCGGCATTTCGCTCGCATCCGAGCGGGAACTCATTCTGATCGTTTCCACAACCGGCAAAAAGAACGCGATCATGCAGACGATCATGAAAAAAGCAGGGCTTGAGACCGACGCAAAAGCGGTCGTCTTTTCCCTGCCCGTTACCGATACCGCCGGTCTCAGACTGCTTGAACCCGAAGAGAGCGCGGAAGGATCCGATGCTCCGGCGAACGCGGAATCGAAGGAAGCGTAATCACGCGTTCTTGATCCGGCATATTTCGAGATCGACGCGTCCGTCTGCTCGAAAGGGAATCCCCTCCTGCTCCAGAAGCGCTCTGCGGATCGGCGCATACGCGCCTCCCGTGACCGAGCCGTCCGCTTTGACGATTCGCTGCCACGGGATTGAATCCGGACAGACGCGCATCGCATAGCCGACGTATCTGGCGCGTCCCGGAAACCCGATCATGCGCGCGATGTCGCCGTATGTCGCGACCTTTCCGTACGGAACCGTTGCGACCGCCGCATAGACGGCTTCGAAAAAGCCGCCGTTCATTCGTTCAACAAAGCGTCCCGAAACGCTGCCGCCGACTCATAGATCGGCACGCCGCAGCGCGAAAGGACGTTTTTTGATTGGTGCCCGTGCAGCAGAAGCACGCACGGACAGCCGACCGCCTGCGCCGCTTCAAAGTCGTGATCGGTATCTCCGATAAACAGCGCGTCCTTCGGCTCGATGCCGATGCGCGCGATGTATTCCTTTGCGCGCTGCACCTTCGAATGTCCCATGATGTCGACCTGACCGAGCATTTCGGAAAAGAACGGCGCGATGCCGAGCTTGCCCGCCTGCCGTTTCAGATCGTCCTGCTGTGTCACGGAAAGAAGCGTCTGCGGAATGCCGGCGCGCTGAAACGCCGTCAGCGTTTCGAGCACGCCTTCGCGCAACGGACAGGTTTCGAACCGTTCGTTGTAGCGCTGCATGAAGATTTCCGAAACGTGCTCGTATGATTCCGTTTCGAAGGTGTACCCCATCTGCAGATAATAGTCGCGGATCGGAAACGAGAAATGTTCAAGATACCATTCGCGCGTGATCGACGGCATCCCGCGTTCCGACAGCATTTCGTTTTCGATAGTTAAGCACAGTTCCATATCGTCCAGAATCGTGCCGTTAAAGTCCCAGATCAGTAATTCGGGTCGCATACGGTTTCCCCCATGTGTTGATAGCACATTATACCGTATCCGTACCGTCGTCGGCAAGCCCTTCTTTTTTATACTTGCACCGCATTCGATTTCGGGGTATAATAGAATGAATTGATATTGAATTGTTGTTCGGAGGAACGTTTATGGCAAATAAACCAGCCGCAAAAAAGAAAACAATCGCAAGCGCCGTTTCCAAGAGCAGATCGACCGGCACCAAAAAGCCGTCCTCTGCCGCAAAGAGCAGCGCATCGACAAAGAAATCCGGTAAGGAGAAGCGCTCGCCGCGCGCCGTCGCCGAGATCATCGGAATCGTCCTGATCGCACTCGGTGCGCTGTTTGCCGTATACCTGTACAGCGGATCGAACGACCCGCTCGGCAAGATCATTTCAAGCTATCTGCTCGGCATGCACGGCGTGTTCGGCTATGCGGTGCCTGTGATCTTCATTTTAATCGGCTTTTTCCTGATCCTCGGCGGACGCAAGTCCCCCGCCCGCGGCACGCTGCTGACCTCGATCGCGGTCTTTTGGTTCGTGCTCTGCGCGCTCCATATGTGGACCGCCGACTCGCAGCTCAAGAACCTTCACCAGTTCGGCGAACAGGGCTATAAATTCTTCGACTACGTGACGCAGTTCTTCAAGCAGTTCTCCGTCGCATGGAACGAAGGCGTGCAGCTTTCGCGCGGCGGCGGCGTGCTCGGCATGATCCTGCCGACGCTTCTTTACGTGCTCGGCGGAAAGCTCCTTTGCTGGGTCGTCATCATCGCGGGTTTTTTGATCGCGATTCTGCTCTGCACCGGTATTTCGATCCGCGCGTATACGCAGGCGTTCGGCGACAAGGTTATGGAAAAGATCGAGGAGCGCGAACAGTCGCTTGCCGAAGCGTTTGAGGATGAGGATGAAGAACCCGAACCTGCCAGAAAGCCGTGGAAGAAGGGCTTCTCCACTACGATCGAGGATGATCCGTTCGATCAGCCGACGCCGGCCCGCCGGCCCGCTCCCGCGAAGAAGAAAAAGTCTGCGATCCCGTTCGATGAGCTGTTCGATGTGCCGGAAGCTGCGTCTCAAGCAGAGAGCAAGCCCGCAAAGGCCGCCGCGCCAGCCGTCGATTTCGATCTGATGCCTTCTTCCGGACGGCTTAACAAGAAGAGCGAAGCGCTTTTGGATGCGAATGAAGAGGACGAGCTTGTTATTCCCGTCGCGCCGAGAAAGCCCGCTAAGAAGCCATCGCCGATCGTTGCGGCCGATCCCGTGATCGAACAGCCGATCAAGACACCCGCAAAGCAGCCCGCGCCGGTCGCGAATGACGACGACGAGGACGATTTGCCGATCGTCGTTCCTCCCGCACCGCAGGCGCCTGCTTATGAGCCGCCGTCCATCGACTGTCTCAACAAGCCGCGCGAGACGTTCGCAAAGAGCGCGGAGAATCCGACAGCAACTGCACAGCTGCTCGAAGAAACGCTGCAAAGCTTCAATATTGCAGCTAAGGTCATCAACATTTCCGTCGGACCCGTCGTCACGCGATACGAACTGCAGCCCGCGCCGGGTGTGCGCGTCAATCGTATCACGACGCTGTCCAACGATATCGCGCTTGCGCTCGCCGCGCCACGCGTGCGCATCGAAGCCCCGATTCCCGGCAAGGCGGCCGTCGGCATCGAAGTGCCGAACAAGGATGCCGCAACCGTGCTCTTGCGTGACATCATCGAAAGCGACGAGTTCACGAATGCCAAGTCGCCGATCACAATGGCGCTCGGCAAGGATATTGCAGGTAAAATCATCGTTGCCGACCTCGGCAAGATGCCGCATATGCTGATCGCGGGTTCCACCGGTTCCGGTAAATCCGTCTGCATCAACGACCTGATCATCTCGATGATCTATAAGTCCTCGCCCGACGATCTCAAGCTGATCCTGATCGACCCGAAGATGGTCGAGCTGTCGGTATTCGGCACGCTGCCGCACCTGATGGTGCCGGTCGTGACCGAGCCGAAGAAGGCGGCAAGCGCGCTGCGCTGGGCGGTCAATGAAATGACGATGCGCTACAAGAAGTTCACCGAAGTCGGCGCGCGCGAGCTTTCGCGCTATAACTCGCTGATGGACGATCCAAAGAAGCGCATTGCAAAGCTCGTCATCATCATCGACGAGTTGGCGGACCTGATGATGGTTGCGCCGGACGACGTCGAAGATTCGATCTGCCGCATCGCACAGCTCGGCCGCGCGGCTGGCATTCACCTGATCGTCGCGACGCAGCGCCCGAGCGCGGATATCATCACGGGCCTCATTAAGGCAAACATCCCCTCCCGCTGCGCGTTCGCGGTCAGTTCTGCGATTGACTCGCGCATCATTCTGGACGCGACCGGCGCGGAGAAGCTGCTCGGCCGCGGCGATATGCTGTTCCACCCGAACGGCGCAGGCAAGCCCACGCGTCTGCAATGCGCCTATGTTTCGGACGAGGAAGTTGAGCGCGTCATGTCCGGCTTTAAGAAGAACGATACGCAGTTCTCCGAGGCGGTGCTCAACGAGATCAACGACGAAGCCAAGGGCGGTCCGCAGGGCGGCGTGTTCGGCGAAGGCAAGCAGGAGGACGATCTGCTCGGCGAAGCGGTGCGCGTCGTGATGGAAAACGGACAAGCGTCGATCTCGATGATCCAGCGCCGTCTGCGCGTCGGCTATGCGCGTGCGGCACGCCTCGTCGACATGATGGAACAGAAGAAATACGTCTCGCCGTTTGACGGCAGCAAGCCGCGTCAGGTGCTGATCACGCAGGCGGAGTTCAACCGCGTGTTCGGCGGCGGCGCCGTCGAACCGGAACCCGAACCGGTTGAGCCGGACGAAGCGGACTTTACGGAGGATTTTGAAGCATGAAAATCGGCGTGATCTCGCTCGGATGCGCGAAAAATCAAGTCGATACGCAAACGATGCTCGGCTACCTCAAAGCCGCCGGTCATACGTTTACGTCCGAACCGGAAGAAGCGGATATTCTAATCGTCAACACCTGCGGATTCATTACGTCCGCAAAGGAGGAATCGATCGACGCGATCTTCGAGATGGCGCAGTACAAGCAAACGGGCAACTGCAAACTGCTTGTCGTCACCGGCTGCCTGTCCGAGCGCTACCGCAAAGAGCTGACCGAGGAGATGCCGGAAGTCGACCTTTTTCTCGGCGTTCGCGAATACGAAACGCTCCCGAAGCGGATCGCCGAAAAGCTCTCCCTTCCCTGCTCCCCACTGATCGTGCCGGAACGTCTGCTCGTCACGCCGCCGTATCGCGCGTACCTTCGCATCGGCGACGGATGTAACAACCGCTGTGCATACTGCGCAATCCCGCTGATTCGCGGCGACCTGCACAGCATGCCGTTTGAGCAGCTCATCGACGAAGCGAAAGCACTTGCCGACATGGGCGTAACCGAGCTTTCGGTCATCGCGCAGGATACCTCCGGATACGGAAAGGATCTGTACGGCGAGCCGCGCATGATTCCGCTTCTGAAGGAGCTGAACCGCATCGACGGGCTCAAATGGGTGCGGCTTCTGTATACGTATCCCGACACCGTCACGCCGGAGCTTTTGGACACGCTTGCGGAGGGCGAAAAGCTCGTTCCGTACCTCGATATGCCGTTGCAACACTGCAACGATACGCTGCTTCGACGCATGCATCGCCGCGGCAGCAAGGCGCATATTCAACACGTGCTCGATCACATTCGCGCAAACTACCCGGACTTCACGCTGCGCACGACGATGATGGTCGGCTTCCCCGGCGAAACGGACGCGCAGTTCGATGAGCTCATGCAGTTTTTGCGCGATTATCCGTTCGACCGTGTCGGCGCGTTTGCGTTCTCCCCCGAGGAAGGCACCGCTGCCGCCGAAATGCCGGATCAGATCGACGACGACGTGAAGGAAGCGCGACTTGCGGCGCTGATGGAACAGCAGCAGGACATTTCTCTGTCGCTTAACGAACGCTGGATCGGCCGCGAGTTAGAACTGCTCGTCGAAGAAACCGGCATGGACGGCACATACGGACGCACGATCCGCGAAGCGCCGGATGCCGACGGCACGGTCTGCATCGCGCCGAGCTACCGGCATGAACCGGGACAGTATCTCAACATCCGTCTGACCAAAGCGGATCCCTACGACATGATCGGAGAAAGCTTATGAACGTCGCAAACAAACTTACGATCCTTCGCATCCTTCTGATCCCGCTCGTGATCGCGGCGCTGCTGCTTCCGCAGGTCTGGCCTGCGTTCGCACCGTTTTCGCATTGGATCGCCGCGTTGCTGTTTCTTGCCGCCGCCATCACAGACATTCTTGATGGCAAGTACGCAAGAAAGCACAATGTCGTCACCGACTTCGGAAAGCTGATGGACCCGATCGCGGACAAGATGCTGGTCGTCTCCGCATTCGTCCTCCTCTCCTGCCTCACCGACGCCGCGCACCCGCGCTGGCTGCTGCATCCGGTGCTGACGATCATCTTTATCGCGCGGGAGTTTCTGATCTCCGGCGTGCGGCAGCTTGCCGCCGCAAAGGGCGTTGTGATCGCCGCAGGCAAGCTCGGCAAATTCAAAACGACATTTCAGGATATCATCGTGATTTCGCTGCTGCTCTACGATGAATTCCCGTTCCGCTACCTGAATCCG
>DFEW01000006.1 GCA_002369195.1 Christensenella sp. UBA3792
CAGTCTGCTTCGCAGCCAGCTTCTCCACCCTGAAGGGGGAGAAGCCTTGAAATTCGCGAACCCAAAAGCCCTCCCTGTGTAAGGGGCGAAAAGCTGAGCGCCCGCAGTGCGGGGAGGAGCGAAGCGGAAGCGCGGGTCGAACAGGGAGCAGACGGAAGCATGGTACGCGCGGGAAGCGCGTACCATCGCCCCCTACAGTTCGAGAGCGACCCAAAAGCCTTCTCCTTCGAGGAGAAGGTGGCTGCGTAAGCAGACGGATGAGGTGTTCGTCGAAACGAAAAGACGTTGTCATTCTGAGCCGTTATTCTGCTGTCATTCTGAGCCGAAGGCGAAGAATCTCAGAGCGCAAAAAAGCCCCGCCGGAGGGCGGGGCGAAGGGAACGCGGTTACATCAGCTTGCAGAGCGATTCGGCGAACGCGGCGGGATCGTCGAGCGGGAGCCCCGCGATCAGCTGCGCCTGCGCGAGCAGCAGCTCGGCGTAGGTCTTGAGCGTTTCGTCGTCGAGGTCAGCAAGCTTTGCGTAGACCGGATGGTCGGGATTGAGGTCGAGGTGGAAGGTCATCGGCAAGGTCTGTCCGTTCGGCAGCTGGCGCAGGACCTTATACATCTCCACGCTCATGCCCTCGTCTCCGGTGAGGCAGGCGGCGGCATTCTTGAGCCGGTCGGTCAGACGCACGTCGAGCACCTTGTCTCCGAGTGCGTTCTTGATGCGTTCGAGCAGCGGCTTTGCCTGTTCCGCTTTTTCTTCCATCTGCTTCTTTTCTTCCTCGGTGTTGAGGTCGAGGTCCGGATCGGAGACCGAGCGGAACTTCTTGTCCTGATACGATTCGAGGATGCGCAGGGCAAACTCGTCGACGTCGTCGGTCAGGCAGAGGATGTCAAAGCCCTTGTCCGCCACGCGCTCCGCCTGCGGCAGCTTCTTGACCTGCGCAAGCGTGTCGCCCGCCGCATAGTAGATCTCCTTCTGCGCCTCGGGCATCGCGTCGACGTACTCCTTCAGGGTAACGAGCTTGTCTTCCTTTCTCGAATAGAACAGCAGCGTGTCCTTCAAAAAGTCCTTGTTCATGCCGAACTGATCGTACACGCCGAACTTCAGCGTGCGTCCGAACGCGCGGTAGAACGTCTCGTAGTTCTCGCGTTCCTCGCGCTGCATCCGGAGCAGCTCGGACAGGATCTTCTTTTTGAGGTTGTTCGCGATCGCGGAAAGCTGTCGGTCGTGCTGCAGCATCTCGCGGGAGATGTTCAGCGACAGGTCGGGGGAATCGACAAGGCCCTGCACGAAGTTGAAGTACTCCGGCAGCAGCTCCTCGCAGTGCTCCATGATCATGACGCCGTTCGCGTACAGCTTGAGACCGCGCTTGTAGTCCTTGGTGTTGAAGTCAAACGGCGCTTTTTTGGGGATGAACAGCAGCGCGGTATAGGAGAGCATGCCCTCGGTGTTGATGTGCAGCGTCGACGCCGGCTCCTCGTAGTCGTGGAACGCGTCGCGATAGAACTGCGCGTACTGCTCCTTGGTGATCTCGTTCTTGTTCTTGCGCCACAGCGGCACCTGACTGTTCAGCGTCTTGTCCTCGACGACGGTTTCGTACTCGTCGCTGTCCGCCTTCTTGCGGCTCGTTTCGACCTGCATCACGATCGGGTAGCGGATGTAGTCGCTGTACTTCTTTACCAGTTGTTCGAGCCGGAACGTTTCGAGGAACTCGCCGTAGCTGTCCTCGTCGGTATCGTCCTTGAGCGACAGCACGATCTTCGTGCCGATCGGCTCGTACTCGCAGGGCTTGACCGTGTAGCCGTCAACGCCGTCGGACGACCACTGCGCCGCGTCCTCGCCTTCCTTGTGCGAATAAACGGTGACGTTCTTGCTGACCATGAACGCCGCGTAGAAGCCGACGCCGAACTTGCCGATGATGTCGATGTCCTCGGCGTCCGCATGTTCCGCCTTGAACGCGGAGGTGCCGCTTTTTGCGATCGTGCCGAGGTCCTGTTCGAGCTCGGCGGCGCTCATGCCGCAGCCGTTGTCGGTGATCGTCAGCGTGCGCGCCTCGCGGTTCGGCTCCAGACGGATCACGAACTGCGACTTGTCCACGCCGGTTTCGCCGCGCTGCATCGCCGCATAATAGCGCTTGTCGATCGCGTCGGACGCGTTGGAGATCAGCTCGCGAAGGAAGATCTCGCGATGGGTATAGATCGAATGGATCATCAGATCCAATAGTTTTTTGGATTCTGCCTTGAATAGCTTCTTTTGCATTGCTCTCGCCTCGTCAGATGATTTAGCACTCTCATTCTTCGAGTGCCAAGCACATGATAGCGCGCCGCGGTACGGAATGCAAGCCCCCGCCGCAAGAGTTTGCCGGATTGTCACAATCTTCGTGCGCGCAATTGTGAACAAATGTCGGGAATCCGTCACAATCCAGCGTGGTATACTGGTTACAGAACGAACGGGAGGAAACACGCATTGGCAAAACGCAAAACCTTTTATGTATCCGCGGCGATCTTCGACACGCCGCTGTCCGCCTACGCGATCGCGGTCTTCGCCTATCTGTCCTACTGCGCCGACCGCCAGGGCAGCTGCTTTCCGAGCATCGCGAAAATCGCGGAAAACTGCAGCTGCTCGCGCAACACGGTGAAAAAAGCGATCGGGGAACTGATTGCAGGCGGGCTGCTGTCCAAGGAAAGCACGCATACCGTCTTGAAAAACGGTCGCGTGAGAAAGGGAACGGACCGCTATCATCTGCATGTCAAACTGTCACGACATGACGGTCCCGCCTGTCACGAGATGACACCGCGGGTGTCATGTGGTGACCCACCCCCCGGTCACGTGGTGACAGGCAGACGGTCACCTGATGGCCCGGAAATAAATAATAATAGTACTATTACAATGGGCGACGTCCCGTCAGTCGGTCATAACGGCGGCGATGCAGAAAATGAGACGGACGGACAGACGGACTTGAACGCGATCTTTGAAAAGCTGCATTTGGATCTGTACGAGGACACAACGTTTGCGCGGGCCATCGAACAGACGATCCGGCAGATGTACTACGCCGCGTACCTGCGCGTCGACGGACGGCGCGTGCCGCGCGAGGAGGTGCGCGAGCGGCTGCGGCAGCTTCGCATCGAACACATCGACTTTCTGCAAACGCAGATCACCGAGCGCGCCGAGGAGGTGCGCGACGGAAGCCACTATCTCGCCGTGTGCATCTACCATGCGCCGATCGACTGCTTTGTGCAAAGCGCCCGCGACTACTGCGCGATGGGTCTTACGCGCACCGAGCGCACCTGGCACAAAGGGCTGTAGCGCGCATCAGCCGTTGATCAGATAGCCGGCAAGGTTCAGATACCCGGCAAAGCAGAGCCAGAGCAGGTACGGAATCTGCAGGTAGCCGGCAAGCGGGCGCACCCTGCGGAACGCGACGGTCATCCAGACGGCGAGCCCGAACATGCCGAGCAGGACGAAGAACGCGGCGAGGCGGAGCTTTAAGGCGAAGAACAGCGGCGACCAGAGAAAGTTCAGCACGAGCTGTCCGAAGAACGGGATCAGCGCGTCCTTTCTGCCGCGCGGTTCGGCGTTGTACACAAGCCCCGCGCCGATGCCCATCAGCAGGTACAGCACGCCCCAAGCGAGCGAGAACACCCAGCCGGGCGGCTGCAGAGCGGGCTGCGGCAGCAGCGCATTTTCCTTCATGCCGTCCATCGACAGCAGCGTCGAAAGCCCGCCGACCGCCAGCGGCAGCAGGGCCCACAGAACATATGAGATTCGAATGCGGTTGATCGTCTTCATACCGTAAGCATATGGAAAAAGCACGCGGCATATGCGCCTCTCGCGGATTTTCTGTCCGCATGCAATCGGCGGGTTTCATGGAACCGCGAATTTGAAAGCGCGTCCTGTGCAAGGGGGCGCGGAGCCGAGCG
>DFEW01000033.1:0-1357 GCA_002369195.1 Christensenella sp. UBA3792
CCCTACGGCACCGTATCCTTCGCCCTTGTCATCCTGAGGAGCAAAGCGACGAAGGATCTCTGAACGGAGAAACACAACAGCGCTCTGAGATTCTTCGCCTTCGGCTCAGAATGACACGCGACACCCCTTCCGGCGGGCTGCCGAGGTCGTCAGCCCCTACATTCGTTTTTTTTGCGGGCTGCCGAGGTCGTCAGCCCCTACATCGCCCACCCATGCGCCGATGCGGCGCTGTTTCTCCGCTTGAGAGAAAAGAGTATCTTTACCGTAACGGATACGATATGTTTTCATTCTTCCTTCCCTAACGGATACGGCATCGCCCACCCATGCGCCGATGCGGTGCTGTTTCTCCGCTTGAGAGAAAAGAGTATCTTTACCGTAACGGATACAGTATGTTTTCATTCTTCCTTTTCTAACGGATACGGCATCGCCCACCCATGCGCCGATGCGGCGCTGTTTCTCCGCTTGCGAGAAAAGAGTATCTTTACCATAACGGATACGGCATCGCCCACCCATGCGCCGATGCGGCGCTGTTTCTCCGCTTGCGAGAAAAGTGTATCTTTACCGTAACGGATACGGTATGTTTTCATTCTTCCCTCCGTAACGGATACGGTGTGTTTTCATTCTTCCTTCCCTAACGGATACGGTATTTATTTTTATTCTTCTTTTTCGTATCGAATACGGTATTCGTTTGTATCGTATCCGTTATATACCGTATCCGTTAATGAATACTATCGTATTTGGTACATAGGAAGAAATGCCCTGCGCGTCGGCGTTCGCAAGCGCGCTGCGTGAAAAAATATATTTCGGTTTTGACGGAAAAACGGCTGGGGCGTCGGTTGACTTTTATGCGCAAAGTGGTATCATGAATTCGTTGGGATTTGTCCCAAAAATATCAAATTTCGGAGGAGCTATGAACAGCTATATCGAACGTGTCCTCGCGGACGTCGAACGCCGCGACAAGAACGAACCGGAATTCCTTCAGACCGTTGAAGAAGTTCTGAAATCCCTGGAAGTCATCGTTTCCCGTCATCCCGAATATGAGAAGGCCGGCCTTTTGGAGCGCATGGTAGAGCCGGAACGCACCATCGAGTTCCGCGTACCGTGGGTCGACGACAGCGGTGCTGTTCGCATCAACCGCGGCTTCCGCGTCCAGTTCAACGGCGCAATCGGACCGTACAAGGGCGGCCTCCGTTTCAACAAGAATGTCAACCTGTCCGTCATGAAGTTCCTCGGCTTTGAGCAGACCTTCAAGAACAGTCTGACCTCCCTGCCGATGGGCGGCGCAAAGGGCGGCGCGGACTTCGATCCGACCGGCAAGAGCGATGCGGAAATCATGCGTTTCTGCCAGAGCTTCATG
>DFEW01000033.1:1425-4173 GCA_002369195.1 Christensenella sp. UBA3792
TGACCGAGCTCTATCGTCACATCGGTCCGAACGTGGACGTTCCGGCAGGCGACATGGGCGTCGGCGCACGTGAGATCGGCTATCTGTTCGGTCAGTACAAGCGCATCCGCAACGCGTTCGAGAACGGCGTTCTCACCGGCAAGGGCCTGTCCTTCGGCGGCTCGCTGATCCGTCCGGAAGCAACCGGCTACGGCGCGGTCTACTACCTCTGCGAAGTGCTCAAGCATGAGAACGACACGATCGCGGGCAAGACCATCGCGGTCTCCGGCTTCGGCAATGTTGCATGGGGCGTCACCAAGAAGGCGGCGGAGCTCGGCGCAAAGGTCGTCACGCTCTCCGGCCCGGACGGCTACATCTACGATCCGGACGGCGTCGTCACCGAGGAGAAGATCAACTACATGCTCGAGATGAACGCATCCCGCCGCAACCGCGTGCAGGACTATTCGGACAAGTTCGGCGTCGAGTTCTTCCCGGGCGAGAAGCCCTTCGGCCGCAAGGTTGACATCGTCATGCCGTGCGCAATGCAGAACGACGTGCATATGGATTCTGCGGAAAAGATCGTCGCAAACGGCGTCAAGTACTACATCGAAGTCGCGAACATGCCGACGACGAACGACGCGCTCTTCTATCTCATGGATCAGAAGAACATGATCGTTGCTCCGTCCAAGGCGGTCAACGCGGGCGGTGTCTCCGTCTCCGGTCTCGAAATGAGCCAGAACTCCGAGCGTCTCGCATGGAGCGCTGAGGAAGTCGACCAGAAGCTCCACACCATCATGGTCAACATCCACAAGGCGTCCGTCGAAGCGGCGGAAGAGTGCGGCCTCGGCTACAACCTCGTCGCCGGCGCAAACATCGCGGGCTTCAAGAAGGTTGCGGATGCAATGATGGCGCAGGGCATCGTCTGATTACCTTCCGCTTAATCTCCCGATCAAAAGGACCTTCCGACCGGAGGGTCCTTTTTCTGTGCCGCGGCATTCCCCTGCGCGGCTCTCCATGCTCCGTTCTCCGCGCCCATAAAAATTTTTCCGTTCTCTGCAACATTTTCGCGGTTCGGACCGTCTAATCGACAGATGATCATCAGAAAGGAACGCATATATGAACAAAGCAAGAACCGATGCGTGGTTCACGCGGGAGATCGAAGCGGCGCAGCCGTCGATGTTTCGCATCGCGTTCGCGATCCTGCGAAACCGCACCGACTGCGAGGATGCCGCGCAGAACGCCGTTCTGAAAGCGTATCGCCGTCTTGACACGCTCAACGACAAGTCGCTTTTTCGTACATGGCTGATCCGCATCCTGAAAAACGAATGCTTCGATCTGCTGAAAAAGAGAGGTTCGCAAACCGCGCTGCTCGACAACGCGGCAGTCTATGAAATGGAAGTGCCCGATCTCGATTTGAACCGCGCGTTCGATACGCTTTCGTCCGAAGAACGGCTGACGATCACCCTGTTCTACTTCGAGGGCTATAAAACCGCCGAGATCGCGAAGATCACCGACGTTTCGGAAGGCACGGTGCGCAGCCGTCTCAGCAGAGCGCGCTCGGCACTCAAAGAACAATTATCGCAAAAGGAGCAACGCAGATGAACGCCTTTGATATTCGCTTACAAAACAACCTGTTTCCCGACATGCCCCCGTCGTTTTCCGACAGCGTGCATCAAGCTTTGCGCAAAGCCGGCGTACAGCGCAAGGTCACAAGAGCGCCCTGGATCGCCGCCACCGCGGTTACCGCGCTTGCAAGCGCAGCGGCATTCGTGCTCATCCTGAGCAACGCTTTTTCCGGCAGACAGCATCACGAGCTCGCGCCAGTCGATCCGACCGGCACCGCGCAGACGGCGCTCCCGCAGGTCTCGGCCGAACCGCAAGCGGTGTGGAACACGAAGATTCTTTCCGCATCCGCGGAGGGTCACAGCGACGCGGACTGTGAACGCTTCGGCAGATTGATTCTCGCGTTTCTCAAAGAGACCGGCGCGCAAGAGCCGGACGAACTGTGGATCCTGCGCGTTCACTCGACCGCGGGCTTTTTGCCTTCCGACGACACCGGCAGCTACGCCTCCTGCGTTCTTGTGCTCGCGCAGAGCAGGTTCGCGCCGACCGACGGTCCCGACCTGTATTGCGTACAGACGCATGCCGACGGCGCGGTGCTGTGGGGCACGGTCGGCGGCTCCGCAGGAACGCAGCGCGTACTTGCGCAGGTGTACGGGCGTCAGCGCTGGATGATATTCGGCACCAACACGCTCGGCGACGGCACATCGATCGGGCACATCACCGCCGGCTATCTGGACAGCGAGGCAGCCGGCACGGCCGTGGAGTTCTCCGCGATCCTATCCACAGAGGCGGAGCGCGCGCCGTTTCGCACGAGTGCATACGCCGACCGGCTCCCCGAATACTATCTCGTCAGCGACGGCTCTCCCGATCCGGACAGCGTGATGACGCGAACGCTGCTTCTTGTGACCTCGGAATCTAACTATGCGTACCCGATCGCCGATCAGGTGCCGGTGCGTTCCGTGATCGCCGCACAATCGTACGGCGCATCCCACGCCCTGCAGCCGACGCCGCCGGTCACCGGCAGCTTGACGCTTTCCGACATCTCCGAGCTGCATAAGCGCATCCTGCGTCTCTACGAAGCGAGCATCGACCGTCCCTGAATCAACGACAGCGCGGTTGGAGTTTGAGAAGATTTCTCTCGTCATCCCGAGGCGCTTCCTGTTTCCCTTGTCATTCTGAGAAGCGATGGTACGCGCGGGGAGCGCG
>DFEW01000019.1 GCA_002369195.1 Christensenella sp. UBA3792
AGAATGACGGACTTTCTTAACAGCCCCTTTGTTTTGTTTCGGTCGATCCGATTACGACGCCTTGCGGAAGACGACCTCGTAGAGCGTCGCCTCGGTCTGTCCTTCGACGCGGAACTTGCGGATGTCGTTGTACGTCGGCTCGTAGCGGACGCCGTTGATCAGCCAGTGGTCCACTTCCATGCCCTTCGGAATGTCCGCAAAGATGTAGAACGAGATCTCGCCGCCCTTGCAGGTTTCCTTCGTTTCGGGGTTCGTATAGTCGTTCTCAAAGTCGAACTCGGTGTAGGACTTGCCGACCGACTTGCCCTTCTTGTCGAGCAGCGTGAAGTGGCAGTCCTTGGTCGTGATCACGCGGCGCTCGCGATACACGGCGACGACGGCCGCTGCGGAATCGAACACGAAGTCCGCCTCCGGTCCGGATGTATCGTCCTCGCTTCCGTCGACGACCCAGTGGTCGAACACATATCCCTCGCGTTCATCCGCGACGGCATGCACCGCGGTCCTGCCCTCCACGCGCACGGCGTCCTCGCCGTTGAGCGTGCAGTGCTCGGCGATAATCATCTCGACCGGAACCTCCACCTCGGTCACGACCGCTTCCGGTCTCGTCGTGGCGACCGGCGCATTTTCGACCGTCGAGGTATCGATCGATACCGTCTGTCCCTCCTGCTTCAGCGCATTGAGCTCGTTCTTCGCGTTTTCAAGCTCCTGCTTCATATCGTTGAGCTGCGCAAGAATCTGTTCGTTGGCGTCGTTTGCCGCGGGTTTCTGCCCGCCGGTGCAGGCGGTCAGCAGCAGCAAGAGAAGCGTCCAGATCAAAGCATATCGGAAAGCATGATGTTTCATCGTTTTGTCTCCTTTCTTCGGTTTGCTGCCGCCCGTCAGTTGACGATCCCGTAGAACGAGATGTCGGTATCGCTCGTGACGGTATAGGTATATCGGAAATAGAACGTGCTGTAGGTATGACCCGGCTTGGGCGGTTCGGTCTTATACGGCGACATCGGATTGCTGTACGAGCCGTGACTCGCCGAGGACGGCGACCCGACGAAGTAGCATGCGCTCGAATCGGAATGCCCGTAGACCGTGATCTGCGTGCCCGCCTTGACCTTGCCGGACGTTGCCCCGCTGTAGTCGCCGCCGGAGAACGTGCAGTTGTGGCAGGTGACGGTGTAGTAGGTTGCGGGGACGTTTTCAAATACGACCTCGTAGACCGTCGCCGCCGTCTGTCCCTTAACGCGGAACTTCTGCAGATTCGTGTTCGGATCGTACTTGACGCCGTTGATCAGCCAGTAGTCGACCTGCTTGCCCTTCGGAACATCTGCGGTGACGAAGAAGTCGATCTCGCCGCCCTTGCAGTTCTGTTTCGTTTCGGGATTCGTGTAGTCGTCCTCGAAGTCGAACTGCTTGTAGTCCTTCCCCGACGCCTTGTCCTTGGCGTTCAGGAAATTCATGTGGCAGTTGATGAACGTCACGACGCGGCGCGCATGGAACACCGCATGCAGCACCGTCGGCGCGTCGAAGATGAACGTCGCCGTCGCACCGGATTCGTAATCCAGCATCTCGCCGAACTCCCAGTGATCGAATTCGTACCCCTCTATGGTATCCGCAACGGCGCGTACCTCGGTCGGTCCGTCCAGCACGACGGATGCGCCGCCGTTGACCGTGCAGCCGACGCCGTAGACCGCGTTCTCGGGAACCTCCGTTTCGATGATGACCGGCTCGGGCGTCGTCGTGTCGACCGGTGCGGGCGCGGCGGTCTGCGCCGCATTCGTGCCGGACTGGCCCTCCTGCTTGATGGACGCAAGTTCGGACTTGGTATCGTCAAGCTGCTGCTTGATCTCGTTGAGCTGTGCAAGAATCTGTTCGTTGCCGTCCGACGCGGGCTGCTGCGTTGCGGTGCAGCCGGTCAGAACGAACAGCGCGCAGACGAACAGCGCGATCGCGCTTTTCCATACGGTTCGTTTCATATGCCCCTCCCTTTCTCGGTCGATCAACCGATTATATACTATTATAAGTATATCAGGGCTGTCGCACAAATGCAATCACCAAAAAGCAAAAAATGCCCGAAATTTCAGGCATTTTTTATTCTTCTCACCAAAAACGCCGGCTTGACGCGGGCGGGAATATCCGAAATCCCGAATATTCACTCTGCAAAGCGGTTTGCCTCGCCGGGCGTCGGTTCGGTCGTAACCGCGAACGTGCCGTCCGTCCTGCGCGCCCAGCTCGTGTCCGGTTCGAGCTCGGGCACATGCACCTCGTCGACCTCGACGTTGTTCGGGTTCACCAGATACAGGTCCTCGCCGGAGGCGGACAGGTTGAAGCCGGTGCAGAACGGGTCGGCGTCGCTCGCTTCCGTGCCGCCGGTGCAGTACAGCAGCAGATATTCGCCGCTTTTCAGCACCGTTCCCTCCGGGAAGCGGTAGCGGAACGTGCGCTTGATCTCGTTGGTGAAGCCGTAGCCGGACAAATCGATGTCCTTCTCGGTCGGGTTATAGATCTCCACCCAGTCGACCGTGCCGTACTGCGGATGCTCGAGCGCGGCGTGGTTTGAGCTCATCACCTCGGAGAACACGGGCAGCTCGTTCTGCCGCGGCAGGATCCATATGAGCACCAAAATGCCGACCGTCACCAGTGCAAGCGCGATGACGATGATCCATATGCGCCCCTGCGGACCGATCTTTTCCTTGCTGAAGTCGTTCTCGAACGACAATTCTTCCGAAATCTGTTCCATATTTGCAGTATAACAGCAAAAAAACATTTTCACAAGAGAAAATCTATGCTATACTTATGTTTCGGAAAGGCGGTAACGAGCATGCAGAAATACCTTTTGTCGCTGGATCAGGGCACGACGAGTTCGCGCGCAATCCTCTTCGATCTCAAGGGCGAGATCATCACCTCCGCGCAGTACGAATTTGCGCAGCACTATCCGATGCCCGGCTATGTCGAGCATGATGCGAACGAGATCTTAAAGACCGAACTGGACGCCGTGCGCGACGTTCTCAAGAAAGCGGATGTGCAGCGCGGCGAGGTTGCCTGCATCGGCGTCACGAACCAGCGCGAAACGACGATCGTCTGGGAGAAGGCGACGGGCAAGCCCGTGCATCCCGCCATCGTCTGGCAATGCCGCAGAACCGCGCCTCTGTGCGAGCAGCTGATCCGCGAAGGGCTCAAGGACTACATTCAGCAGTCGACCGGGCTTCTGATCGACGCGTACTTTTCCGCGACCAAGCTGCGCTACATTCTCGACGCCGTCCCGAACGGCCAGATGCTTGCCGAAAACGGCGATCTGCTGTTCGGCACCGTCGATACCTGGCTCATCTGGAACCTGTGCGGCGCGCACGTGACCGACTACAGCAACGCGTCGCGCACGATGCTCTACAACATCCATACGCTCAGTTACGATCCGGTCATCATGCACCGGCTCAACATCCCCGCCTGCATCCTGCCGGAGGTCAAGCCCTCCGCGGCGGTCTACGGGTTCGTCAAGGACGGCATCGAGGGACTGGAAGCGCTGGCGGGCGTTCCGATCTCCGGCGACGCGGGCGACCAGCAGGCGGCGCTGTTCGGACAGGCGTGCTTCGAGCCGGGGCAGGCAAAGTGCACCTACGGCACCGGCGGCTTTCTGATGATGCAGACCGGCGACACGCCGGTGGCGAGCAAGAACCGGCTTTTGACCACGATCGCCTGGGGCGTCAGCGGCAAGGTCCGCTATGCGCTCGAGGGCAGCATCTTCAACGCGGGCAGCTCGATCAAGTGGCTGCGCGACGAGGTCGGGCTGATCAGCTCGGCGCATGAGATCGACACGCTTGCCGAGTCCGTGCCCGACGCGGGCGGCGCATACTTCGTCTCGGCATTCACGGGACTGGGCGCTCCGCATTGGGACATGTACGCGCGCGGCGCGCTCGTCGGCGTCACCCGCGCAACGAACCGTGCGCACATCGCGCGCGCGGTGCTCGAAGGCATCGTCTATCAGGTCGGCGACCTTGCCCGCACGATGGAGTTCGACAGCGGCAGAAAGCTCGGCGAGCTCAAGGTCGACGGCGGCGCATCCGTGTCCGACGTGATGATGCAGTTCCAGGCGGACATGCTCGATGTGCCGGTCAACCGCCCCAAATGCGTCGAATCGACGGCGCTCGGCGCGGCGTACCTCGCGGCGATCGGCGTGGGACTCTACAAGGACGAGGCGGACGTCATGCGCTACTGGGAGAGCGAAAGGATCTTCCAGCCGAAGATGAGCGAAGTGGAGCGCGGCAGACGCCAGCGCGGCTGGACGAAGGCCGTGGAAAAAGCAAAGAACTGGGAAGATTGATCCGAAGGGAGATATAATACAATGGCAATCAAAGAAACAAGACCTTATGTTGACTGGGAAACGATCGGCGGCTTTCTCGTGGACGCATTCGTCGCCTACGGCGTGCCGCGCGAGGACGCGGAAATCTGCGCGGACGTTCTGATGGAGAGCGACCGCCGCGGCATCGAGAGCCACGGCGTCAATCGCTTTAAGCCCATCTACCTCGACCGCATCAAGGCGGGCATCCTGAACCCGATCACCGAGTACGAAGTGCTGCGCGAGACCCCGACGACCGCTGTGGTCGACGGTCACGACGGCATGGGCATGGTCATCAGCAAGCGCGCCATGCAGACCGCGATCGACAAGGCGAAGAACTTCGGCATGGGCATGGTCGCCGTGCGCAATTCCTCGCACTACGGCATCGCGGGCTACTGGGCCACGATGGCAACCAAGCAGGGACTGATCGGCATCACGGGTACGAACGCGCGTCCGTCGATCGCGCCGACCTTCGGTGTCGAGAACATGCTCGGCACGAACCCGCTCACGATCGCGCTTCCGACCGATGAAGAATTCCCGTTCTGCATCGACTGCGCGACCTCGATCACCCAGCGCGGCAAGATCGAATACTACGCAAGAAACGACAAGCCCACCCCCGCGGGCATGGTCATCGGCAGAGACGGCAGCGCGCTGACCGACTCGAAGCAGATCCTGGTCGACCTCACCAAGGGCGAAGCGGCTCTGGCGCCGCTCGGCGGCATCGGCGACGAGCTTGCCGGCTACAAGGGCTATGGCTACGCGACGGTCGTGGAGATCCTCTCCGCGGCGCTGCAGGCGGGCAGCTACATGAAGGCGCTGACCGGCTTCGACGAGAACGGCAACAAGCGTCCGTATCACCTCGGTCACTTCTTCATCGCGATCGACCCCGAAGCGTTCATGGGTCTCGACACGTTCAGGAAGACCACCGGCGACATCCTCCGCGCGCTGCGCAATTCCGAAAAGGCGCCCGGCGAGGAGCGCATCTACACCGCGGGCGAGAAGGAATGGCTCGTCTGGCAGGACCGCAAGGACAAGGGCGTTCCCGTCAACGAAGCGGTGCAGAAGGAAATGATCGCCGTCCGCGACGAGAAGCATCTGAACTATCACTTCTCCTTCGAGAAATAATCCGAACGAAAACAGACTGCCGTTCATTGCGGCAGTCTGTTTCTTTCTGTAGGTTGCGGCAGTCTGCCGTTGCAATGAAGAACCGTGCATGATATAATGATCGTATCAATCGACAGAAAGGTCGCAGTCCATGAACGTTTATCTCGCTTTTGCGCTGTTCTCGGTCGTCATTCTGGTCTACTTCGTGATCTCGGAACTGTTTGCGATGCTGTTCCGCTTTACGGGTCTGCCGGATGAAAAGGCGCGGTTTCAGGTCATTTCGCTGCTGACCGGCTGCGGCTTCACGACGCATGAGAGCGAGCTGCTTCTGACCAACAAGTCCAGAAGACGGCTTGCCCGCATCACGATGCTGTTCGGATACGTGTTCAACATCACGATCGTATCCGTGTTCATCAACGTCTTCCTCTCGCTGAAGCTGACCGAGTTCAAGAACTACTTCAGCATCCTGATCCCGATCGTCGCGGCGACGATCATCATCACGTTTTTGCGCGTGCCGAAGGTGCGCGCGTGGGGCGACCGGATCATGGAACGCCTTGCGGGACGGCTCGCGCACCGCAGCAGCGTGAACAGCGTGCTGCTGCTCGACTATCTCGGCGAGGACTCGATCGCGCAGGTCTTTCTGCACGAGGTTCCCGAAGCGTTCCGCGACAAGCCGCTTTCCGAAACGGGGCTCAAGCAGGATTACAACATCCTCGTCATGCTCGTCGAGCACCGCGGCGCTAAGGCGGTGCCCGCGAACGCAAAGACCGTGTTTCTGCCGGAGGACAAGCTGACCGTGTTCGGCGACTATCACGTCATTTCCAAGGCGTTCAACGCCAGCGAGCGCTTTGAAGAAAACTGACCGCAGCATCCGATTCCGACTGGGCTGAAAAGCCCTGTTTTTTTGCGCGTATTTTCCGGCGCCGAAGCGGCACAAACTAACGCCGTGCGGGCATAGGATACAGAAAAGGAGCGCAGCATGGTCGTCTATCAAATCCTGACGTTTGAATATGATTTGCCGTTATCGAAACTTTTGGATCGCCGCATGCGCGATCTGGACAACGCGTACTCGCTGGAGGCCGTTCCCGACGGCGTCCTTTTAAAGGTGCGCGGCGAATCGCCGGAGCGCGCGGCGGCGTATGCGCTCTCGCGCGTGCTGGGGCGCGACCTGCGGTACTTCGCGCTGGCGGAGCTGACCGACGCGCTGCCGCTGTCGCTGTCCGAAAAGCAGGCGGTGCTGTCCGACGCGCTGGACGCGGCGTCCGCGCACGAGGAACCGGCCGTGCTGATCGCAAAGCTGGAGGACTACCTCGGCGCGCAGCACACGGTCTGTCTCGAGGGGTTTCTGCGGTTTCGGATGCAGGAGTTTCTGATGCTGTGGGAGATCGCGGTCGAACAGGCGGCGGCGAACGTGCTGATGCAGAAGGAATACGGCGAGCTGATGGAAACGCTGCGCCGCTTCGCCGAATCGCGCAAGAGCCGCGTGCGCTCGCTTTCGGTGTGCATCCATCCGGACGGCACGATCACGCTCTCGGACGACGGCGACGTGCACATCGAGTATGTGGACTGCGCGCCGGACGGGATTTTGCAGCTACTCGTCAACATGGCGCCGGGAAAGCTGATCGTTTACGACCTCTCCGGAGACGAAAAAAATCGCCTCGCGGAGGCGATTGTCAAGGTCTTCGGCGACCGGGTGAAGCTGTACCGGTGAATGCGCTGCGCTGACGCTTACGCAAACGCGCGGTAGATCGCCGTGATCGCGCGCTCGAAGTCGCGCTGCTCGACGCCGATGATGATGTTCATTTCGTTGCTGTCCTGATCGATCAGGCGCGCGTTGACCTCCGCGTCGGAAAGCGCCGCGAACAGCCGCGCCGCCACAAGCGGGTTGCGCACCATGCCGATGCCGACCGAGGCGATCAGCGCGATACAGCTTGCGATCTCGACCGTGTCCGGCGAACACTCGACCATGATGTCGTGGTAGAGCTGATCCATTCTGCCGGCAAGGCGCTTGTCGTCGATGACGAGCGAGATCGTGTCGATACCGGACGGCATGCGCTCGGCGGAAATGCCGTTTCGCGCAAGGATGCCCATGAGCCGATAGGCAAAGCCGAGGTCATTGTGCAGATTGTCCTTGGTCAGCGTGATGACCGTGTACCCGCGCCGCCCCGCAATGCCGGTCAGCGGACGCGCGTGCTCCTTATCGGTCGCCATGCTGTCGGGCACGATCATCGTGCCTTTCGCATCGGGATCGTTGGTGTTCAGCACGTGGATCGGGATGCGCGCGCGGCGCACCGGAAAGATCGAATCCTCATGCAGCACGGACGCGCCCATGTAGCTGAGCTCGCGCAGTTCCGAGTACGTGACCGTTTCGATCGTCCGCGCCTCCGGTACGATGCGCGGATCGGTCATCAGAAAGCCGGAAACGTCGGTCCAGTTCTCGTACACGTCGCTGCCCGTGCCGCGCGCGACGATCGCGCCGGTGATGTCGCTGCCGCCGCGCGAAAACGTCCTGATCGCGCCGAAGCGTGTGCGCCCGTAAAAGCCCGGGATCACGACACGGTCGAACGCCTTGATGCACTCGCTCCTGCGCTGCGTGGCGTCGTCGTCGAACGTGCCGTCGTCGCGAAAGCGCACGAACTCCGCCGCGTCCAAAAACGGCACGTCAAGGTACGCCGCTAAAAGCTTGCCGTTCAGGTACTCGCCGCGGCTTGCCGCAAATGCGGGCGTCGCACCCGCCTCGATACGTGAACGGATCTCATCGAGCTCCGCCTCGATGCACACGTCGAGCCCGAGTCCGTCGCGAATGCCGATAAACCGGTCGCAAATCTCGGCAAACGTCGCGTCGAACGGCTCGCCCTTTGCCGCAAGCGCCTGACAGCGGTACAGCAGATCGGTGATCTTGCTGTCGTCCCGGAAGCGTTTTCCGGGCGCGCTAACCACCACGTACCGCCGGTCGGCGTCGCGTTCGATGATCGCTTTGACTTTTTGAAACTGTTCGGCGGAGGCAAGAGAGCTTCCGCCGAACTTTACGGTCTTTACCATTCGGGTCTCAATGATCCTTTACTTTTCGATCCGTCTGCACTCCATATAGTAGCGTTTTTCGTTCGCTTCGCCCATCGAGAACGTCTTTCTGGGCAGCGCGCCGTCGTACACGACGGTCGGGAACAGCTCGGATTTCTGCATGGCGGGGAGCAGGAAGCCCATCGTATCGGGCTTGGACGCCAGATCGCGCACGACCGCTTCGCCGTGGATGTAGTCGACCTCCGCGCCTTCGGTTTCCTTTAAGAGCGCGTCGATCGCGTTCTGCAGGGTGCCGACCGCAAGCTGCGCCGCGGGCTTCTCGACGACGAACGCGCCGAACGTCTTGCCGGTGCAGAACGGAATCGTATGCACTTCGCCGCCGGACGCCTTGGGCATATCGTCGGAAAGAACGATCTTCGCGTCGCCGTTCTGCGCCTTGAGCTTCGCAAGAAGCTTCTCAGCGCCTTCCATGCCGCCGATGCCGAACAGCACGCGGTGGATCGGCTCAAAGACGATGCCGTCGTCGTGCACGTTCTCGACCTCGACCAGCGCGTAGCGCGCGGGATGATCCTTCTGCTCCTCGGGGCTGAGCGTCGCCTTGACCTTTTCCCAGTTCGCCTTCGCGGTCGCGAAGCTGTGGTTGCCGTCGCCCATCGCGAACAGCAGCGGCGCATGATCGCCGTACTTCGCGCGGAACGCGTCCGCATCGGTCAGCGCGGTCATCGCATCGATCGCGCCCTGCACGTCGGCCTTGCCGTCGACGAGCCAGCCGGTGATGTGACCGCCGTCGAGCATCAGGTCGGTGTCATAGACCTGCTCGAGCGCTTCGCTCTTCGCCGCGAGCGGTTCGATGACCGTGCGCTTCGGGTCGTCGATCAGAACGAGGATATGCGGCAGCTCCAGCGGCGCGCCTTCGCGGATTCTGAGACGCGGCGGAATGCGCTCGACGATCGTGCCCTCGGTGGCACGGATCAACGTCGTCGCACCCTTGTTGTAATCATAGCATTCGAGATCGAGCGCCATGACAAGGCCCCAGCGCGTGTTGCCCGCAACCGAGCGCTTTACCAGCACAAAGCCCTGCGGTTTGGTCTCCAGGATTCCCTTTGCCATGTATTCGCGCATGTTCGCGCGGATCTTGGCGATGCGGTCCGCCTCGCCGTCCTTGCCCAAGTATGCCTCCGGCAGGAACAGGTCGAGCGTCGTCGGGGCGTTGCCGATGTAGGCGCGCGCCGCTTCCCAGTACTCGGGCTGCGACGTGAACTGGTCGCATGCCACGACCGCCCACTTCGAAAAATCCGTCCCCTTCGGGGGAAGCATTACATTGGGTACCAGAACACCGATTTTGTTTTCGTACATGTTTCGATCTCCTTTGCAAATTGCATTTTTGTACATGTATCATTATACGGGATATCGAACGCTTTTGCAAGCCAAAAAGCGCGCGCCGCAAACGCGCATGAAATTTTGCGCGATCCGTTGCAAAAACCGGCGGAATATGATACCATTCGACACATGAAACGAATGCTGAAAACCGTATTGTGTCTGCTTCTGTGCATCGGCTGCACGGCTCTGCCCGCCGCGGAGCTGCCTGCCGCGCCGAGCGCGGCGCCGACGCTCGAGCCGGACACGGCGGAATACGTCGTCGAAGCCGAGGTCGAAGTGCTGACCGCACCGCCCGCGCCGACGCCCGTTCCCACGCCGGAGCCGACCGCCACGCCGACCCCAGCACCGACGCCCGAGCCGACCCCGACGCCCGAGCCGACCAAGGACCCTCACCGCCCGATGGTCGCGCTGACCTTTGACGACGGTCCGAACCTGACGATGACCGAGCCGGTGCTCGAAAAGCTGCGCGAGTACAACGTCGTCGCAACGTTTTTCCTGCTCGCCTCCGCGATCAACGATAAGACCGGACCGATGCTGCAGCACATGGTCGATCAGGGCTGCGAGATCGGCGTGCACGGGCTGAACCACAACCGCATGGTCAACTTCTCCTCAAGCATCAACGCGAAGCGTCTGAAAGCCGCGGCGAAGGAAATCTCCGGCTGGATCGAAGGCGGATATCAGCCGCACACCATGCGTCCGCCGGGAGGCAAGTATAACAGCGACGTCTTAAAGGGCGCCAAGTCCGCCGAGATGGCGGTGATCCTGTGGTCGGTCGACACGCTCGACTGGAAAACGCAGAACGTGAAGAAGATCATGGACGTCGTCAAGGCAGATACGACCGACGGCGCGATCATCCTCTGCCACGACCACCACAAGCCGACGCTCGACGCGCTCGACGAAATGATCCCGTGGCTGCTCGAACAGGGCTACGAACTCGTCACCGTCAGCGAGCTGCTCGAAAGCTCCGAGCAGGGGCTCGTCTACGGCAAGCTCTACCGGCAGAAGCCGAACCCGTAACGAAAAGCGGATTGCCCGCGCTGCGAAGCAGTCCGCTTTTTTCCGCTCCCGCCTCTTGCAACGCCCGCAAACCTGTGCTATAATAGCCAAGCAGCATGTGCCTGTAGCTCAGCTGGATAGAGTGTCAGACTCCGACTCTGAAGGCCAGAGGTTCGAATCCTCCCAGGCACGCCAAAGAAAAGGACCCCTCGCGGGTCCTTTTCTTTGGCTTATTTGATAGAGATTCGAACCGACCAGAGGTTCGTACAGGCGGCTTTGCCGCCTGCCCGGCATTTCTTCCTTTTTTTCCAATAAAAGAAATGCCGTATCCTCCCAGGCACGCCACATAACAAAGCCACCCTTCACGGGTGGCTCTTGTTATGTTCGGACATGATCGAAGATTCGAACCGACCAGAGGTTCGTACAGGCGGCTTTGCCGCCTGCCCGGCATTTCTTCCTTGTTTTTCCAATAAAAGAAATGCCGTATCCTCCCAGGCACGCCAGAAAAGGATTGCTATCTTGACAAAGGCAGCAATCTTTTTTCTATTTCTTTGACAACAGCAATTGAATCATATTTCTGATTGATTTTTGCTGCGTTTGCATGTATAATACAGAAGAACGCAATGAAAGGTGCGTACACCAATGATTATTACGATCGCCTGAAAACTGAACAGAGGTGCAGAACACGGGGGTATACCCCTTGGTTTGGTGCACCGTTTTCGGGTAACTTCGGATTGTGGAAACCGCAGGATGCAGCCACGACGGGAGCTGCTTCGCTGCGGTATTTTTGCGCCTTTTTTCAGGCGCCGACGCCACACAGGAACGATACCATATCAAATCTTATGTTCAAGGAGAAAAACCAATTATGATAATCAAACTGGAACCTATAAATGATAATAACAGAGATGCTGTTTTGGCCCTTTCCGTACGAGAGGATCAGCCCTTTGTCGCGACGAACGACTATTCATTGAGAGAGGCAGCCGAGGCCAATGCCAAGGCGCCCGGCACGGCAAGACCGTTTGCGATCTGTGCTGGGG
>DFEW01000012.1 GCA_002369195.1 Christensenella sp. UBA3792
CAACGGAGTTGACTGAGGGGTTGTTAAGCTTTTCGTCAACCCTTCCGTCTCGCTTCGCGAGCCGCCCGCTCTTACGCAGGGAGGGATTATGGTTTGCGGGGTTGTCTATTCCGCCGAAACTTCAAAGCCGAAGTATCCCTCTTCGAACGGATGCGCCTGCACGCGTCCCTCGGTGCGCTCGGTGAGCGCCTTTAAGAATGCGTCAGCGCGGTCCGACCGGCAGCGAAATACGCAGTCGATCGCGTCCGAGTAGTCCGCGTGATCCAGCGCGCCGAAGCGTTCGAACACGCTCTGTACGCCGTTCCAGTACGGGTATTCGACCCGCAGCCGAAAGCCCGTGCAGGGCAGCATGTCCATAAGGCCCGCCGCATCGACCGCGTCCGATGTCGAGCGCGTATAGGCGCGCACCAGTCCGCCCGCGCCCAAAAGGATGCCGCCGAAATACCGCGTGCTGATGACGAGCAGATCGTAAAGATCGCGCTTTTTCAGCACCTCCATCATCGGCAGTCCCGCCGTGCCCTGCGGCTCGCCGTCGTCCGAATAGCGGGCGGCGCCGCTTCTCAGCCGGTACGCAAAGCAGTTGTGCGTCGCGTCCCAGTGCTGCTTTTTGATGCGTTCGAGGATCGCAAGCGCCTGCGCCTCCTCCGTCACCGCAAAGCAGCGCCCGATAAAGCGCGAGCGGTTGATCACATATTCGGTTTCGCTGTCCGCCCTGACCGTGCGGTACGGCTTCAGCTCGATCGACGTGTCCAACGGATCCTCCCAAGCGGCATAGTTTTCTGTATATCAGTATAACAAATTGTTCCGTCCTTTGCAACCGATGCGCGAAACTGTTCACAGAACCGCCGAATTTCGAACGCATTTTGCGGCGCAAAAAAAGACAGAAGCCGAAGCTCCTGTCCTTTTGACTTTGCTTATTCTTCCGGCGGAAGCTCGCTCGTGCAGTGCGGGCAGCGGGTTGCGTCGTCCGCGATTTCCATCTTGCAGAACGGGCAAAGACGCGGCTTCTTGGGTTCCTCTGCGGGCGCTTCTTCCTTCTTCTTGAGCGTGGCCGCCTTCTCCTCCGCCTTTCTGAGCGCGCGCACGACGATGAAGATGCACAGCGCGATCATGATGAAGTAGACGATCGCGGAGATGAACTTGCCGTAGTAGAGAACCGTGAGACCGGCTTCCGCCGCAGCACCGGGCGCGAGGTTTTCCGGATTGTCGCCGAGCACCTTGCCCCAGCTCGTGAAATCGACCTTGATGAGCAGGCCGAGAAGCGGCATGATGATGTCGTTGATCAAGGACGTTACGATCGCACCGAACGCGCCGCCGATGATGACGCCGACTGCCATGTCGACCACATTGCCCTTCAACGCGAATGCCTTGAAGTCTTGCAAAAACTTTTTCATGGATGATCCCCCTTCTTGGAATTTACGTCCTATATTATAGCACGGGATGTCTCATTGCACAACTATTTTTTTGCTGTTTGCGGCACGAATGCGGTTGCGCAAAAGCCCGATCAGGCAGCAGATCAAAAACGCGATCACGTGCACGGTAATGATCGCCGGACCCGGCTGCACGTCGAGCAGCAGCGACCCGACGAACCCGATCGCGAAGCACACGAGCGCGAGCGACGCCGAGGTGATCACGACCGTCGAAAATCGCCGCGATACGCGCATCGCCGACAGCGCCGGAAAGATGATCAGACCCGACACCATGATCGCGCCGACCATCTTCATGCCGATCACGACCGTGACGGCGGTCAGCGCCGCGAGCAGCAGACCGTAAAAGCGCACGTGCACGCCGGTCGCCTTTGCAAAATTCTCGTCGAACGTCACGGCAAAGATGCGCGTGAAGAACAGCGCAAAGAGCGCGAGCACCGCAACCGACGCGCCGACCGTGACCCACAGATCGGTCTTGGAAAGCGTGGACATCGACGCCGTGCCGAACAGCGAGTTGCAGATGTCCGCGTACTGGTTCTTCGAGAATCGGAACAGCAGCGTCCCGATCGCGATCGCACCGGTGGACAGCACGGCGATCGCCGCGTCGCCCTGCATGCGCCGCTTTTCGTTGAGCCCCATCAGCAGAAACGCCGCGATCAGCACGATCGGCAGCGATATCGCCGTGGACATGCTCCCGAGGTTCAGCGCCGTCGCGAGCGCCAGTGCGCCGAACCCGACGTGAGAAAGACCGTCGCCAATCATCGAAAAGCGCCGCAAAACGAGCGTCACGCCGAGCAGACTTGCGCACAGCGAGACGAGCACGCCGACCACGACCGCGCGCACAAGGATTCCCTGTAAAAACGGATCCGAAAGGATCGTTGCAATCGAGCCGTACATCACAGTCCCTGCACCTCCAGATATCTCCGCCCGAGCGGGCTTGCCTTATACTGCGCCGCCGTGCCGATGAACAGCGGATGGCACGACAGATGCAGGATGTGCGAGCAGCAGCGCACCGCCTGTTCGACATCGTGCGAGACCATGATGATCGTCATGCCGCCCGCGTTGATCGTGCGCAGCAGCTGATAGAACTCCGCGGTCACGACCGGATCGAGACCGGTCGTCGGTTCGTCGAGCACGAGGCACTTCTTCGTCGCGCAAAGCGCTCTTGCGAGCAGCACGCGCTGCTGCTGACCGCCCGAAAGCTCCTGATAGCACCGCTTTTTGAGCGGCAGCAGACCGAGCATTTCCATGTTTTTACGCGCGCTTTCGCGCTCCGTCCTGCCGTAAAACGGCTTCAATCCGCGATAGCCGACCGTGCCGGAGAGCACGACCTCCTCGACCGACGCCGGAAAGTCCTTTTGGATCGCGCTCTGCTGCGGCAGATACCCGATCTCCGTGGGCTTCAATCCCTCGCCCATCACGATATGCCCGCTCGCGCACGGGATCAGCCCGAGGAGCGCTTTCATCAGCGTCGTCTTGCCGGAGCCGTTCTCGCCGACGATGCCCCAGAACTCGCCCGCCTGCACGCTGAAACTGACGTCGTGCGCGACGTTGTCGCCGCCGTACGCCAGTCCCACGCCTTCAAAGGTCAACAGTGCCATCAGCCCAACGCCTCCTTTAAGCTCTCCGCATTGCGGTTCATCAGATCGAGATACGTCACGCCCGCATCGAAATCCTCGCGGCTGACGTTGTGACAGCTGTGCAGCAGCAGCGTCTTGCAGCCGGTCGCCGCTGCGATCGAATTCGCGATCGACCGATCCGAAAACTCGATGTAAAATACGCTGTCAAGGTCAAGTTCTCTGACGCGGTCGATCAGAAACGCGACGGTCGACAAGCTCACTTCCTCATTGCTCGAACAGCCCCGAAGCGCCGCATAATAGTTGAGGTGCAGCTCGTCGCAAAGGTATCGGAACGGGAAGCGCTCCGCAAACACGACGGTGTTTCGCTTGCCGCCCTCTGCGATCGCATGCAGGCGCGCGTCGAGATCGTTGAGCTGTTCGATGTAGCGCGCCGCGTTGTCGCGCAGCGTGCGCTCCGATTCCGGCAGCAGTTTTACGAGCGCGTCGCACAGCGCTTCGACGATGCGGACCGCGTTTTTCGGGCTCGTCCAGACATGCTCATCCGCCTCGGGCGCTTCGCCGTCGTCCTCCTCCGCCTGCATGCCCTCGACGGTTTCTTCCTCGAGCGCATCGACAAGCGGCAGCAGCGCGATCGCGTTGATCGTCCGTTCGCTCTTTGCGAGCACGTCCTCGACCCAGCCGTCGCTCTCGCCGCCGACGTAGACGAACAGGTCGGCATGCAGGATCGTCGAGACCTCCGAGAACGTCGGATCGAACCCGTGCACCTCGCTGCCCGGCTGCACGAGCATCGTAAGGTTCACGAGATCGCCCGCGATCTGCCGCACAAAGTCGTACTGCGGAAAGATCGTCACCACGACCGACGGACGCGCGTCCTCCTGCGGTTGTTCCGTCCGGCACGAGATGCCCGCAAGCAGCAGCAACACGCAAAGCATGCCGGTCAAAATACGTTTTTTCATGCACTTTCTTCCTCTCTATTTGTTCAACAGGCGCGCGATCGCCGTGCGGTGCACCTTCATCGCGCCCTTCGGACAGAATTCCTGACAGCAGAAGCACTTGATGCAGTCCTTGCGACGGATGTGCGCCTTGCCGTTTTTCAGTGTAATTGTATGTGCCGGACACACGTTTACGCACCTGCCGCACCCGACGCACGCGTCCGCTTTGACCTGCGGACGGGACGCGAGGCACAGGTTCAGCGCCTTCTGCCCGATGCGTCCGAACAGCGAATCGCCGTTGATAAACAGCGTGCTGTTGCGGTTTTTGATGCATTCAAAGCCCTTCGGCACGAGCGGTTTCCAATCGCCTTGCACGGAGAGCTGTTCGAAGCGCTCCGGCACGAGATGTCTGCGCCGCGCCGCCGCGATCGTCGGCACCGTGTACGGATCGAGCCCGATCATCGTCGCCGCCAGCAGGTCGAGACCGTGCGGATTGCGCGAGGCGAGCACGCAGCCGATGTGCCGCGGGGTCCCCTGCGTCGGACCGTTCCCTTCCATCGCCGTGACCGCGTCGCACAGATGCACGACCGGCTTGAAGTATTCGTCGAGGTCCACGATCATGTCCGCAAAGTCGTTCGGGTTCGGGAACCGGTAGTGATACTCCGGCTTCATCGTGCCGGGGATCACGCCGAACAGGTTCTTCGCCGCGCACGACAGCGCCATCATGCCGTGCGACTTGAGCTTGCAGAAGTTGATGATCGCGTCCGCGTCGTCGAGATAGCGCGTGTACGTGAACGTCTTTGCCTGCACCGCGTCGGGCGCATAGGCCTGCTTTTCGGAAAAGTCGCGATTGAGCGCGATTCCGTCGCATTCCGCGCGGTCGAGACCGAGCGACGCGTAAACATGGTTCAGCACCGCCGCGTTGTAGAGGTTGCCGGGGCTGTCGCCGATCACGACCGACGCGCCGCGCGCGTTGAGCATCCGCGCGAGCGCGAGCAGCATGTTCGGATGCGTCGTCACCGCGCGTTCCGGCTTTGCCGCCGCCACGAAGTTTGCTTTGATCGCGATCTTCATGCCGGGTCTCACCCAATCGAGTCCGCCGAGCGGGCGCAGGGCTTTTTCGATCGCCGCCTCGCAATGCGCGGGTTCGTAGTCCGCGCACGGCACGATGGTTACCAGATCGCCGTTCATTTTGTAAGCCCCCGAACAAGCGCGATCTCCTGCGCGTATTCCTGCAATTGATCGTGCGGCGTTTCCAGACAGAACGGAAGGTCCTTAAGCGCCGGATGGTTCACGATGCGCGAAAACGCGTCCGTGCCGATCTGCCCGAGCCCGATCGCCTCGTGCCGGTCCTTGTGCATCCCGCAAGCAAACTTCGCGTCGTTCAGGTGGATAAAGCGAAGCTTTTGAAGGCCGATGATGCGATCGAATGCATTCAGCACGCCGTCCAGATCGTTCACGATGTCGTAGCCTGCCTGAAAGACGTGGCAGGTATCGAGGCACACGCCGACCCGATCCTGCCGTTCGACGCGCTCGATGATCGCCTGCACGCCCTCGAACGTGCCGCCGATCTCGCTGCCCTGTCCCGACATCGTTTCGATCAGAACGGTCGTATCGGTCTCGTCGGTCAGGATGCGGTTCAGAAGCGCCGCGGTCTTTTCGATGCCGACGCGCTCGCCCTGCCCGACGTGGCTGCCCGGATGGAAGTTATAGAACGGCGTGCGCATCGCCGTGCAGCGCATAAGATCGTCGCGCATCACAAGCTCCGCAAACTCCGCCGTCTCCGCCTTGCCTGCGCACGGGTTCAGCGTGTACGGCGCGTGCACCAGCACCGGCGCAAAGCGATGCTCGGCAAGGTACGCCTGCATGGCGGCGGCGTCCGAAGGATCGAGTGCCTTCGCCTTGCTGCCTCTGGGGTTTCGCGAAAAGAACTGAAACGTATCCGCACCGAGTTCCGATGCGGTCTTTGCCATAGAAAGAAGCCCGTCCGAGGGCGACAGATGACAGCCGATGTGCAGCATAGTTCCCCTTTTTGCCGATTCTGCGGCCATATAAAATCAGTTTATCATACCACGCAATGACCGCGGTTGCAAGAGTGCGTTGACGAATCGGGGCGAACTTGCTATACTTGCGGTAAGAAACTACGGAGAAAAACGACTATGACGGAACTCTTGGCGCCGGTCGGCTCGAAAGCGGCGCTCGACGCTGCGCTGCGCTTCGGCGCGGACGCGGTCTATCTCGGCGGACCCATGCTGCAGCTTCGCGCAAAGAGCGCGGGCTTTTCGTTCGACGGCATCGCGGATGCGGCAGCGCGCGTGCACCAAGCGGGCAAGCGGCTGTACGTGACGGTCAATTCGCTTGCGTACAGCGACGAAATCGACCTGCTCCCCGCCTATGCGAACACGCTGCACGAATGCGGCGCGGACGCGGCGATCGTGTCCGACCTCGGCGTGCTGACGACGATGCACAACGCGTGCCCCGCCCTTGAACTGCACGTTTCGACGCAGGCAAGCTGCATGAACCACGCCGCGGCGCGCGCATGGTACGATCTCGGCGCAAAGCGCATCGTGCTGGCACGGGAAATGACCGTCGAGCAGATTCGATCGCTCAAACAGCGCATCCCCGACGATTTGGAGCTGGAAGCGTTCGTGCACGGCGCGATGTGCATGGCGTACTCCGGACGCTGCCTGCTCTCCTCCGCGATCCTCGGCCGCAGCGGCAACCGCGGCGACTGCGCCCAGCCCTGCCGCTGGTCCTATGCGCTTGTGGAGGAAACGCGCCCGAACCAGAGCTTTCCGATCGTCGAGGAGGACGGTCACAGCTATGTGCTGTCCTCGCGCGATCTCAACTGCATCGGTCTTTTGGACGAGCTGATCGACGCGGGCGTTTGCTCGCTGAAGATCGAGGGACGCATGAAGACCGAGTATTACGCCGCAGTCGTCGTCAACGCGTACCGCCGCGTGCTCGACGGCACGATGTCCGTTGCGGACGCGCGGCGCGAGCTCGATTCGGTCTCCCACCGCCCCTACACGACCGGCTTCTATCACGGCGAGCTGCCGCAGGATCACAGCAACGCCGGCACCTATACGCAGACGCACCGTTTTGCGGGCGTCGTGCTCGATTGCCAAAACGGCGTCGCGACCGTCGAACAGCGCAACCGCTTCGTCGAAGGCGACGCGCTCGAAGTGATCTCCCCGACCCTTCAGAATGCTGTCCTTCATGCAGAGCGCATAAGCGACGAATCCGGCGCGCCCGTCGCGGTCGCCAACCGCGTACTTCAGGTTCTGCGCATCCCGACCGACCTGCCGCTGCAAAGCGGCGATCTGCTGCGCATCCGCATATAGCGCTTCTATGTCCAAAAACACAAAAGGTTCTCGCACAGAGAACCTTTTTTCATGCTTTCATGCCGGTCTGCGTTCAGTTTTCCGGCGCAAACGGGGTTGTGACCTTGAGGGTGAAATCCATGCTCTGCACGTCGACCTCGGTGAGCACGTCCGCGTAGACGCGGTTCTCGCCCGAAAACAGCTTGAGCCCGCCGTCCGCGGTGTAGAAGTCCGCGTAGCCGTACATCATGCCGCTCGCGTCGTAGAACGAAATGCGAAGACCGCCGGTCAGCGTCTTGGAAAAGCTGTTCGTGATCGTCGCGTCGATCAGCGTCTCGCCGTTGTGCTCATAGATGCGCAGGTTCGACACCGAAAGATAGTACTCGAAGTAATGCGTCTGCGGGTCGAGGATCGGCAGCCCGTTCGGGTCGGTCGTAAATCCCTCGCCCTCGATCGGCGCAAAGTAGATCGGCTCCGGCTCCGGCGAAGGCGACGGCGTGACGTTCACGACCGGCGCACTCGTCTGCTCCGGCAGGTAAATCAAATGCGCTTCCTGCGACGTGCATGCCACGCACAGCAGTGCCGTCAAAACCCAAAGAAACCGTTTCATGCCTCGACCGGCTCCGGCTCTTCGACCGGTTCCTCGACCGGCTCCGGCTCTTCGATCGGCTCCTCGACCGGCTCCGGCTCTTCGACCGGCTCCGGCTGCTCCGCCGCGACGGGCTGCGGCTGCTTTTTCGAGAACAGCAGGATGCCGATCAGAAGGAACAGCATGCCGAGCAGCACAAGCTGGTTGAACCGCATCTGCCCGAACACGATCTGCCGCGCTTCGCCGTCGCGCAGCCATTCGAGCACGAATTCCGCGACCAGGTACAGCAGGATCGTGACCTGCGCGGTCTTGCCGCCGCGCTTGCGCCGGTTCATCAGAAGCGCGATCGCGCCGAGGAGCAGGCACACGAGAAAATCGAGGAAGAACACCGCGTACGCAACCGTCTGATGATCGGCAAAGTACGCGTTGGTGAACGTTGCAAGCGGGAAGAACTTCTGCGCGTTCGCCGTCACGACGGGTCCGAGGCCGTCGCACAGAAAGAAGTCGCTCCACCGCCCGACCGCAAGTCCGAAGAACGCGCCGGGCATCAGCGCGTCGATCACCGCCCCGCGCTCCAGCTTCTTGATGCGCAGATAGATAAGGATGCCGATCGCCGCAAACAGCAGCGCGCCGGGCAGGTTCATTCCGGTCTTGGTGAGATCGACGATCGATGCGAACGCGATCTTGCCCGACAGCGCCGAAAACAGGCGTCCGCCGACGATCCCGCACGGGATCCCGACGATGCATGCATCCAGCGCAAGGTCTTTATACAGCCCGCGCTTCTTGATCACGATCTCCGAAACGATCACCGCGGTCAGAATGCCGAGCGCGAGCATCACCGCGTTCCACGGCAGCAGAAACGATCCGCAATTCAAAGCGACATTGAAAGAATTCATATGCGTACCCTCCGTCTCCTATTATATAGCATCTTTCCGCAAATGGAAAGAGAAAAGCAAAAAGTTCACGAATCGCAAATCGAAAGAGTGTCCTGCACTGTCATTGTGAGGAACTTCGCGATGAAGAACGGTGCAGGAGCTTGTTTGTCCGTTCGGAGATTCTTCGCCTTCGGCTCAGAATGACAAGCGCGCGGAAGATGCGGCAGATGGGACTTCTTTGCGGCGGTGGATATCGGGCTAAAGTGCTTGCATTCCATGCGGCGCACTCCGCCCTGCCGCAAAGCCGCCTCGCTGCAAAACGCCGCACTGCGGCATTTTGCGGACGCTCGGTCAAGTCCCGACCTATCTATACCAAAAAGCAAGTACCACCCGTGAAGGGTGGTACTTGTTTTTTGGTGCGGCAGATGGGACTTGAACCCATACGCTCGCGCACACGCACCTCAAACGTGCCTGTCTGCCAATTCCAGCACTGCCGCGCAAAGTGTATTATACGATGCGGTTGGAGAAATGTCAACCACTTTTTTCGTTTTTTGCAAACGTTTTTTAAGATATGCGGGAACCGCCGTTTGAACGGTTCCCGCTCGCAATTCTGTTATTCTCCGACGAAATTCAGGATCTCCGTGACCGACGCGCTCCCCGTTTCGTCCTCGTAGACGTAGACAAACGCATATTCGGACGACGGATCCGCGCTCACGCTCTGCGCTTCGCAGAAGAAGCAGTAGTTCGTGCCGGATGCGGTCTGCGTGGACAGCAGCGCGATCGGCGCAAAGTTCGCGCCCAGCATCCCCTTCATCGCGGTCTTCAGCATCGACGCCTGCCGGTCGGACACCTTCGGGTCGGACGCGTTCGTCCAGCCGCCCATCGCCATCGCCGTATTCGTGCGCACGCCGGACATGTTCACGTCCGAAATCGTGACCTTGCCGTCGCGGTCCTCATACAGGATGACGATCGCGTACAGATCCTGCGATCCCGGCGCTGCCATCGAGGTTTCGCACAGCACCGCGTAGTTCGTGCCGTTCACCTTCTGCGTGCCGATCAGCGCAACCGGACGGTATGCGACGCCGACGGTCTTTTCCGATACCTTCTTGAACAGCTTGTCGAGCTTACTGGTGATCTCCGGCGTCTTCGGTCTCGTCCATGCACCGGGCGCTTCGTCCGTCGGGATCGGCGTCGGCACCTGCGTCGGCTCCTCCGTCGGTTCCTCGGTCGGTTCGGGCGTCGGTGCCTCGGTCGGGACAGCCGTGGGTTCGGGCGTCGGCACCTCTGTCGGGACCGCCGTGGGTTCAGCCGTCGGCGCCTCGGTCGGGACAGCCGTGGGTTCGGGCGTCGGCGCCTCGGTCGGTGCGGCGGTCGGCGCTTTCGTGGGCTTGGGCGTTGCCGTCGCTTTCGGCGTCGGGGTCGCGGTCGGAACCGGCGTTGCAGTCGGAACCGGCGTTGCAGTCGGAACCGGCGTTGCGGTCGGAACCGGCGTTGCCGTGGGTACCGGCGTTGCAGTCGGAACCGGCGTTGCGGTCGGCACTTCGGTCGGCGCTTCGGTCGGCTGCTGCTCCGCTTCCTGCGCGAGCGCATCGAGGTCTTGGAATTCTTCGACGCGGCTGACCGTGAACGTGCCGTCGTTGCCTCTGTCAAGATAGACGAACGAATAGCCGGTCTGCGGGTTCGCCGTGACGGGCGTCGCTTCGGCGATGATCGCAAACGTCAGGCCGCCGGACACGCGCGTGCCGCACAGCGCGACGGGCACGTACGATACGCCCAAAAGCTCCCCGGTCGCCTCCGCAAAGCCGTTTTTGAGCTCGTCGGACAGCACCGGATCCTCCGCCTGCTCGAAGCCGGCGACCGCGTCGTCCATGCCGGTCTCAATCGCCGAGCGTGAGATGTCGATGATGCGGACCTCGCCGTTCTGCTGCTCATACAGATAAACGAGCGCGAACGTCTCCTTTTCGCCGGGGCGCACGACGCGCGCTCTGGTCAGATAGGTATGCACGGTGCCGGATACGACCTGCTTGCCGAGGTACGCAACCGGAATGTAGTTGACGCCCAAAAGCGCATGGAACCCGCGCATAAAGAGATCGACGTTCTCGTCGGTCAGCGCCGGAGAATCGGCGGTCTTCCACTCGCTCGGCTCGACGTCGACGTTATCCTCGTCCGCCTCGGGCGCTTCGGTGACGACCGGAATCGGCTCCGCGGTCGGCTGCGGGACGATTTCGCCCGCATCGGTTTGCGTGCATGCAAGCGGCAGCGCCGCGCAAAGCACGAGCGCAAGCAGCATGGCTGTCAGTTTCTTCATCTATATATGCCTTCCTTCACTTGGATTGTAAAAATGCTTGTACTATCATAGCACAAAGTCCGCCGAAAATGGTCTGGACCTTTATCGGCAGTCTGCCGTCATTCTGATTTTGGCGGCTCCTTCCCCGCCGCCTTGGCGTGCATCGCGCCCATCAGCGCGTCGTGCACATTGGCGCGCGCTTCGGGCGTGAGCTTTTCGAGCTCGTCGAACATCGACGAGAAGTGGCGCAGAAAGATGCTCTTGGAGTAGTCCTCGTACAGTTCCCTGCCGAGCGGCGTGACCTCGACGCACATGTCGCGCCTGCCGCCGGGTCTGCATTTCTTTTCGACAAGGCCTTTCTGCACGAGGCGCTGCGTGATCTTCGTGAAGTTGCTGCGCGTGATGCCGAGGCGCTTTGCGATCGCCGCCATGTTGTCGCCGCGCTCCTCGTTTTCGAGAAGGTATTCCAGCACCTGAATCTGCGCATACGAATAGCGCACGTCGCGGTACGTCATCTTTTCGATGCGGTACACGCTCGCGTAGATGTTGCAGTAATGGATCAGCGCTTCGACGACGCCGCGGTATTCTCCCATCCAGTCGAGTTTCATCTGCCGTTCCTCCCTTGCCTGCCGATTATATCATGTTCGAACGAATCGGGCAAGAAAATATATAAAACCTCTTGCAAACTTTCGTTCGTCGTATACTGTAATTAGTTTCCGATGGAAACATTCTAATTGGATATGGGAGGAACAGTATGAAAAAAGAAAGCTTTGATCCTGCTGTGCGTCGGGCTGTGCCTGATTCTGTGCGGAAGCATCCTTGCGAGCGTCTTCAACGGCGGCGCAGGCGCGGTGAAGGTCAGCCGCATCTGCTTCACGACGCCGAACGGCTCAAGGGCTTCGGCGGATACCTGCTCGCGATCGCGCTCAACGCAGGCGGCGCGCTTTGCTGTGGCTGATCCTTCAGTATGGCAAGCTGTTTGCAACCGGCGTTTCGATGCATC
This sequence comes from Christensenella sp. UBA3792, assembly GCA_002369195.1. Taxonomy (GTDB): domain Bacteria; phylum Bacillota; class Clostridia; order Christensenellales; family CAG-138; genus UBA3792. The sequence goes on from DFEW01000012.1 coordinate 12,017, forward strand.
CGGGCTCCGCGCTTTCGGGCATCGTGCTGGTCGCGATGGTTCCGACGCTGTCGATCGCCGCGATCATCTCGCGCAATCTGTACAAGAAGACCGGCAACATCTGGACGCCCGCCTTCCTGAACGCGCTGCTGATGACCACGATGGCGCTCGCCAATACGATGGTCGCATTCAAGTAACCGAACTTTCTTGCCCGCGTTTTCCCCTCCGGGCGAATCGAAACCGGCATCCGACCGCGATCGGGTGCCGGCGTTTTTCTGAAATTGCATCTTGACAACCGCGCCCCGGTATTGTAGAATAATCGGGCACGGGGATGTAGCTCAGCTGGTCAGAGCGCTGTGTTCACATCGCAGAGGTCTAGGGTTCGAGCCCCTACATCCCCACCAGCAAAAAGCGTCTTTTGTCTGTTGACAAAAGGCGCTTTTTGAACGATGTGTTCCGCTGCGCGGAACATGATGTTTGCTTCGCAAGAGATGTGCACTTCGTGCGTGATGTTTGCCTTCGGCAAGTGAAAAGCGGAACACATCACATCACTTTGCGGCCAAGCCGCAAAACATCACTATGCCGCAAGGCATAGCATCACTTGCGCCAACGACGCAAACATCACTTTACAAGCATATTCTTTCCCTTTTCTCTTTTTTGTGCTATACTGTTTCTATGCAGCGCACGGAAATCATTCATCCCATACCGCCGTTTTTTCGGGCGGACTCGAATATTCTGATCCTCGGCAGCTTTCCTTCGGTTAAATCGCGGGAACAGCGGTTCTTTTACGGGCACCCGCAGAACCGGTTCTGGAAGGTCGTCGCGCGCGTATTCAAAGACGATGAACCAAAGAGCATTCCAGAAAAGGAAGCGTTTTTGGCGCGGCACCGCATTGCGCTGTGGGACAGCATCGGCCGCTGCACGATCGAAGGCAGCGCGGACAGCACGATCCGCGACGTCGTCCCGAACGATCTTTCCGTCATTCTGAACGCTGCGCCGATTTGCGCGATCTTCTGCAACGGCAAGACTTCCCTTGCCTGCTATAACCGCTATATCCTCCCCGTCCTGGGACGCGAGGCGATCGTATTGCCCTCCACCAGTCCCGCCAATGCCGCATGGAGCGTTGATCGTCTCGTCGATGCTTGGAACGCCGTTCGTATTCAGGATAAATAAATATATAGATTGATTCTTTCCGGATTCGTGCTATAATGACAGCATTGTTTCTTTACGAAAGGAAAGATTTTATGGTCATAACCGTCGTATGCGACGTGCTGGGTGAAGCCAACAACGGCACGACGATCGCCGCTTTGAATCTGATCCGCTCGATGCGCGAGCGCGGGCACACGGTGCGCGTGCTGTGTTCGGATCAGAACCGCAAAGGCGAGCCCGGCTTCTATATTGCGCAGTCCGCAAACCTCGGACCGCTTCAGCCGTATCTCGACAAGAACGGCGTTTCCCTCTCCCGTGCAAGCAGCAAGATCGTCAATGAGGCGATCGACGGCGCGGACGTCGTTCACTTTATGATGCCCTTCCCGCTCGGAAACAAGGCGGCCAAGCTTGCAAAGAAGCGCGGTTTGGCCATTACGGCGGGGTTTCACTGTCAGGCGGAGAACTTCACCTCGCATATTTTTATGAAGGATTCGCGGATCGCGAACTGGGTCTTCTATCGTTTCACATGGGCGCATTCCTACAGCAAATGCGACTGCATCCACTACCCCACGCAGTTCATTCGCGACACGTTCGAGCATGCCATTGCGCGCAAGACGAACGGATACGTGATCTCCAACGGCGTGAACAAGGCGTTCCGTCCGGAGCCGGTCGAGCGCGATCCGAAGTATGACGGAAAGATCGTCATTCAGTTCACCGGCCGTCTCAGCAAGGAAAAGACGCACAAGGTCCTGATCGACGCCGTCAACCTTTCGAAGTACCGCGACCGGATCCAGCTCGTGTTTGCGGGCATCGGACCGCTGCACGACAAGCTCGTAAAGCGCGGTCAAAAGCTCAAGAATCCGCCGGAATTCCGGTTCTTCTCGCGGCAGGATCTGGTGAAGCAGCTCAACATGGCGGACCTCTACGTGCATCCGGCCGAGATCGAGATCGAAGCGATCTCCTGTCTGGAGGCGATCGCCTGCGGTCTGGTTCCGGTGATCGCGAACTCGCCGCGCAGCGCAACGCGCTATTTCGCCATCGACGAACGCAACCTGTTCCACAACAAGGACGCCAAGGACCTCGCAAAGCGCATCGACTACTGGATCGAGCATCCGGAGGAAAAGAAAGCGCTGGCGCAGGCATACAGAGGGTTTGTGGAGCAGCATGAATACGAGCATTGCATGGACCGCATGGAACAGATGCTGTCCGATGCGGTAAAGGAGCACCGAAATGGCAAAACAGCATGAACCGAAACGCGTCATCTATTACCGTGACGCCGCGAATGAGGACTATGCCGGAACCGACATCGACACCAAATCCGTCGGCGCGGACTTTCCGTTCGCTCCGATCGGCGCGATCTGGAAGTTCTTCGCGTTCATTGCGTACTACGTGATCGCCGCCCCGCTCGTTTTCTTCTACTGCTACATGTTCTGCGGCTTCCGCGTCAAAAACCGCAAGGCGATCCGAAAGATCCGCAAGACCGGATTCTTCCTCTACGCGAACCATTCGCACTTCACCGACGCATTCCTTGCCCCGATCGTGGCGTTCCCGAAGCGCGCATATGTGATCGTGGGACCCGATACGGTCTCGATCAAGGGGCTGAGAAACTTTGTGCAGATGGTCGGCGCGATCCCGATCCCGGACGTCTTTTCCGGCATGCCCTCGTTTTTGAACGCGATCCGCCTCCGCATCGAGGAAAACTGCTGCATCAGCGTCTTCCCCGAAGCGCATATGTGGAACTTCTGCACGTTCCTGCGTCCGCTGAAAAGCGGCTCGTTCCGCTACCCCATCCATCTCGGCGTGCCGAGCGTAGCGGTTGCGGTAACATATCAGCAGCGCAAACTGCCGTTTCTCAAAAAGCCGCGGCGCACCGTGTTCATCTCCGATCCGTTCTATCCGGACGGATCGCTGCCCCAGAAGGAAGCGCAGCGCAAGCTGCAGGATGAAGTCGAAGCGTTCCTTCGTGAAAAGCTTGACACCTATTCGACCTACAAATACTACGACTACCGCAAGGCGGAAGACTGAGAACGCTTCACGCGTTCTTTTTTATTGCGCGATGCCGAACAGTTTGGTATAATGATATATTGAGGTAACGATATGATTACAAAACGCTTTTTCGGAACAACAAAAAACGGCGAGGACGTCCACGCGTATACATTGGAAAACGATCGCGGCATCGCCGTCACCGTCCTCGATTACGGCGCGACGCTGCAGTCGGTCGTGCTCACGCACAAGGGCGAGCGCATCGACGTCCTGCTCGGCTATGACACGATCGAGGAATACGAACAAAACGACGGCTATCTCGGCGCGTCGATCGGACGGTTTGCCGGACGCATACCGGATTCTGTTCTGCGCATTGGCAGCGACGTCTTCCCCGTCACCGCAAACGAGGGCAAAAATCAGCTGCACGGCGGCAAGGTCGGGTTCGACAAACGCATCTGGACCGTCGAACAGATCCATAGCGATTCCGAGAAGATTCGGGGCGATTTCATCTCGTTCTCCCTTCGTTCCATGGACGGCGACGAGGGCTATCCGGGCGCGGTGCAGTTTCACGCGCATTACGGGCTTCCGGGACTGGTCGGACGCATGCTTTCGGTCGCGTATGGCGCGACCTCCGACCGCGTCACCGCATGGAACCCGACCAATCATGCCTACTGGAACCTGAACGGGCACGACGCCGGAGACGCGCGCGGACACCTTTTGGAGATTCCCGCAGACCGTTACGTGCCGGTGGACGGCGCCTGCATTCCGCTCGGCACCGAAGCGGCCGTGACGGGTACGCGCTTCGATTTCCGGAAGCTGCGGGAGATCGCGCAGCCCTACGATCACAGCTTTGTCCTGAACGGGCATGTACTGCAGCTTTTCGGCAGCCGCGGGATCGGAATGCAGGTTCGTACCGACTGCAAGGCGGTGCAGCTGTATACGGCGGAATACCTTACAGAGCGCAAGGGCAAGGGCGGCGCGATCTACCGTCCGTTCGGCGCGGTGTGCCTCGAAACCGAGGGGCGACAGACGATGCCCGATCGGCCGGTCGCGCCGGAAAACGTGCTTTCGGGGAACGGGCAATCCTATCGCTACACACATTTTCGGTTTATCTATGAGGAGGACTGAATATGGAATCCATTCAGAATATGCGGAACGCTTTTGAACAATTGTACGGGCGTCAGGCGCAGCGCGCGTTTTCCGCCTGCGGACGCTCGGAACTGATCGGCAACCACACCGACCATCAGCACGGTCTGGTGATCGCCTGCGGCGTGAACCTGTCCGCGGTCGCGCTCGTCGCCGAAAACGGACGCAATGAACTGCGGCTCGCGTCGAAGGGCTTTCCCTCCTGCGCCGTCGCGCTCGACGACACAAAGCCGGCCCCCGACGAATACGGCACGACAAAAGCGCTTTTGCGCGGCGTGCTTGCGGGCGTCTGCGAACGCGGTGCACACCCGTTCGGGCTCGATCTGTACATCGTTTCGAACGTGCTGTCCGGCAGCGGGCTGAGCTCGTCCGCCGCGATCGAGGTGCTGCTCGCGGGCGTTTTGAACGCGTATTATCTCGACGGCGCGCTCGACGGGATCGCGCTTGCCAAGATCGGACAGCACGCGGAAAACGTGTTCTTCGGAAAGCCGTCCGGTCTGATGGATCAGATGGCGTGCGCGCTCGGCGGCATTCAGTTTTTCGACTTTTCCGATCCCGCAAGCCCGCTTGCCGAGCGGCTGCCGTTCGACTTTGACCGCGCGAACCACTCGCTCGTCGTCATCGATTCGGGCGCGGATCACGCCGACCTCACGGACTGCTACGCCGCAATCACGCGCGAGCTTGCCGCGCTCGACGGCTTCTTCGGCGAAACGGCGCTGCGCGACGTGAACGAAAGCGATTTCTATGCTTCCCTGCCGGTTCTTCGCCGCCTGTTCGGCGACCGGACGATGCTGCGCGCCATGCACGTATTCGACGAAAACCGTCGCGTCCTTGCGGCGAAAGATGCGCTCGAACGCGACGACTTTACGGCATTTCTCGATGCGCTCAACGCGTCGGGCGATTCGTCGTACATGCTGCTGCAGAACGTGATCGCCGAGGGACATACGAACGCGCAGGCGGTTGCGTTCGTGATCTGCTATGCAAAGAAGGTTCTAAACGGGCGCGGTGCGGTGCGCGTCCACGGCGGCGGCTTTGCCGGAACGGTGCTTGCCGTCGTGCCAAACGACTTCCTTGCCGACTTTACGGCGGAGATGGACCGCGTACTCACCCCGGGCGCATGCCGCGTGCTGAGCGTGCGCAAGCGCGGCGTCTATGAACTGCCGCTGGAGGAGCTCGCATGAAACGTCGGCGCTTTTGGAGCGTGCTGATCCTGTTCAGCTTGATCGGACAGATCGCATGGGTAGTCGAGAACATGTACTTCAACGTGTTCATCTACCACATGTTCAACGCCTCCCCGCGCGAGATCTCGCTGATGGTCGAGGCAAGTGCCGTCGCGGCGACGCTCACCACGATCTTCGTCGGCGCGCTGTCCGACCGGCTCGGCAAGCGCAAGGCGTTCATCGCGTTCGGCTACATTCTGTGGGGCGTATCGATCCTCGCGTTCGCGTTTTTGCGTGCGGACTGGATCGGCGCCGCCTTCCCCGCCGTCGCGAACGCCGCGGCGCTCGGCTGCACGCTCGTCATCATCTTTGACTGCATCATGACGTTCTTCGGCTCCACGGCGAACGATGCCTGCTTCAACGCGTGGCTGACCGATTCGACCGACGATTCGAACCGCGGCAAGGCGGAAGGCGTGAACGCGATGATGCCGCTTCTGGCGATCCTTGTGGTGTTCGGCGGCACGATGTGGGCGGATACGTCGAACGCATCGCATTGGACGATCCTCTTTTTGATCATCGGCGGCGTCGTTCTCCTTTGCGGCATTCTCGGACTGGTTTTGATCGAGGAGCCGAAAGGACTTTTGAAGCAGGCGGCGGGCTATCGCGAAACGCTGCTGTACGGCTTCCGTCCCTCGGTGGTGCGCGCAAACGCGCCGCTCTATCGGGCGCTGCTTGCGTTCACCGTGTTCGGCATTTCGATTCAGATCTTCATGCCGTACCTGATCCTCTACTACACCGAAGCGCTGCTCCTTTCTAACTACGTGCTGATCATGGCGCCCGCGATCGTGCTTGCGGCGGTTGCGACCGCGCTGTACGGGCGGCTGTTCGACCGCTTCGGCTACCGCAAAACGCTGATTCCCGCGCTGATCGTGCTGCTGCTCGGCTACGCGGTGCTGTTCCTGTTCCGCAATACCGCGCTCGTGTTCGTCGGCTCGCTGCTGATGATGTGCGGGTACCTCTGCGGAATGGCGGTGTTCGGCGCGCGCATCCGCGAGACCACGCCCGTCGGCATGGCGGGACGGTTTCAGGGGCTTCGCATCGTTGCACAGGTGCTGATCCCCGGCGTCATCGGTCCCGCGATCGGCAGTCTCGTCCTGCGCGGCGCGCAGACCGTGCAGAACGGCGACGGCACGACCTCGTTCATTCCGAATCAAAACATCTTTTTGTGGGCGGGCATTGCGCTCGTGCCGATCGCGGCGCTGCTGCTGATCGAGTCTTTGCGTACCGAAAGGAAGGCAGACCGTGCTTAACGCCTATCCGCGTCCGCAGATGCGGCGCGACAGCTTTTTCAATCTCAACGGCGAATGGGACTTCGCGATCACCGACGGACAAAGGCCCGACGCATTCGCGCATTCGATCGAGGTCCCCTATCCGCCCGAGTCGGCGCGCTCCGGCATCTGCCGCCGCATCGAAGCACACGAGGTCATGTGGTATCGAAAGACCTTCACGCTTCCGGACGGATTCAACCGCGGACGCATGCTTCTGCACTTCGGTGCCGTCGATCAGATCGCGAACGTTTATTGGAACGGAACAAAGCTCGGCACGCACGAGGGCGGCTATCTGCCGTTTTCCTTCGACGTGACCGCGCATCTTGCCGCACAAAACGAACTGCTCGTCGAAGCGCGCGACGCCCTCGATCACCGCTATCCGTGGGGCAAGCAAAAGCGCAGCAACGGCGGCATGTGGTACACACCCTTTTCCGGCATCTGGCAGACCGTGTGGCTCGAAAGCGTTCCGGAACCGTATATAAGCGATCTCGTTCTCACCCCGTCGCTCGATGCGGTCACGGTCGAGGTGCGTTCGAGCGCGCCCGCCGCGTCGCGCATTGCCGTAGAAACGCCCTCCGGCGTCATCGAGGCATCCTGCGACGGTTCGCCCGTGCGCATCCCGATCCCCGATCCGATCCTTTGGACGCCCGAACATCCGCACCTCTATCCGCTGACTGTGCGCGTCGGCAGCGATACGGTGCACAGCTATTTTGCGCTTCGCACGTTCGGCACCGGCACGGTCGACGGCATTCCGCGGCTGCTGCTGAACGGCGAACCGGTCTTTCTGCACGGCGTGCTCGATCAGGGCTACTGGCCCGAAGGCATCTGCCTGCCGCCCGACGACGGCGGTTATGAGCGCGACATCCTCGTCCTCAAGACGCTCGGCTTCAACACGATCCGCAAGCACATCCGCGTCGAGCCGCTTCCCTTCTACGAGGCATGCGACCGGCTCGGCATGCTCGTGTTGCAGGACTTCGTCAACAACGGCGACTACCGCTTTCTCCACGACACCGTGCTGCCGACCATCGGGCTCAAAACGCTCTCAGACGCGCGCACGAACCGCGATCCGATCACGCAAAGGATCTTCCTCGACAGCGCAAAAGGCACGATCTCACACCTTTATAACGCGCCTTGCGTGATCGGCTGGACGATCTTCAACGAGGGCTGGGGGCAGTTCTGCGCAAACGAGGTATACCATACCTTAAAGCCGCTCGATCCGACGCGCATCTTCGACGCGACCTCCGGCTGGTTCTTTGAAGGCGAAAGCGACGTGCAGAGCGAGCACGTCTACTTCAAGCCGTTCCGTCCGCGCTTCGGCAAAAAGCCGTATCTGCTCTCCGAATTCGGCGGCTACGTGTACACGACCGACGCCGGGAAAAAGTACGGCTATCGCTTCTTCACCGACCCGGACGCGTATCGGGATGCGCTCGAAACGCTGTACCGCAGGGAGATTCTTCCCGCCGTCGAACGCGGGCTGTGCGGCGCGATCTACACGCAGCTGAGCGACGTCGAACAGGAGCGGAACGGACTGCTCTCCTACGACCGCTCGATCTCAAAAGCAAACGCGACCGCCATGCAGGCGATCGCAAAGCAATTGCAGCTTGCCGTCAGGCAGCAAAGCCGCTGAAACGCGGTTTATCAAGATTATCCAAAGTATACGCTGCTATCGGAAAAGGTGCGGTCTGCAATGCGGATCGCACCTCTTTGAATCATCTGTCAAGTTTTTCGACACGGCTAACCGTCCCTCCGTGTTAGTCCCCTTGTGTTACGGCGAACGGGTTGTCAAGAGAACCGTCCCTCCGGCACCGGGATGTCAAGAGAACCGTCCCTCTGACATCCACCCCAACCATTATGCTTCTTAAAATCTTTCATTTGGATCCAAATATGCGCCGGGTCTTCTATTTTCTCAATAACAACCTTTTTCCCGTGTTCTTTTGTATCTATTATTTCCAAATATGAACGAACCGACGAAGCATCTACAACTTCTCCGTTTTTGAATTGCTCCACAAGCACAATGAAAAGCATCCTGCCTTCATCATCATTATCCAGAATGATTGGAAAAACATATTCCTCTCCATCTACACTGATTTGTTTCAAGAATTCGTCTTTTGCTTTTCCCTGCTCAATTTCTCGCTCATTCGCGGTATACTTGTAACCTTGTTTATCCTCCGAAATTATCGTTTTTACCGTCATCTTATCATAGTTCAGCGGCAAGTCCCAGTCATTTCTATCTTTCAACTGTTTCTCATCAGTTATAGAAAAGCTCTCTGCGTTTGAATAAATAACCCAGCAATCATCCTCATAGTAATAAACTTTATCGTCGTCATAATGCTGACATATTACAAACGCAACCAAAGGACTCTGTTCGCCCAAATAACTATAATACAAAGGACTGTTGCCTGTCCAGATTTTATATAAAAGTCTACCTTGGCTGTCTTCTTCAACAATTTCTATTCTTGTCCCTATCTGATCGCAACCTGGTATGCTGAAAGTAGCGATTGTAAACAGCGCTGTTTCATTTCCTCTATATGGTCCCGGAGTACCCATGTTGTACATTATACTGCATCCGGAAAATGAGCTTATGACTAAAAATACAATCAGTGCAATACTCAACTTTTTATTTATCTTCTTCATTAAGATACCTCTTTTTGATGGGAGCTTGTGATTTGTCGGTGTTAATGTTTTCTTAATTTATCCACCTATGCAAAACTACAGTGTCAAGGGGACGGTTCTCTTGACAACTTAACACAGGGGTACGGTTCTGTTGTCACGCGGCGGGAATCGTCCTGTGCTGTCCGGCGGCAATTCACGGATGATATATTTTACCATACGCATGCTGCGGCGTCAATCGACGAACCGTTCGGCTTGTCCCTTCATCTATACAGACACCGCAAACAGGGAAAGTGTTACAGAAAATTAGTATATATTTTTTGAAACGGTGCGGCTGCGCATGAAAAGGGATCGGCTGCTGTGCGGGGATAGAAAACGGCGCAGACCCCGCTTCGGGATCCGCGCCGATTCGGTTATTTGGTTTTGGCGGTTTTCACATTCGACCAGCCGCCGCAGTAGGTCATGCCGTTGAACGCGTGATAGGAGCGAACGCGCACATAATAGGTCGTTTTGGCTTTGAGCCCCTTCACCGTCGTCTGCGCGGTCTTGAGATCGGCGATCTTCACGGTCTTGACGTTCTTGGTAAAGCCGGAATCGGTTGCGATCTGTACCTCGTAACCGGTGAAGTTCGCACTTGCGCCCCACTTGACGGTGAGCTGCTTCGAGCCGCCGCTCACGCTGTTGAGCGTTCGCGTGGTGATGCGAACGGTGGTTTTGAGTGGTCCGACCTGACCGAGGTTGAAGTTCCCCGACGGCTCGTTGACGTTGCCGCCGATCTGTGCGCCCGTGACCGGATCGGTGCGCCGCGCAAAGTATGCCTTGACGCCGTACTGGTAGCGCGTGCCTGCATAGACCTTATGAGAGGCGTCGGCGCCGTCGAGGTAGGTCGTATCGGTCGTATTGTTCCATCGCGCGAAGGTCGTCCAGCCGTTTGTGGTGCTGCTCCACGCTCTGCGATAGATCACGTAGCCCGCCGCGCCAGCAACCGGCGACCAGCTGACCCTGATGCCCTCGGCGGTGTTTTCGACCGTCGTGGAGGTCGTCGCGGGCAGGTAGATCTTGAACATGCCGCGCAGGGTGCCGGTATAGCCGTTTTGCATCGTGACCTCGACGTAGCCGGTGCCGGGCTGCGTATTTTCGAAATACCGGAAGGTGTAGTCCGCTTGATCGAGCGCGATGCCCTGCGCGTCCCTGACCGTGAACCGCGGCGTCTTTGCCGTACCGGTATAGAGCACGTACGGCGTTGTGCCGTTGAAGCTTACGTCGTTTTCGTTCCATGCGAGGGTCAGTTCGCCTTCGCGCAGGCAGTTGACCGTAACGCGTTCCGGAATGTTCGCGTCCTTTGCGATCCCGTTCCACTGCGCGCGCGTGCCGTCAAATTCAATCGTCGTCAGCGACCCGCATCCGTCGAACGCATTGACGCCGATGCGCGTCACGCCGTTCGGGATCGCGACCGTGCGAAGGTTCGAAATGCCCGCAAAGGCATAGTCGCCGACGGTCGTGAGCCGGTCGGGCAAGGCGAGCGCGTCGATCACGCCGATCAAATCGCGCCAGGGCGCAGGCGACGACGCGGTATAGTTGTACATCGCGCCTTTGCCGAACACGACAAGCCGGTGCGCGGGCGGCTGTTCCGCCGTGACCTCATATTCCCATTGCAGAAAATCGCCGCACGGATCGTTGCCGCCGATCTCCGGAAGTTCGATGTCGTCGTCCGCAAACGCGACCGGCAGCATCAGCAGGACCAGCAGCAGCGCAAGCGCCGCCGAAGCGAGTCGTTTCATACAGGTTCTCCTTTATCGATCTGCGGTCAGTATATCACAACCGCACTTCCAGCGCAATAAAAAAACAGGAAACGCCTGCGCGTTTCCCGTCTGTATCAAAAGCGGATGCTCAGTTGAGCGCCTCTTTGAGCGCCTTGCCGGCCTTGAAGGAAGCCGCCTTGGACGCTTCGATCTCGATCTCCTTGCCGGTCAGCGGGTTGTGGCCCTTGCGTGCCGGACGGGTCTTTGCTTCAAAGGAACCGAAGCCGACCAGGGAAACCTTCTCGTCTGCCTTCAGAGCTTCAACGATGCTGTCGAAAACCGCGGTAACGGCCTTTTCTGCGTCCTTCTTGGACAGCTCGGTCTTTGCGGCAACTTCCGCGATGAGTTCAGTCTTATTCATGATTATTCCTCCATAAATGTATTTATTTCTATCATTCTTTGTTTCTCTCTCAAAAGAGACCTTGCCTATTTTACCAATCAAACCCGCGTTCGTCAAGCCCTAAATTGCCTTTTTTATCGGAAATCGGGGTCTTTTTTCGCCTGTTCCCAGTAACGGTCCTGTTCCTTTAAGGTTAGTTTATTCAATGCGAATCCGTCCGCGTTCGCAAGTTGTTCCATGCGCGAAAAGCGCCGGATGAACTTGTCCGCGGCGTCGTGCAGCATCTGTTCGCTGTCGAGCCCCAGCAGCCGGATCACGTTGACGGCGGCAAACAGCAGGTCGCCCGCCTCCTCGCCGACGCTGCCGTTCCCGTCGATCGCGCGGCGCAGTTCGCCAAGCTCCTCCTCCACTTTGGGCAGTGCTTCGGACGCGTCGTTCCAGTCGAACCCGACCTTGCGCGCCTTGCGCTGGATCTTCTCCGCCCGCATCAGCGCCGGAAAGCCCTTCGGTACGGCGCAGAGCGTGTCCGTCGCGCTGTTCTGATGCTTTTCTTTGCGCTTGAGTTCATCCCATTTGCGCAGCACGTCCGCGGCGCTTGCCGCCTTGTCCTCGCCGAATACGTGCGGGTGGCGGTAGATCATCTTTTTGACGATGCCGTCCGCGACGTCGCCCTCGTTGAAGCGTCCCTGCTCGTCGCCGATCGTCGCATGGAAGACCACGAGCATGAGCACGTCGCCGAGCTCCTCGATGATGTGCGCGTCGTCCTCCTCGTCGATCGCGTCGTTCAGTTCGTAGCACTCCTCGATGAGGTCGCGCTTGATGCTCTTGTGCGTCTGTTCGCGATCCCACGGGCAGCCGTCCGGCGCGCGCAGGCGCTTCATGATCTCCACAAGGTCGTAATAGTCGTACCGCGTCAGCGCTTCGAACGACACGGGCGGCACGAACAGCACAGAGCCGGCGAACAGCTTTCTCACCCGGTCGAGCTCGCACAGCGCAAGCGTGCGCTTATGATAGCTTCCGTCCTCCTGCATCGTGGCGAGCGTGACCGGATGCGCGTCCGGATAGATCTCGGTCAGCCGCAGCTTGACCTCTCCCGCGATGATCGGGCTGTCGAGCTCCTGAATGTACAGCGGCGCGGTGCGGCAGATGCGCTCCGGCAGCGTGCGCGCGGTGCAGATGCAGGCGTCCTGCAGATCGGGAAACGCCGCCTTCGCATAGGAAATGCCCGGCAGCGTCTCGACGCGAAAGCCGCGCTTTTTCGCCGCCTTTGCGATCGCGTCCGCCTGTGCAAAGCAGCCGTCGCCCATGACGGCGTACACGCAGTCCTCGCCCGCGGTGAGCCGGTCGGCGATCGCCGCGTTCAGCGCTTCGAAGTCCTCCGCGCTCTCATAAAGATCGTCCATCGAAACGAACGGCAGCCCCGCCTCCAGCACGGGACGCGCGCCGGGATGTTCGCGCGTTTGCAGATACAGGACGGATGCGTTTTGAATCGCATCCCAGGCAGCTTTCGTCAGCGTTTGCGGCGTAGACAGCGGCGCAACGGTAATGGTTTTCATGTTATCTCCTTGCAAAGCGGGCAAGCTTTCTGCCGCCCGGAATATAGGTCAGCTCCTCGCGCGTGAACATGCCGAGCGCAAGCGTCATCGCGCCGTAAATCAGCACGGCAAGCACGATCGCGAGCACGGTCGCGATCGCCGCCATACGCCCGCCGCCGAACAGCGGAATGCGCGACAGCAGCCGCTGCGCGCCCCATGCCCCCGCGCCCATGACCGCGGACGCGAACGCGGGCTTTACGAACGTATCGAGCGCGTTGAGCCGCGCGCCGGTGATCTTCAGCAGCGCAACCGTATCGAGGATGCCCGCGATGCCGAAGCAGGCGAGATTCGAGAACACCGCGCCGAGGATGTTGATCTTCGGCATCGGAATGAAGATGATGTTGACGAGCACCTTGGTGACGCCGCCGATCAGCAGGAACCAGACCGGCAGACGGTGCTTGCCCGCGCCCTGCAGCGCGCCGGTGGCGGTCTGCACGAGCGAGATAAAGATGACGGTGAACGGCGCGACGTGCATCAGCGGCACGGCGATCGCGTACGCTTCGGGCGTCACGCGCGAATACAGCAGCCGAATGATCGGTCCCGCGAGCACGGACAGACCGACCGCGCACGGCAGACCGATCGCCATCGCGATCTTCAAGCTCAGCAGGGAAAGCAGCTGCATGCCCTTTGCATCCTTCTGCACGCGCGCCGCTGAGATCGCCGGAACGATCGACATGGAGATGCCGACCGTCAGCGTTGCGGGCAGGTTGATGATGGAGCGCACATAGGTGCAGAGCGCCTGATAGTTCAGGTCCGCGAACGTGAAGTCCCGCGCAAGGAACGTCGTAAACGGCGCGCCGATCCGCTGCAGCAGGCGCGTGATCATAACGGAGTCGAGGAAGTTTGCAATCGGCAGGATGGATGCGCCGAGCGTAATCGGCACCGCGATCATGAGCATCGGTCCGATCACGCGCTCATGCGGGTTCGGATCCGCGATCAGCGCCGGATACTGTCCTTTTGTGCGCGCATAGAAGAGCATCATCACAACGAGCGCGAGAATCTCGGAGATCGTCACGCCCAGCAGCAGTCCCGCTGCGCCCGCGGCGTTGGCAAAGCCGGTGCCTTCGTAGCGCTTGAACAGATAGCCCGCGAGCAGCAGACCGAAGATGAATTTGAATACCTGTTCGGCAAACTGCGAAATGCTCGTGCCGGTCATGCGCTGCAGCCCCTGCAGGTACCCGCGGTACGCGCAGATCAGCGACACGAACAGCAGCGCCGGCGCGAGCGCCATCATTGAGTACTTCGCGCCTTCCCCGCCGTTCAGCACCGTTTCGCCGAGCCATCCCGCGCCGAAGAACATCAGCGCGGACGTGACGGTGCCGATCAGAAAGAGCAGCAAAAGCGAGCGCCGGAACACGCGCCGCGCACCGTCGTGGTTGCCGACCGCCGCGCGCTCCGCGACGAGACGCGAGATTGCCGTCGGGATGCCGGAGCTTGAGATGATCAGCAGCCATGAGTACGTGGGATAGACGAGCTCATAGTATTTCATGCCGGGCTCGCCGACGATGCGCACCGCGAAGATGCGGAAGAGCACGCCGATGAGCTTGCAAACAAGACCCGCCGCGGCAAGGATTGCGGCGCCCTTGACAAATGTGGTTTTTTTCGTGGTTTCCATGCAAAAGAGTATAGCAGATTCCCCTTGATATTTCAAGAGCGCGCTACGGTGCGAGCGCGCCCATAAGAATACCCTCGTTCTGCCGATACAGTTCGGGAAGATCGGACAGCGGAAGCGGGTTCTCGCCCTTTCCCGCCTCGATCGTAAAACCGCTTTTTGCGAACGCATCGATGAACCAGTCCTTATAGCCGGCAAAGCCGCTCTCATATGGCGCGTCGGCAACCGCATAACCGGACGCTTCGGAAAAGCGCTCGGCAAGCGCGCGCGAACCGAGCGGTGCGCGATCGCGGTACCGCCAGTAGATTTCGCCGCCCTGCGTATGGTACGCGATCACGAGATCGTACCCGTCCGCGCGCGTCAGCTCCGCCATCGCGCGGTTTTCCGGCGCTTCCAGAGGACGCGTGCCGACCCAGTCGCGTGGTCCGGGGCGCGTATACCCCTGCCGGTACTTGATCGCCCGCGCACTCTCCCACCCCGCCGGATAGCCGAGGTTGAGATCGACGCCGAACAGGTTCGCCTTCCAGCCGGACGGGAACGGGATGAAAGGATAAAACGACGCGAGCGCTTTTGCGCTTTCGTAATAGCTGTCGCCCGGCTCGATCGCGCCGGTCACGAGGTCCGCGCCATCCGGGTTCACCAGCGGCACGAGCGTCAGCGTCGATGTTTCGTACAGCGTCCTTGCGCGAACGCCGCCGACCGTGCCGTCCTTGGCGATCGCCTTTGCGTATTGCTCTATGAAAAGCAGCGTCAGCGGCGTTGTGATCCACTCGTTCGCGTGATGCGCCGCGTTGAC
Source organism: Christensenella sp. UBA3792 (assembly GCA_002369195.1). GTDB lineage: Bacteria > Bacillota > Clostridia > Christensenellales > CAG-138 > UBA3792. Next base: position 27,517 of record DFEW01000012.1, read on the forward strand.
GCCGACCCGCCGCGCGCCCGCGCCGATGCGCAGCGCGTCGATCGGTCTGCCCGTTCCGCTTGCGCCGATCGGGAACCGCGCCAAAAACGGATAGCGCAGCAGCAGTCCTTCCGTGACGCACGCGGTCAGAAACGAGCCGTACGGCACGTTCGTAAAGACGGCGTCGAACGGAAGCGGCACGGTCACCGTCTCACCCGCCGTCCACGCGATGCCGGGGTTCGCCGTGCGCACCGCGTCCGCATCGGTCGAAAAGCGCTCCGCCACGGACTGTGCGTCGTCGCCCTCGCGCAAAACGGTGAACGTCGATCCGGTCAGGTACGGATAGAGCGCCGCCCGCGTCAGCCGTCCCGCCACGCCGTCCGCATCGAGGTGCGCCGCGCTTTGAAACGCCCGCAGCGCGCGCGCCGTGCGGTTGCCGAAATATCCGTCGATCTCCCCGGCGTCTGCTCCCGCGCGGTGCAGCGCCGCCTGCAGGTATTTGACGCACAGGCCGCTGTCCTTCAATCGCAATGTGCGCATACGTTTCCCTCCTTTGTCGGTTCAGCATATGCGATCGCGCACGAAAAAAGCCCGCTCTTTCGAACGGGCTTTGTTCATGCTTTCGGATTATTCCGCTTTTTCGTTCTTATCTTCCGGCTGTTTCTTCATGCCGCCGAGCACGATGTTTGCGAGGATGCCGAGGATCAGCGCGCAGGCAACGGTGGTGAGAGAAACCTTGCCGAAGCTGACCGTCAGTCCGCCGACGCCCGCGACAAGGATCATCGAAACGACGAACAGGTTGCGGTTGTTGTTGAGATCGACCTTCTGGATCATCTTCAGACCGGAGACCGCGATGAAGCCGTAGAGCGCGAAGCAGACGCCGCCCATGACGCAGCCGGGGATCGTCGCGAGGAACGTTGCGAACGGTCCGACGAAGCTGACGACGATCGCAAGGATCGCGGTGTAAAGGATCGTAATGACAGAAGCGTTGCCGGAGATCGCGACGCAGGCGATCGACTCGCCGTAGGTCGTGTTGCAGGCGCCGCCGAACAGCGCGCCGGCGAAGGAGCCGATACCGTCGCCGAGCAGCGTGCGGTGGAGACCCGGATCCTTTGTGAGATCGGTGCCGATGATCGAGGACAGGTTCTTATGGTCGGCAAGATGCTCCGCAAAGACGACGAACGCGACCGGAACGTAGGCAACGGCGATCGTTGCGACGTAGCCGATGTTGAAGTTCGGATCGGTGAAGCCCTTGAACGCGGTCAGGAACGTGAAGTCCGGCACCCATGCGATGGACTTGAACAGCGAGAAATTGATGACGATGAGGTTCGGGTTCTGCGTCGCGTTGCCGATGAGCGTGAAGATCATGGAAACGATATAGCCGGCAATGATGCCGATGACAAACGGGATCATCTTCATCATCTTCTTGCCGTAGACCGAGCAGATGATCGTGACGAACAGCGTGACGAGACCGCAGATGATGCAGACGTACGGGGAAGCGGAAACAGCGCCGGTGGTCAGATCGCCGACCGCGTTGCTTGCGAGCGACAGACCGATGATCGCGACGGTCGGCCCGATGATGATGGCGGGCATCAGCTTATTGATCCAGTTGACGCCGACCGCTTTGACGACGAGTGCGATGATGACATAGACGAGACCCGCGAAGCATGCGCCGAGGATCAGACCGAGATAACCGAGCTGCATGGACACGCCGCCCGCGAATGCCGCGAACATCGAGCCGAGGAAGCCGAACGAGCTGCCGAGGAAGACCGGGCTTCTGAACTTCGTGAAGAGCAGATAGACGAGCGTGCCGACGCCTGCGCCGAACAGCGCGGCGGTCTGGCTCATCGTTGCGCCGGTTGCGCCGTTGACGACCGACGGAACCGCGATGGTTGCCGCCATGATGGCGAGCAGCTGCTGCAATGCAAAGAGCAGCGTCTGACCGAATTTCGGTTTGTCCTTAATGTTGTAGACCAGATTCATAATGTACCTCCCTGTGTCCTTTTATTATGTCTGTATCTCAATCCGCATTGCGGTTTGATTCGTGTTCCGTTCCGGGATCCTTCGCCGCGGGCGGCTCAAGATGACGGAGAAAAAGCGGTTTCGTGATCCGATCGATCGGCGGTGCGGCTTATTCTTTGCGGTTGACCGCGATCTCGTTGACGCCGTCGGTCTCCTCCATGCGCACCGAGACAAACTCGCTGTGCGAGGTGGGGATGTTCTTGCCGACGTAGTTTGCGGCGATCGGCAGCTCCCTGTGTCCGCGGTCGACCGCCACGCACAGGCGAATCGCGGCGGGTCTGCCCCGTTCGATCAGCGCGTCCATCGCGGCGCGCGCCGTCCGGCCGGTATAGATCACGTCGTCCACGAGCACGACGACCTTGCCGTTGACGTCGAACGGAATGTCCGACCCGTGCACCTGCGGCATCGGGAACAGCTCCTTCAGATCGTCGCGGTACAGCGTGATGTCGAGCGCGCCGAGGTACACGCGGATATCGGAAAAGCGCTCGATGTTCGCTTTGAGCCGCTTTGCGATCGGCACGCCTCTGCGGCGGATCCCGACCAGATACAGTTCCTGCACGTCCCCGTTGCCCTCGATGATCTCATGCGAAAGGCGCATCAGCATGCGATCCATCGTTTGCGCATCGACGAGTTTCCGTTCTTCCATCGCACCCTCCGCATAAAAAAAGTCTTGCCGTATGCACAGCAAGACAGACTTCGCTTATAAAAACGCCGTATGTTCGCCTTGCCGGCATCCCGTACCGGATTAAAGGTTTCTTGATCGTTGGTATACTACCACAACATTCGGCGCTTGTAAAGAGTTTTTTTCATATATCTTGACATTTTTGCGCAGATTTGGGGTCCTGTTTTTCGCAATTCGCTGTTGCGTATGCGCCCGCTGTATGTTAAAATTAGTTTAATTATGGAGGTGTGTAATGCCATATTTTACCCACGGGGAAACCAAGTATAAGCTGATGATCCTGTACATCACCGAGCACGCCGGTTCGCTGCTCTCGGCGGACCAGCTGTACCGCACGGCGATCTTGAACAGCGAGATGGATCACTTCGCCTTCTGGAACGCGGTCGGCGAGCTTTTGGAGGACGGGATGCTTGCCGAGCTGCGAAAGCCGTTCGGCGACTGCTACGGCATCACCGACGCGGGACGCGACGCGCTCTCGATGTTCGAAAAGTCCGTGCCCGAAAGCGAGCGCAGAAAGCTCGACGCGTATCTTGCCGAAAACCGCGATTCGTTCGCGCGCGAGACGCAGCTTTCGAGCCGCATCGAAAAGCACGCGAACGGCGCGACGCTGCACCTTTCCGTGACCGAGCGGGACCGCGTGATCTTCTCCGTCTCCCTCGACACGCCGAGTGAGGAGCAGGCGATCGAGATGCGCAGCCGCTGGGACGAAGCCGGCGAATCGATTTACAACTTCGTATGGGACGCGCTTCTTGCGCGTCAAAAGTGAGGGAAGCATGGATCTGGATAAACTGAACCCGCAGCAGCGCGAAGCCGTCACGACGACCGAAGGACCGCTTCTGATTCTTGCAGGCGCGGGCAGCGGCAAGACGCGCGTTCTGACGCACCGCATCGCCTATCTGATCGAGCAAAAGAACGTTCCGCCGTACCGCATCCTCGCGCTGACCTTTACGAACAAAGCCGCCAAGGAAATGCGCGAACGCGTGGACGCGCTCGTATCGACCGACGCGAACGCGATCTGGGTCGCGACGTTCCACGGATTCTGCGCGCGGCTGCTTTCGATGGAGATCGACAAGCTCGGCTACGGGAAAACGTTCATTATATATGACGAGCAGGATCAGCAGTCGCTGATCGGGCACTGCATCAAGGACCTGAACCTCAACGACAAGGTCTATACGAAGCGGATGCTGCAGGGCGTATTCTCGCACGCAAAGAACCATTCGCTCAACCCCCTCGCCTTCCTGCGCGAGACCGGTCAGCCGACGCAGGTGCTCGAAGCGTTCAAGCTCTACGAAAAGCGTTTGAAGGACGCGAACGCCCTCGATTTCGACGACCTGCTGCTTTGCACGATCCGCCTCTTTGAGACGTGCCCGGAGGTGCTCGAAAAGTACCGCGACCGGTTCCGCTACATTCTTGTGGACGAGTATCAGGACACGAACCTTGCGCAGTATCATATCGTGAATCTGCTCGCGAAGGTGCATCGCAACCTGTGCGTGGTCGGCGACGACGATCAGAGCATTTACGCTTGGCGCGGCGCGGACATCCGCAACATTCTGGAGTTCGAAAAAGACTTCGAGGGCTGCAAGGTGATCCGTCTCGAACAGAACTACCGTTCGACCGAGCGCATTCTCGATGCGGCGAACGCGGTCATCGTGAACAACAAGGGACGCAAGGAGAAGAAGCTCTGGACGTCCGAAAAGGGCGGCGATCCGATCGACGTGCACGAGGCGAACGACGAACGCGACGAGGCGTACTATATCTGCTCGCGCATCGCGAACGCGGCGCGGCTCGGCGCACGCTACGACGACTACGCGATCCTCTACCGCACCCATGCACAAAGCCGCGTGCTTGAAATGATGCTCAAGAGCTTTCTGATCCCCTACCGCGTGTACGGCGGCGTGTCGTTCTTCTCGCGCGCGGAGGTCAAGGACATCCTTGCGTATCTGCGGCTCATCTTAAATCCCGCGGACGACGAAGCGTTCCTGCGCGCGGTCAATCTGCCGCCGCGCGGCATCGGCGCGCAGAGCATCGTGGCGCTCGTCAACAACGCGCACGAGCGCGGCATTCCGTTCATGAGCGCGGCGATCGATTCGAAGGACTTGCCCGCTCGAACGGCGGCGAAGTTCTTCCCGTTCCTCGATCTCTTTCAGGAGATGTACGAGAAGTTCGACGCGATGCCGCTTGCCGCGTTCACGCGGTACATGCTCGACCGGATCCGGTACGATGCGTACCTCAAGGACGATAAAAAGGAAAACTACGAATCGCGCGCCGAGACCGTCGAGGAGTTCATCGGCTATATCGAGGAGTTCGAACGCGGCTACACCGCGGACGACGGCAATGTTCTGCAGTCGTTTTTGACGAACGTCGCCCTGTTCTCGCAGGCGGACAACGTGGACGAATCGAACGGCTGCGTGAACCTGATGACGCTGCACGCCGCAAAGGGACTCGAATTCCCCGTCGTCTTTCTGTGCGGACTCGAGGAGGGACTCTTCCCCTCCGGTCAATCGAGCTACGACGACGACAAGCTGGAGGAGGAACGCCGATTGTGCTACGTGGGCGTGACCCGCGCCAAAAAGCGGCTGTACCTGTCCTACGCAAAGGAGCGCACGCTCTACGGGCGCACCGAAAGCGCGATGCCCTCGCGGTTTTTGACCGAAATGGGCGATACGATCCGCCTGCCGCAGGCGTCGAAGCCGCGCAGCGCCGCATCCGGATACCGGCAGGAAGCGCCGGCGCGCTCGTCGTTCTTTACCGCGCCGCTCCCCACCCGCCGCCGCGAACCGGTCGCTGCGGACATCGGCACCAAGCCGGAACCGTCCAAGCCCGCCGTCAAAGCGTTTTCGGGCAAGGTCGGCGACCGCGTGCGCCACAAGGTGTTCGGCGAGGGCGAGATCCTCGGCACGGACGGCACCGGCGCGTCGATGATCGTGCAGATTCGCTTCGACAACGGCACCGTGAAGAAACTGGCGGCCGGATTCGCGCCGCTCGAACTGCTGGAGAACTGATATGGACCGTCAAACCGAACTCGTTCGCCTTCTAAACCGCTATGCGGCCGCCTACTACGAGCAGGACGCGCCGCTTGTTTCCGATGCCGAATACGATGCGCTGTACGACGAGCTTTTGAAGATCGAGGCCGAAACCGGCGTCGTTCTGCCCGACAGTCCGACGCTGCGCGTGGGCGGCGCGCCGCTCAAGAGCTTTGCACAGCACACGCACCTCGGTCGGCTCTGGAGTCTCGACAAGGTGCGCACGCCCGAAGCGCTCGGCGATTTCATCCGCAAGGTGACCGACGCGTCCCCCGAGCCGCCGCTGTTCGGGCTCGAATACAAGTTCGACGGACTGACCGTGAACCTCACCTACGACAACGGCATTCTGGTGCAGGGCGCGACGCGCGGCAATGGCGTGACCGGCGAAGCGATCCTGCCGCAGATCCGCACGATCCGCTCCGTTCCCCTGTCGATCCCGTTCAAGGGACGCATGGAGGTGCAGGGCGAATGTATCATGAAGCTTTCCGTGCTCGACGCGTACAACAAAACCGCGACCGAGCCGCTGAAGAACGCGCGCAATGCCGCGGCGGGCGCGCTCAGAAACCTCGATCCCGCCGTGACCGCGGCACGAAAGCTCGACGTGATCTGCTACAACGTCGGCTACATCGAAGGGAAGGAACTCAAAACGCAGCAGGAGATGCTTGCGTTTTTGGCGGAGAACGGTCTGCCCGTCAGCCCGTTCGAAAAGTATCTCAAAACCGCCGACGAGATATTGGAGGAGATCGAGCGCGCGTCCGAACGGCGCGGCACGCTGGATTTTCTGATCGACGGCATGGTCGTCAAGGTCACGGACTTCGCGCTGCGCGAACGGCTTGGCGCGACGGAGAAATACCCGCGCTGGGCGATGGCGTACAAGTTCGCTGCCGAGGAGCTGACCGCGACCGTCAACGACGTCACCTGGGAGGTCGGCAGAACCGGCAAGCTCACGCCGCTTGCGCACATCGATCCGGTCGAATTCTCCGGCGTGACCGTCAAAAAGGCGACGCTGAACAACTGGGACGACATACAGCGCAAGCGCGTCGGGATCGGCTCGCGCGTGTTCATCCGCAGAAGCAACGACGTCATTCCCGAAATCCTCGGCGCGGTGCCGGACGATACGCCCCTGCGTCCCGTCGAAAAACCGACGGTGTGCCCGCAATGCGGCGCGCATGTGGAGCTTCGCGGCGCGCACCTGTTCTGCACGAACTCGCTCTCCTGCCGTCCGCAGATCGCGGCACGGCTCGAGCATTACGCCTCGCGCGATGCGATGGATATCGACACCTTTGCCGGCAAGACGGCGGAACAGCTGATCGACGCGTTCGGCATCTCGACGATTCCGGAACTGTACGTGCTCTCGCACGAACAGCTCGTCGCGCTCGAGCGCTTCGGGCATAAAAAGGCGCAGAACCTTTTGGACGCGCTCGAAGCGAGCAAGCACCGTCCGCTCGCATCGTTTCTCTACGCGCTCGGCATTCCGAACGTCGGCGTCAAGACCGCGCGCGACCTTGCGAACACGTTCCGTACGCTCGACGCGGTGCGCAATGCGAGCGAAGAAGCGCTCAACGCGATCGACGACATCGGCGACGTCGTGGCGAAGGATGTGTACGACTTCTTCCGCGATCCGCGCATCGGTGCGCAGATCGATCTGCTGCTCGAGCACGGCGTGCAGCCGCAGGAGGTTGAAGCGGTCGAACAGGGCGATCTGCCCCTTGCGGGCATGACGGTCGTGATCACCGGCACGCTCTCGACGCTCTCGCGGCGCGACGCAGAAGCACTCGTCGAACAGAACGGCGGCAAGGCGGCGGGCAGCGTTTCGAAGAAAACTTCGTTCGTGGTCGTCGGCGAAAGTGCCGGCAGCAAGGCGGACAAGGCGCAGGCGCTCGGCATTCCGATGCTCAGCGAAGCGGAATTTTTGGCAAAACTCGGATTATGAAATTAGGCAAACTGGACAACGACACCTTAAAGCGGCTGATCCTCGATAAGTTTCAAGCGACGCGTCCCGAATCCTTCGGCGCGCCGCGCATCGGCATGGACTGTGCGATGCTCGATTTCTCGGACGATCTCATCGTCACAAGCTGCGACCCCATAACCTCCGCCGACTGGAAGCACATCGGCGCACTTTCCGTACACGTCAACTGCAACGACGCGGCGGCGGGCGGCGCGGAACCGGTCGGGCTTTTGGTGACGCTGCTGCTGCCGTCCGATGCGACCGAGGACATGGTCGACCGGATCGCCGACGATCTCGAATCCGCCGCGCGCACGGCCGGCGTGGACATTCTTGGCGGGCATACCGAGGTGACGGACGCGGTCACGCGCGTGACCACCTGCACGACGGTTCTGGCGCGAACGGCGCGAAACGCCGCGCTCTGCGGCGCAAAGCCGAACGACGCGATCGTCATGACCAAGTGGGCGGGTCTCGAAGGCACGCTGCTTTTGGCGACGGACTTTGCCGACCGGCTCAAAGAGCTTCCCGCTCCCCTGCTCGCTTCGGCGCGGGGTTTTTCCGCACATCTTTCCGTCGTGCCGGAAAGCCGCGTTGCCATGAAGCACGGTGCGCATGCGATGCATGATGTCACGGAAGGCGGCGTGCTCGGCGCGGTCTGGGAGCTTGCGGCGCAGACCGGCTGCGGGGCGCTCGTTGACCGCGGTGCGATCCCCGTGCGCAAGGAAACGGAAGCGATCGCAAACGCGCTCGGGATCGATCCGTACCGGCTGATCGCCAGCGGATCGATGCTCATTGCCTGCGAGGACGGACGGGCGATGTGCGATGCGCTGCGCAGCGCCGGCATTCCCGCCGCGATCATCGGACGCGTGCAGGAAAGCGGTTTTTCCTTTACGGACGGAACGGAGCTCGACCCGCCGGGCGCGGATGAGCTATACCGTCTCTTTTAACCCATACGAATCGAAAGCAGCGCTTTCGGGAAAGGAACGGATATGGAACAGAACATTCCGAAATACAGAGAACCGAACCGCCGCCGGATTGCAAAGACGATTGCGATTGCGGGCGTGCTGGTCGTGCTGGGGCTGATCCTCGTGTTCAGCTCGTTCTACGAGCTCAACGAGGATGAATTCGCGGTCATTACGACGTTCGGCAAGGCGTCGGTCGTCAGCGAACCGGGTCTCAAAATGAAGATCCCGTTCATTCAACAAAAGCATTACGTGAGCAAGGCGACCAAGGGCTTTGCGATCGGCTACGATCTCAATACCGGCAACTCGATCGATTCGGAGTCGGTCATGATCACGGTGGACTACAACTTCGTCAACGTCGACTTCTACGTTGAATACCGCGTCACCGATCCGGTCAAATACCTCTACAACTCGCAGGATCCGGTCGGCATTCTGAAAATGCTGTGCCAGTCCTACATCCGCGACACGATCGGTCTCTACCGCGTCGACGACGTGATCACGACCGGCAAGAGCGAGATTCAGGCGTCGATCAAGGACAAGATTCTGAACCGGCTCGACAAGGAGGACCTCGGCATCACGCTCGTGAGCATCACGATTCAGGATGCGGAACCGCCGACAATGGCTGTGCAGGAGGCGTTCAAGGCGGTCGAGACCGCCAAGCAGGACGCCGAAACCGCGACGAACAACGCGAACAAGTACGCGAACGAGGTTCTGCCTGCGGCAAAGGCGGATGCGGACGAAATTTTGCAGAGCGCCGAGGCATATAAGACCGCGCGCATCAATGCGGCGAACGGTCAGGCGTCGCGCTTTGCGCAGCTCTATCAGGAGTACGCGAAGTATCCGGAGATCACCAAGCAGCGTCTGTTCTACGAATCGATCAGCGCGATCTTCCCCGACATGAAGGTCATCATCATGGGCAAGGACGGCAACGCCTTGCAGGCGGTTCTGCCGATCGACAGCTTTGTTGCGCCGGGCACGGCAAACGGTGCGGAAGGAGGCAACTGATATGAAACGCAAACTGATCGGATGGATTCTCGCGCTCGTCGCGCTGGTCGCAATCCTCATCGTCGTCTCCGGCTCCGTGTTCGTCGTACATCCGAATGAATACGGCGTCGTCATGGAATTCGGCGCGGTCAAGGACGTCAAGACCGAGCCGGGGCTCTACTTCAAGGTACCGTTCGTGCAGGAGACGAAAAAGCTGAGCAAGGCGGTTCTGCTCTACGACCTGCCGATCTCGGACGTCATTACCGCGGACAAGCACTCGATGGTGCTCGATTCGTTCGCAATGTGGCGCATCAGCGACCCGCGGTTGTTCATCGAATCGCTTTCCGGCAGCGTGACGAACGCAGAAAGCCGCATCAACGCGATCGTCTATAACGCGCTCAAGACCGTCATTTCCTCGCAGAATCAGGAGAAGGTCATTTCGGGACGCGACGGCGAGATCGTCGGTCTCGTCATGGCGAACATCGGCACGAGCTTCGACCGCTACGGCATCGAAATGCTCGCAGTCGAAACCAAGACGCTCGACCTGCCCGACGACAACAAGGACGCGGTCTACACGCGCATGATCTCCGAACGCAACAACATCGCGGCATCGTATCTTGCGGAGGGCAATGCCGAGGCGAAGCAGATCCGCAACAGCGCGGACAAGCAGGTCAAGATCATTCTCTCCGAGTCGGAAGCCGATGCGCTGCGCATCCGCGCGGAGGGCGACGCCGAGTACATGCGCATCCTTGCCGACGTGTACGACACCGAGGACGAAGCGGACTTCTACACGTTCATGATCGCGCTCGACGCATTGAAGCAGTCGATGACCGGCGAGCAAAAGACGCTGATTCTGGACGCGGACAGCCCGATCGCGAAGCTCTTTTATTGAAAAACCGGGCGCGACCACTTGTAATTCGGTCGCGCTCTGTGGTATACTGTGGATTTGCGGAGGTGGATTCTATGAACAGCATGACCGGATACGGAAAGGGCACGGCTGCCCGCGACGGACGCGAACTGACCGTCGAACTCAAAAGCGTCAACCATCGGTTTCTGGATGTGTCGATGCGTCTGCCGCGCCTGCTTTCGTGCATCGAGGATCCGCTGCGCGCCGCGATCGGCGCACGGCTGAGCCGCGGTCATGTCGACGTGTTCGTGAACTACCGCAACACACGCAGCGACGCAAAGACCGTGCGCATCGACGAAGCCCTGCTTCTCGCCTATATCGTGCGGGCGTGCGAAGCGAACGAGAAGCTGAACCTTACCTACGACCTGACGCTTTCGAACGCGCTCCGTCTGCCGGACGTGACGGAGATCGTCCCCGCGGACGAGGACAACGACGCGCTCGTATCGCTCGCCGTCGAGGCGGCGAACCTTGCGCTGGACGGCATGATCGTGATGCGAAAGGCCGAAGGCGAGCGCTTGAAAGCCGCGCTGAACGGCGGCGTCGATCAGATGGACACGTACCGCGAGCAGATTCTCGCCCGTGCCCCGTTCGTTGCGGAGGACTACCGTAAAAAGCTCAACGAGCGTATTGAAAGCGTTCTAAGTGACGCTGAAATCGACCGCGCGCGGCTCGCGACCGAGATCGCGCTGTTCGCGGACCGCTGCTGCATCGACGAGGAGCTGGTGCGCTTAAAGAGCCATATCGCGCAGTTCCGGCAATACCTTGTCTCGGAACAGCCGGTCGGGCGCAACATGGACTTTATCGTGCAGGAAATGAACCGCGAATGCAACACCATCGGCAGCAAGGCGAACGATGCGGAGCTGACCAAGGCGGTGCTCGGCTGCAAGGCCGAGATCGAAAAGCTGCGCGAGCAGATTCAGAACGTGGAGTAAGCGCATGAGAGAGATGGATCTCATATCGGTCGGGTTCGGCAACATCGTTTCGGCGGCGCGCATCGTCGCGATCGTCGGTCCGGATGCCGCGCCGGTCAAGCGCATCATTCAGGACGCGCGCGAACACCGGCTTCTGATTGACGCAAGCTGCGGCAGAAAAACCCGCGCCGTGCTGATGATGGACAGCGGACACGTCGTGCTGTCCGCCCTGCAAACGGAAACGATCGCGCGGCGGCTGAACGCCGACTATCGCGCGGAAGGTTAAGGAGTTTCTATGGCAAGAAAGAAAAAAGGTCTGTTGCTCGTCGTCTCCGGTCCCGCCGGCGTCGGCAAGGGAACCGTCGACGGCGCTTTGATTGCGAAGCATCCGGAGATCAAGATGTCCGTATCCGTCACGACGCGCGCGCCGCGTCCCGGCGAGATCGAGGGCGTGCACTACTTCTTCCGCACCAAGGAAGAATTCGACCGGATGATCGAACAGAACGCATTCCTTGAGTACATGCACGTATTCGGCATGAACTACTACGGCACGCCAAAAGCGTTCGTCGAAGCCGAGCGTGAAAAGGGCAACCACGTCATCCTGGAGATCGACGTACAGGGCGCCATGAAGGTCAAAGAGACCTGCCCCGACGCGGTGATGGTGTTCATCGCTCCCCCGTCCCTGCAGATCTTGAAGCAGCGGCTGGTCGGACGCGGCACCGAAACGCAGGAGTCGATCGACGTGCGCACCGCAACGGCCCTGGAGGAACTCAAAAAACTGCCCCGTTACGACTACATGGTCATCAACGACGTCGTCGAAGAGGCGGTTGCGGATATGGAAGCGATCCTTTCGGCGGAACTGAACCGCACGGAACGGAACGCGGAACTCATTACGAAATTAACAGGAGGCGAAACGATATGATGAATTATCCTTCTCTGAACGAGCTGGTCGAAAAGGCGGGCTGCCGCTATCTGCTCGTCACCGCGGTTGCCAACCGCGCGCGTCAGCTGCAGGATCATCCCGAGAAGCTCGGTTCGAACAAGCCGGTTTCCATGGCCGTGGATGAACTGTATCATGACAAGTTGGTTCTGAACGCACCGAAAGAGAGCTGAAAAAGGTCTTCTTTTGCCCGTTGCGTTCGCGTAACGGGCATTTTTTGCATGTATGTTCGCTGAGATCGTCGTTGACATTGCGCACAGCGCGGTGGACCGCCGGTTCACCTACCGCATCCCCGAGGGACTTGATGTGTCCGTCGGGCATCACGTGCTGGTCCCGTTCGGTCAGGGCGACCGTCTCAAGGAAGGGTTTGTCGTCGCGATCAAGGACGATTCGGACTATCCGTCGATCAAGGATATCTGCCGCATCGTCGAGCCGTACCCCGTGCTTCTGCCGGAGCAGATCGCGCTTGCCGAATGGATGCAGGACGCCTACCACTGCCTGTTCGTCGACGCGCTGCGGCTGATGATCCCCGCGCAGCTTCGCGGGATGCGCGTCAAAGAAAAGCGCGTGCGTACCGTGCGGCTTGCCGAAAACCTCGATCTGGACGCCGCGCTTGCCTCGCTGAACCGCGCGCAGGCGCAAAAGCGCGTGCTGGAACTGGTCGCGAAGATCAACGCGGAAGCATCGGTCCCCGACATCAACGCGTTCTATCCGAACTCGACCGCGGCGATCAACGCGCTCATTTCACGCGGATTCCTGATCGAACAGAGCGAAACGGTGTTCCGCCGTCCGCAAAAGATGCGCATCCACACGCCCGTTCACACGCTCACGGCGGCGCAGACGCGCGCCGCGCAGGCGATCGACGAGGCAATGGCGCAGGCGAACGGCTCGGTCCTGCTGCTGCACGGCGTGACCGGAAGCGGCAAGACGGAAGTCTATCTGAAAGCGATCGCGGACTGCCTTGAAAGCGGCGGACAGGCGATCGTGCTCGTGCCGGAAATCTCGCTGACCCCGCAGACGGTCGGGCGGTTTACGGACCGGTTCGGCGACCGCATCGCCGTGCTGCACAGTCGGCTGTCCGCGGGCGAACGCTTCGATGAATGGCGGCGCATCCGGCTCGGGCTTGCAGACATCGTGATCGGCGCCAGAAGCGCGATCTTTGCACCGACCGAGCGGCTGAAGCTCGTGATCGTCGACGAGGAGCACGAATCGAGCTATCAGAGCGAAACGCAGCCGCGCTATCTCGCGATCGAGATCGCCGCAAAGCGCGTGCGCGAATGCGGCGGCACGCTCGTGCTCGGCAGCGCCACGCCGTCGCTGATGAGCTATTCACGCGCGCTGAGCGGAAAATACCGGCTCGTCGAGCTGCCGGAGCGCGTCGAAGGCAGACCGCTGCCGACCGTCGAGGTCGTCAACATGCGCGACGAACTCTTGATGGGCAACAACAGCATCTTTTCCGACCGGCTCGTCGAACGGCTGTCCGAATGCATCGGCACGGGTCAGCAGGCGATGCTGTTCATCAACCGGCGCGGCTATGCGACGTTCGTCAGCTGCAGAAGCTGCGGATACGTATTGAAGTGCGACAACTGCGACATTTCGATGACCTACCACAAATCGGAATCGCGAACGCGCTGCCACTACTGCGGGGCGGTCAAGCCGCTGCCCAAGGAGTGTCCGAACTGCAAAAAGCCGTTTATCAAGCAGTTCGGCATCGGCACCGAGCAGGTCGAGGAAGCGGTCTTAAAGCTGTTTCCGACCGTGCGCACACTGCGCATGGACACCGACACCATGCGCGAAAAGGGCAGCTATGAAAAGCTGCTGTCCGCGTTTCACCGCGGCGAAGCGCAGGTGCTGATCGGCACGCAGATGATCGCGAAGGGACACGACTTCCCGAACGTCACGCTCGTCGGGATCGTGAGCGCCGATACGACGCTGAACCTGCCCGACTACCGCGCGCCGGAACGCACATTCCAGCTTCTGACGCAGGTTGCGGGACGCGCGGGACGCGACAACCTGCCCGGACGCGTCGTGCTGCAGACCTACGAACCGCAGCATCCAATCATCCGCTTTGCGAAGGAGCAGGATTACGCGGGGTTCTTCCACTATGAGATCATGGAGCGTAAAAAGCTGCTCTATCCCCCGTTCTCGCTCTTTTTGCGCATCGTGTTCGCCGATCACAACGAACAGGCCGCCGAGCAGGGCTGCCTATCGTACGCAAAGCTGCTGGAAGCGGAGCTGATGAACGTGCTCGGAAGCGAGGGCAAAAACGATCTGCTGCTGCTCGTTGCGGCGCAGGCGCCGATCGCGCGCATCTCCGGCTGCTCGCGCTACCAGATCGTACTGAAACTGCTGCGCACCAAGCGTCTTCGCGACGCCGTGCGGGCGATCACGGCATTCCACGACCTGCACAGGACCGTCTGCGAAGAGGCGGTCTTAGAGGTGAATCCACAGGAGATGTTTTGATATGATGAAAAAAGAACGGTTCCGACCGCTGTTTCTCCCCGCTTTTAAGGGATCGATCGGCGTGTTCCTTTTAGGCGCGATCGAAGTCGTGCTCGGCATCGTCGCGCTGTATCTTTCCTCGCTCGTTACGAGCTATACGCTCGACTACGTGCTGCTCGATCAGGATCCGTCGATCCCGGCGTTCCTGTTCAACTACTTAAAATCGCTCGGACCGCTCGGCAGAAGCTACTGGCTGTGCGGGCTGTTCTTCTTCCTGTTCACGGCGCTGAACGGTCTCTTTACCTTCCTGCGCCGCCGCAACGTTTCGAAGGGCGCGGAACGCATGGCAAAGACGATGCGCGACATGCTCTACCGCAAGCTGAACGCCGTTCCGTACGATTACCACAAGCATATTTCGACCGGCGATCTCGTGCAGCGCTGCACGTCCGACGTCGAGACTGTGCGCGCGTTCGTGACCAATCAGTTGATGGAGATCGTGCGCATCGCGGTCATGTTCGCCGTCGCCGCCGCGCTGATGTTTGCGATCCGGTGGCAGATGGCGTTGATCTCGATGGCGGTCATGCCGCTGCTGACCGTGTCAAGCTTTCTGTACTTCCGGTTCGTGCGCAAGTACTTCTCCGAGGTCGATGAGGCCGAAGGCGCCATGTCGACCGCGATTCAGGAGAACCTGACCGGCGTGCGCGTCGTGCGCGCGTTCGGACAGGAGCGCGCCGAGTTCGACAAGTTCACCGCGCTCAACAAGGACTTTTCCAAGAAGAACATCCGGCTCGTCAACCTGCTCGGCTTCTACTGGGGCAGCTCGGACGCGGTCGGGTACATTCAGATCGCGCTGTCGCTCGTGTTCGGCATTCTCTTCTACGTCAAAACGCGTGGCACCGCCGATCCGTTTACGCTCGGCGATATCTATCTGTTCCTTTCGTTGACGAGCCGCCTGACCTGGCCGGTACGTCAGCTCGGACGCGTGCTCGCCGATATGGGTAAGGCGACCGTTTCGCTCGACCGTCTCAACGAGATCATGAACGCCGAGAACGAAACCGAACCCGGCAAGGCGCGCACCGACGTCGACCTTCGCGGCGACATCACGTTCTCGCACGTCTCCTTCGGTTACGATACGCCAAACGACGTGCTCGACGACATCAGCTTTACCGCGCATGCGGGCGAGACTGTCGCGATCCTCGGCAGCACCGGCAGCGGCAAGAGCTCGCTGGTGCAGCTGCTGCAGCGTCTTTATAAGGTCACCGGCGGCGAGATTACGCTCAACGGCGTGCCGATCAACGACATCGACCACCGGCTGCTGCGCAAAAACATCGCGATCGTGCTGCAGGAGCCGTTCCTCTATTCGCGCACGATCCGCGAAAACATTACGCTGACTGTGCCGGATGCGTCCGATGAGGAGCTCAAAAGCGCCGCAAGGGAAGCGGCGGTGCACGACGTGATCGAGAAGTTCGCGGACGGCTACGATACAGTCGTCGGCGAACGCGGCGTTACCCTTTCGGGCGGACAGCAGCAGCGCGTCGCAATCGCACGCGCGTTGATGCAGCGTGCACCGATCATGATCTTCGACGATTCGATGAGCGCGGTCGATACCGAGACCGACGCGAAGATTCGCCAGGCGCTGAAAAACCACCACGGCGACGGCATTCTCTTTATCATCTCGCACCGCATCACAACGCTGTGTGAAGCGGATCGCATCCTCGTGCTCGATCACGGCAAGCTCGTGCAGCAGGGACCGCATGAACAGCTGATCAAAGAGGACGGTCTGTACCGGCGCATTGCGCGCATTCAAGACTATCCGACGGAAGGAGGTGCGAACGCATGAGTTACGACAACGAGCTTGACTTCGACAAGGAAGCCAAAATGGACGGCAAGCTGTGGAAACGGCTGTTCGGCTATGCGCTGCGCAATCGCGGACTGTTCGTCCGCATCCTCGTTTCGATGCTGATCGTGTCGATCATCGATGCGCTCTACCCCGTTCTGACGCGCTTTGCGATCGACCGGTTCGTGCGTCCCGCCGACGCGCCGTCGACCGACGGACTCTGGGTGTTCTTCGGCATCTATACAGCGCTCGTCGTTCTGCAGGGCTTCTTCACGACGCGGTTCATCGGCTGGTCGGGACGCATGGAAACGGCGATCTCGTACACGATCCGGCAGGAAGCGTACCTGAAGCTGCAGACGCTGTCCTTCTCCTACTACGACAAGACCTCCGTCGGATACCTCATGGCGCGCATGGTCAGCGACGTCGCGCGGCTTTCCGACATGATCGCGTGGAGCATTACGGACTTCTGCTGGTCGTTCTTCTACATCACGTTCTGCTTCGCGGCGATGTTCTCGTTCAACTGGAAGCTCGCGCTGATCGTTCTGGCCGTCATTCCCCCGCTTGCGATCGTCAGCTTGTATATTCAGCGCAAGATCCTGCGGTATCAGCGCGTCGCCAGAAAGCACAATTCGCGCATCACCGGCGCGTTCAACGAGGGCATCATGGGCGCGATGACGACCAAGACGCTCGTGCGGGAGGAGCAAAACGCCGCGGAGTTCGAGACGATCACCTCCGACATGCGCAAGGCGAGCATTCGCGCGTCCGTGCTGTCCGCGACCTTCTTCCCCCTCGTCACCACGCTCGGCGCGGTCGGTACGGCGCTTGCGCTGATCTTCGGCGGCGCGGGCGTGCAGGCGACGCTCGGCGGCGAAGAGACGTTCATCGGCATCATCACGGCGGGCACGCTCGTTTCGTTCATCAACTACGCGTCGAGTCTCTTCGACCCGATCCAGCAGCTTGCGGGCATCTTTGCCGACATGCAGAGCGCGCAGGCGAGTGCCGAGCGCGTACTGGGACTTTTGGACACCGAATCCGAAGTCAGAGACACGCCCGAAGCCGAGGCGAAATACGGCACGACGATGGATCCGAAGCGCGAAAACTGGGAACCGATCGACGGCGACGTCGTGTTCGATCATGTGGATTTCTATTATAAGGAAACCGAACCGCTGCTGAAGGACTTCAATCTGCACATCCGGGCCGGCGAAACCGTCGCGCTCGTCGGCGAGACCGGCGCGGGCAAGAGCACGATCGTAAACCTGATCTGCCGCTTCTACGAGCCCAAAAACGGGCGGATTCTGATCGACGGCAAAGACTATCGCGAGCGTTCGCAGCTGTGGCTGCAATCGTCTCTCGGCTACGTTCTGCAGCAGCCGCACCTGTTCTCCGGCACGATCGCGGACAACATTCGCTTCGGACATCCCGATGCGGACGAGCAGAGCGTGCGGCGCGCCGCGGCGATGGTGCATGCGGACGAGTTCATCGAGCGGCAGCCGAACGGCTACGACACCGAGGTCGGCGAAGGCGGCGTTCGACTTTCGACCGGTCAGAAGCAGCTGATCTCCTTTGCGCGCGTGATCCTTGCCGACCCACAGATCTTCGTGCTTGACGAGGCGACCAGCTCGATCGACACCGAGACCGAGCAGCTAATCCAAAGCGCGATCACCGAGGTGTTGAAGGGACGCACGAGCATCGTGGTGGCGCACCGCCTTTCCACGATCCGCAATGCCGACCGCATTCTGGTCATCCGCAACGGCGCGATCGTCGAGCAGGGCGATCACGAAACGCTGCTGAAACTCGGCGGTTACTATCACGACCTCTACATGCACCAGTATGAGGAGGACGCGATGCAGGAAGCGCTCAAATAAGCCGAATCGTTCTGAGATCCTTCGCTGCGCTTGGGATGACGCCGCTTTTCCACGTCATTCCGAAGCATTGCCGAAGAACCTCAAGCATAAGACGCAACAGCGGCCGGGAAATCCCGACCGCTGTTTTTGATGTTCTGTGTTATATGTACTTGACCTGCAGCG
>DFEW01000083.1 GCA_002369195.1 Christensenella sp. UBA3792
GGGCTGACGACCCCGGCAGCCCGCAAAAGAGGCAACACCTCATCACCGCTTCGCGGCGCTTCCCCTCAAGAGAGAGCCATGCTGTCATTCTGAGCCGCAGGCGAAGAATCTCGGAGCGCAAAAGCTTTACCTGGCGTGTCGCGCGTATGCCTCATGAGACAGCGCTTCGCGACGCCGAACCGGCGCAAAAAGAACAGGACTGCGCGAGGCAGTCCTGTCGGTTGAATGCGGGTTATTCGCGCAGCATCTTGACGGACTTTGCGAGGAAGACCAGGTAGATGACGTACGCGACGACGCGCAGAACCTGTGCGGCAATGGTGAGCCAGCTGCCGATGATCAGCACGTCGGGCAGGTAGAAGAAGACCGTCGAGAGCACGTTTACAAGCACGATGGTGATGTACGCGGTGGTCAGGATGCGGTATTCGAGCTGACCGAGCCGTGCGACGTCGGTGCGCTTGAGTGGTTCCGCGAGCAGCAGGATGCCCTGGATGATGAACAGCAGCGCGCCGAGCTGTGCGGCTTCCGAAACGATCTCGCAGATGCGGCTCACGACCGTGATCTTGCTGAACGCGCTTGCCAGCACCTGCGCGCCGAGCGCGATGAGCATAAAGACCAATGCGTTCTTGAAGCACGGTTCGTCCTTCTTTGCCTGCACGAGACCGACGATCTCAAGGATCATCGGGATGACCTCCGCCAGCGCCAGCACGAGCGTAGACACGGCTGCGACGACGGCGAGCGTGCCAAGCTCGGACTCGAGCTTGACGGAAACGAGCGTCAGAATCGCGGAGATGACGAACAGTACGCTGATGACCAGACTCAATATTTGTGCAATATAAATCTTTTTCACACCGCGGTGTGCATTCGGGAATTTCATACGGTTACCTCCGATTTTTGGATTCGATCTATTGTATCAGATTGTGACCAAAAACACAACGGATATTTTTGAACAAACGGATGCCTGCAAAAGCGGCGCATGTGAGGCAAAAAACGCCGAAAAAACGCGATTTTCACACTTTACAAACGGGTTTTTTTCAGGTATAATATCTTGAAATCTGTGAACGGGAAGAGTATCGCAGGGGAAGCCCTCAGCGAGCTGCGTACGGTGCAAGGCGGCGACGGAATCTGCGTGAAAATCACCCGCGAGAGAAACGGCGAACTGCAGTAGTCGCTTCCGTGCCCTCGCGTTAAGGGGATCGAGCGGACAGGACAGAACCCTGTCAACCGAGGTGGTACCGCGAATCAGCTTCGTCCTTGGATCGGACGGAGCATATTGTTTTTTGGAGGAAAAGGATGTACAAGAAAGTATCGACGGACATGGACTTTGTTTCCCGCGAGAAGGAAACGCTGGCGTTTTGGAAGGAAAACCACGTCTTTGAAAAGAGCGTCGAATGGCGCAAGGGCAACCCCGCGTTCACGTTCTTTGACGGACCGCCCACGGCGAACGGCAAGCCGCACATCGGGCACGTTCTGACCCGCAGCATCAAGGACCTGATCCCGCGCTACAAGACCATGAAGGGTTACGACGTGCTGCGCAAGGCGGGCTGGGACACGCACGGACTTCCGGTGGAGCTGGAGGTCGAAAAGACGCTCGGTCTCGACGGCAAGGAGCAGATCGAGGCGTACGGCGTCGAGCCGTTCATCAAGGCGTGCAAGCAGTCCGTGTGGAAGTACGAGTCGCAGTGGCGCGAGATGTCCGACCGCGTCGGCTTCTGGTGCGATATGGACAATCCGTACGTCACCTACAAGGATGACTATATCGAGTCCGAGTGGTGGGCGTTAAAGACCATCCACGAGAAGGGACTGCTCTATAAGGGACATAAGATCGTCCCGTACTGCCCGCGCTGCGGAACGGCGCTGTCGAGCCACGAGGTCGCGCAGGGCTATCACGACGTCAAAGAGGTTTCCGCGATCGCGCGCTTCTATCTGAAGGACGGCAGCGGCACGGCGATCCTCGCGTGGACGACCACCCCGTGGACCCTGCCTTCGAACGTCGCGCTGTGTGTCAACGCGCACGAAACGTACTGCAAGGTCGTGTCCGACGGCAAGACCTACATCCTGGCGGAAGCGCTGGTGCCCTCCGTGCTCGGCGAAGAAGCCGAGATCGTCGAGCGGTTCTCCGGCGAAAGCTTGGTCGGCACCGAGTACGAGCCGCTGTTCGACCTTGACGTGAACTTCCGCGGCAAGAAGGGCTATCGCGTCGTGGCGGACGATTACGTCACGCTGACCGACGGCACCGGCGTCGTGCACATCGCGCCTGCATTCGGCGAGGACGACAACCGCGTCGGCAAGGTCTGGGAACTGCCGTTTTTGCAGCTGGTCAACACGTCCGGTCACATGTGCGGCGGCACGCCGTGGGACGGGCTGTTCGTCAAGGAAGCGGACAAGCCGATCTTAAAGGCGCTCGAAGAAAGCGGCAAGCTGTTCAAAGCGCTCCCGTTCGAGCACAGCTATCCGTTCTGCTGGCGCTGCGACACGCCGCTGATCTACTATGCCCGCGAGAGCTGGTTCATCAAGATGACCGCGGTCAAGGACAAGCTGATCGCGTTCAACAAGTCCGTCAACTGGATTCCGGAGACGATCGGCGAGGGACGCATGGGCAACTTCCTCGAGAACGTCATCGACTGGGGCATCTCGCGCGAGCGCTACTGGGGCACGCCGCTGCCGGTGTGGACCTGCGAATGCGGTCACGTTCACGTGATCGGCAGCCGGGCGGAGCTCAAGGAAATGAGCCGCAACTGTCCGGACGACATCGAGCTGCATAAGCCCTACATCGACGCGGTCGAGGTCGTCTGCCCGAAGTGCGGCAGAATCATGAAGCGCGAACCGGTCGTGATCGACTGCTGGTTCGATTCCGGCTCCATGCCGTTCGCGCAGTGGCACTATCCCTTCGAGAACAAGGAGGAGTTCGAAAAGCGCTATCCGGCGGCGTTCATTTCCGAAGCGGTCGATCAGACCCGCGGCTGGTTCTACACGCTGATGGCGGTTGCGACCTGCCTGTTCGACAAGGCGCCGTTTGAGAACTGCCTCGTGCTCGGTCTCGTATGCGACAAGGACGGCAAGAAGATGTCCAAGCACATCGGCAATGTCATCGCGCCGGCGGACGTGCTCGAAAAGCAGGGCGCGGATGCGGTTCGCTGGTACTTCTACACGGCGAGCGCGCCGTGGCTGCCCTCGCGCTTCTCGGGCGAGGCGGTCAGCGAGTACCAGAGAAAGTTCATGAGCACGCTGTGGAACACCTACGCGTTCTACGTGCTCTACGCCGATATCGACGGCTTCAACCCGACCGAGCACACGCTCAAAAAGGAGAACCTGTCGCTGATGGATCGCTGGATCCTGTCGCGCCTTCAGACGCTGACTGCGCGCGTGGACGGCAACCTCGAAGCGTTCCGCATCACCGAGGCGGGCAGAGAGCTGATCGAGTTTGCCGACGAGCTCAGTAACTGGTACGTGCGCCGCTGCCGCGACCGCTACTGGGGCGCCGAAATGACCGACGACAAGGAAGCGGCATACATGACGCTGTACACCGTCCTAAAGACCGTTTCGCTGTTGTGCGCGCCGTTCCTGCCGTTCATGACCGAAGCGATCTACCAGAACATCGTCCGCAGCGTGGACGCGTCCGCGCCGCTTTCGGTGCATCTAAATGACTATCCGACGGTCGACGCGTCGTTCATCGACGAAGCGCTTGAGGACGAGATGCAGAAGGTTCTGAACATCGTCACGGTCGGCAGAAGCGCGAGAAACGCGGCGGCGCAAAAGACGCGTCAGCCGCTCGCCAAGATGTACGTGCAGGGCGAAGCGCTCTCCGAACGCGCGGCGACGATCGTGCTGGAGGAACTCAACGTCAAGGAAATCGCGTTCATCGAGAACGCCGACGACCTGATGAGCTACAAGGTCAAGCCGCAGCTGAGAACGCTCGGACCGCGCTACGGCAAGCTGCTCGGAAAGATCTCCGCGCATCTGGCGGCAAACGGCGACGAGATCGTCAGAACGCATCATGCGGGCGGCGACTACCGGACCGAGATCGACGGCACCGAGGTCGTGCTCTCGGCGGACGACGTGCTGGTCTCCACGCAGCAGAAGGAAGGGCTCGTTTCCGAACAGGGCAACGGCGTGACCGTCGTGCTCGATACGAACCTGACGCCGGAGCTGATCGAGGAGGGCGTCGTGCGCGAGCTCGTCTCGAAGATTCAGACGATGCGCAAGGAGGCCGGCTTCGAGGTTGCGGATCACATCCGCATCGGCTACACGGGCAAGACCCGCGCGAGCGAGATCCTCGAACGGTACGCGGCGTCGGTCTGCGCGGACACGCTCGCCGAGCGCGTCGAGGAAGGTGCATTCGGCTACAGCAAGGAATGGGATCTGAACGGCGACAGAATCACGCTGTCGGTCGAACGGATCTGAACAGAACCCCTCATTTACGCTGCTGACGGCTTCCCGCTTTGGGAGGGGAGCCGTCGCAAATAACCCCATCGAAGGCAGGAGGCGCCGACCCCGGCGCCCTGCACATAAAGCGGCCGGACGGCTGCACGGAACATACCAACGGACACACCTGCGCGGACACCGAAAAGGGGGAGATATGCATGCGCGTGCTCATCGTGGAAGATGAACGGAACTTGGCGGAAACGCTGCAGCAGATGCTGAAAACCAACCGGTTTGACAGCGACATCTGCCTCGACGGCGAAAAGGGACTCAAGTACGCCAAAGAGGGATCGTACGATCTCATCATACTCGACATTATGCTGCCGAAGGTCAACGGTTTCACGATCGTGGAACAGCTCCGAAGCGCGAACATCGATACGCCGATCCTCGTACTGACGGCGCGTTCGAGCGTGGAGGACTATGTGCACGGTCTGGATCTCGGCGCGGACTACTATCTGACCAAACCGTTCGAGATGAAGGAGCTGATGGCATGCGTGCGCGCATTGACCCGCCGCCACGGCGAGGTCGTGATGGACACGCTGTCCTTCGGCGACCTGAAACTCAATAAATCCACCTGCGAGCTGTCCTGCGGCGAGCGCTCGATCCGCCTGGGCAAGAAGGAATTCTCGATCATGCACCTTTTGATGTCGAACGGGAACGTCGTGGTCTCCAAGGAGCAGATTCTGCACAACGCATGGGGCATCGCGACCGGCGCGGAGGACAACAACGTCGAGGTCTATATCTCGTTTTTGCGCAAGAAGCTGCGTTATCTGCATGCGCAGACGCAGATCGAAACGCTGCGCAAGTTCGGCTATAAGCTGCAGGAAAAGGTATGATCCGTTCGCTGCACCGGCGGTTTCTCTGGAACGCATACCTCTGGGCATGCGTGTTCGTGCTCATCGTCATGCTGGTTACGCTCGGCGCGCTCGTGCATTACATCGACGGGATCATCGCGGATACGCTCACGAATACGCTCCGCCTTGCGGAGAGCGATCCGGACAGCACGGTTACGAGCAGGAGCCGCCTGCCGTCGTACCTTGTCGAGGTGCAGCAGGCGTCGATCGATCTGCACGCAACGAAGCTTGCGGACGGAGATGCGCTCGTGTTTTTGCGCGGCGAACGCAACGACTGGAGCGAGGAAGTGATTCGCGACACGGCGGAGGAGATGCTGGAGAGCACGCGAAAGATCGGCATTCTGCGCCACGACTCGCTGTGCTACAAGGTCGACCGGAGCGGACCGGTGATCC
Organism: Christensenella sp. UBA3792; assembly: GCA_002369195.1. GTDB lineage: Bacteria > Bacillota > Clostridia > Christensenellales > CAG-138 > UBA3792. The sequence continues at coordinate 5,667 of DFEW01000083.1, forward strand.
GCATCGCGGCGGTCGAGTACGACGGCTACCGCGCGTTTCTGCTGCGCATCGTGCAATGGGGCATGCTGCTCTATACGGTGATCTGCGGCGCGCTGTTTCTGCTGCTGAAGCTTGCGGAGATCCGCCTGCTGCGCCCTGCCGAACGCGCATGGGAACTGCAGGAACGGTTCGTGGGCGATGCCTCGCATGAGATGAAAACGCCGCTTGCGATCATCCTGTCGAATGCGGAGCTCGGCGTCAGCGAGCAGCCGCAGGAGACGGAACACCGCTTCTCGGTCATCGTCAGCGAAGCGCAGCGCATGAAGCTGCTGATCACGCAGATGCTCGAAACCGCGCGCCTCGAAAGCGCGGCGGCAAAGCGGCGCGGCTGGACGGTCTTTTCGCTGAGCGACGCGGTCACCGAAAGCGCGCTGCTGTTCGAGGAACCGCTGTATGAGAAGCGCATTTCGCTCACATACGACATCGACGACGGGCTCAACGTGCTCGGCGACGAGGCGGTGCTCAAGCAGATCATGAACATCCTTTTGGAGAACGCGAAGAAGTATACGCCGAACGGGAACAAGGTCGCCGTCAGCGCCAAGCGCATCTTCTCGC
>DFEW01000035.1:0-5574 GCA_002369195.1 Christensenella sp. UBA3792
GCTGACGACCCCGGCAGCCCGAAAAAGAAGCAACACCTCATCACCGCTGCGCGGAGCTTCTCCTCAAGGAGAAGCCATGCATTACACGCAACCAAAAGCCCTCCTTGTGGATGGTACGCGCGGGAAGCGCGCGATCTACCGCAGCAACGAAGCGCAGCGGAGTGTGAAAAGGGAGGGTGGATTTTGCGCAGCAAAAGACGGGAGGGTTGTCTGTCGTGCCTCGAACCGGCGGATCATTCGAACCGTTCCGCCGCCTGCTTCAGCAGGTCGCGGATCGGAAGATGCTGCGGGCAGATGCCCTCGCACGCGCCGCACTCGATGCAGTCGGACGCCTTGCCGCCCTCGCGGGTGACCCAGCCGTAGCGGTTCGACTTGCGTCCGGGGAACTTGGTCGCGTCGTTGCTGCAGCGGAAGATGCCGGGGATGTTGATCTGCATCGGGCAGCCGTCGGTGCAGTATCGGCAGCCGGTGCATTCGATCAGGTGCAGCGCGCGCATCTGATCGTGGACGGTCCGGATCGCCGCGTGCGCTTCATCCGAAAGCGGGCGAAGGTCCTTCATAAAGGTCACGTTTTCCTGCATCTGTTCGAGCGTCGTCACGCCGGAGAGCACCATCACGACCTGATCGGACTCGGCGGCAAAGCGCAGGGCGAGCGAGGCGGGCGAGCCGTCGTGCAGCGCGCGCAGCACGTCGAGCGACTGCTCCGGCAGAAAGACGAGGTTGCCGCCCTTGACCGGCTCCATGACGAGCACGGGCCTGTCGTGCTTTTTGCACACGTCGAGGCATGCCGCCGACTGCACGTTCGGATCGTCGAGGTCGAGGTAATTGTACTGGATCTGCACGATCTCGATCTCCGGATGCGTCGTCAGCAGGCGGTCGAGCACCTCGGGCTTGTCGTGGAACGAAGTGCCGATGTGCCGGATCTTGCCTTCGGCTTTGAGTTGTTTGACGGTCTCGAACGCGTTGAGCCGCTCGTATTTTTCGATGAACTCGTCGCACATCGCGTGGAACAGATAGAAATCGAAGTACGCCACGCCGCATGCGTCGAGCTGCGACTGAAAGAGCGGACGGATCTCGGCTTCCGATTCGAAGAAGTTGGGGGAGAGCTTGTCGGTCAGCACGTAGCGCTCGCGCGGATAGCGCGAGGTCAGCCCCTCCTTGAGCGCGCGCTCGCTCTTGCCGTCGTAATAGCCGTGCGCCGTATCGAAGTAGTTGAAGCCCGCGTCGAGATAGCAGTCCACCATCGCGCGGAAGTTGTCCATATCGACCTCGCCACTGTCGTTCATCTGCATGCGCATGCAGCCGAACCCGAACTTGCCGTGCAAAAGATCCGCAAACCGTTCCATAAAGCACCTCCGTATCATTCCTTATTCTATATTGTATCGGCAAAGCGGCAAACCGTCAAGCCAGAACGCGCGGACGCGCCGCAAAAGCGCCGGATGCGGCACGTGCAAAGCCGACCGACAGAGTTCGCGGAAGATTCGTCCTTTTTCCGGAAAGATACACGCTATCTTCTTTTGCGGTTTGCCCGTACAATACAGGTAAACAAAGAACGTGCGCGGCAGCAACGCGCAAAGGAGGAAGGCATGAAACTTCGGATCTTGCTGGTGGACGACGACAGCCGGTTCACCGATTCTATGAAAGGGTATCTGTCGACGGAGGACCGCATCGGCGAGATCGACATCGCGTCCGACGGACGCGAAGCGCTGCAAAAGCTCAAGGACAAGCCGTACGACCTGATGACGCTCGACCTCATTATGCCGAACACCGACGGACTGACGGTTTTGGAGCAGCTGCCCGCGGTCTGCGGCGGACAGGCGCCCGCGGTGATCGTGATCTCCGCGCTGCGCAACGAAACGATGGTGCGCCGCTGCTGCGCGCTCGGCGCGCGCTACTACATGGTCAAGCCGGTCGAGCCGGAAACGCTCTTAAAGCGCGCGATCGAGACGATGGACACGAGCGAGCAGAAGGGCGGCGTGATCTCCTATCAGCAGACGCCCAAGTCGTTCGACGAGAAGGTCACGGCGATCTTCCTCGTCGCGGGCATCCCCGCACATATCAAGGGATACCACTATCTGCGCGAGGGCATCCGCATGGTCTACCGCGACCCGTCTCTGATCAACCGCATCACCAAGGAGCTGTATCCGGGCATCGCGAAGAAGTTCAACACCTCCGCAAGCAAGGTCGAACGCGCGATCCGCCACTCGATCGAGGTCGCCTGGACGCGCGGCAAGATCGAGAACCTCAACGCATTGTTCGGCTACAACATCTACGGCAAGAATGATAAGCCGACGAACGGCGAGTTCATCGCGCTGGTCGCGGACAAGCTTTTGATGGAAGAACAAAGCAAGAAAGCGGGATGATGCAAGTTTTTCCGCGCACCGGAACCGGGTCGATGCGCGGACGGATCGATCCGCACGGACGGTCCGACCCCCTTGCCGGGAGAAGCCCCGTCTCCTGACAGGAATGCCCCAACCTCATAATCCGTGAAAGGTCGCTGTGTGAAATTCCGTAAGGGCTCACGCAGCGATCTTTCACGTTGGTTTTTTCAGCCGGATTACAGGGAACGGGCGGGCATTTGTGCCCATTTTTGCGGTTTTCCACAGGCAGGAACGGCAATAAACGCCCCAAAAGTCAAGCTTTGTGGATAAATTTGTGGATAAGGTGGAAAAGAAGCGTGGACAATGTGGTTCATTAAGTCTTGCTGAAAGGAAAAAAGGGCCGACAACAGCCCTTTTTGAAACAACGCTCACTCCGACCAGTTGTACAGAATCTTGACGTCCCAGTCCGGTCCGATCGGGCCGTTGAGGAGCGCCCAGAGGATGTCGTTGTCGGTCGGATCGAGAACGATCTTTTTGAGCTTCTTGCACTCCGGCAGATGCATGACCGTTTCCTCGTCGATCGGACAGTTCGAGATGTCCAGCTTATACAGCGCGGCAAACTTGCCGATATAGCTGAGGTCGGAGAACTTCGTGTTGTTCAGCCGCAGATACTTGAGCTTTTTTAAGGAAGTCAGCGACTTGACGCTCTTCAATCTGCTGTTGTGTCCGATGTGCAGAAACGTCAGCTTCGTGAGCTTCGCAAGCGGCGAGACGTCGGTGATCCTCTTGAGATCGTAGAGGTACAGCGTATCGAGGTTCGTCAGCTTGCCGATGGGTTTCAAATCGTCGTCCTCCAGCGGATTGCCCGCAAGGTGCAGATACGTCAGCTTCGTAAGCCCCGCGAGCGGCGCGGTATCCTCGATGCTGTTGTGCGAAAAGCTCAGCGTGCGCAGTTCGGTGAGGTTCTTCACCCAGCCGATGTCCTTGATCGCGTTGCCGTCGCCCGCGCCGCAGTAGGTGAGCTTCAGCGTGCGCAGCTTCACGAGGCCGCCGAGCGGCGCGTAGTCGTCCATGAAGCAGTATTCGAGATCGAGCTCCTCGAGATCCGGACACAGCGTGACGAGGTCGTTGACTTCGTTTTCGGGGATGTGCGTCAGCTTGTTTTTCTTGCCGTTGATGCCGAGCTTCTTGCCGACGACCGACGTCGAGCCGATCTTGACCTTTGCGCCGCCAAACCAGAAGAAGTCGGGCGTGGGCGTGGGCGCAGCGGTCGGAACCGCAGTCGGCACAGGCGTGGGAACCGCCGTCGGTACAGCGGTCGGAACTGCTGTCGGAACTGCCGTCGGCACAGGCGTGGGAACCGCCGTCGGAACTGCTGTCGGAACCGCAGTCGGCACCGCGGTCGGGATAGCCGTCGGTACAGCGGTCGGTACGGCGGTCGGTACGGCGGTCGGCGCCGCGGAGGGTGCTTCGGTGGGGATCGGCTCCGGCGCTGCGGTATCCGCCGCCTGTTCGGTCGGCGTTTCGGTGACCGCCGGCTCCGGTGTTTCGATGACCGCCGGCTCCGGCGTCGGGATGTTTGCCGGATGTTCGGTCGGATCGTTCGGGCTGACGGCAGGCGACGTTTGTGCGACCGGAGTCTTCGGGTCGCTCGGCACGCAGCGGATCACATCGAGGCGCAGCAGCACCAGGAAGAGGATCGCGATCGTCATAATGAGGATCACGGCGATCAGAATAAACATCAGCCAAAGCGGAACGCCGCGCCTTTTGCGCCGGTTCTCGGAATGTTCCATAGACGCCTCCTTGCTGCGTGTTGAAATAGGGGGGACGGATTCTTCCTGACGGATGTTATCGGATCATTCCGTCCAGTTGTAGAGGAAGTGGAGCTGCCAGCCGTCCTCGAACAGATCGAGGATCGCGTTGTAAAGTTCATAGTCGCCCATGTCGATGACGACCTTTTCCAGCTTCTTGCAGTCCTTCAGATGCGAGACCGTATTTGTGTCGATCGGGCATTTTTCGAGGTCCAGCTTTTTCAGCGCGCTGAAGTTGCCGATGTAGGAGAGGTCGGCGACCTTCGTGCTGTTCAGCCGCAGATACTTGAGCTTGGTCAGCTTGCCGAGCGCCTTGACGCTCTTGAGCTTGCTGTTGTGTCCGATGTGCAGAAACGTCAGCTTCTTGAGCTTCGCAAGCGGCGAGACGTCGGTGATCTTTTTGAGATCATAGAGGTACAGCGTTTCGAGGTTCGTCAGCTTGCCGATGGGTTCGAGGTCCTCGTTCTCGAGCGGATTGCCCGCAAGGTGCAGGTACGTCAGCTTCGTAAGCCCCGCGAGCGGCGCGGTATCCTCGATGCTGTTGTGCGAAAAGCTCAGCGTGCGCAGTTCGGTGAGGTTTTTCGCCCAGCCGATGTCCTTGATCGCGTTGCCGCCGCCCGCGCCGCAGTAGGTGAGCTTCAGCGTGCGCAGCTTCACAAGGCCGCCGAGCGGCGTGTAGTCGTCCATGAAGCAGTATTCGAGATCGAGTTCCTCGAGATCCGGACACAGCGTGACGAGGTCGTTGACTTCGTTTTCGGGGATGTGCGTCAGCTTGTTCTTCTTGCCGTTGATACCGAGCTTCTTGCCGTCGATCTTCGTCGTGCCGGTCTTGATCTGCTTGCCGCCGAACAGGAACGAATCGGGAATAGGCGTTGCGGTCGGCTCTGCCGTCGGTTCGGGCGTCGGCACGGCGGTCGGCGCTTCGGTGATCGCCGGTGCATCGGTCGCGGGTGCAGCCGTTTCCGTCGTATCGGGCGCGGCGGTCTGCGTCTGCGGATCGACAGGCGCGGGCGGTTCGGTCGTGCTGCCGACCGGCACGGGATCGCCCGGAATGACCGGATCGGGCAGAGGCGTGTTCGCGGCCGGTACGGCGGTTGCCTCCGCCTGCGGCGCGTCGACGGGCACGCAGCGGATGATGTCGAGATGCAGCAGCACGAGGAATGCGATCGCGAGCGTCATGACAAGAAGAACGCCGCAAAGCACCAACAGCAGCCAAAGCGGAATGCGCCTGCCGCTTTTGGGCGAACCGGATTTCTGTTCCATAGGACTCTCCCTTCCAATAGGTATTTCATCTTGAGTATATCATATATTCGGAAACTTGCAAGGGGGTTGTGGCGAAATATCGCATAGCAAAGGGGGTAGAAGACCGTGAAGCGCGTACGCAAAAGCCCTCCCTGTGGATGGTACGCGCGCTTCCCACGCGTACGATCACTTCGCTTCGC
>DFEW01000035.1:5682-5805 GCA_002369195.1 Christensenella sp. UBA3792
TCGCCCCCTACAGTTCGAGCGCGCAGCCGAAGCCTTCTCCTTCGAGGAGAAGGTGCCGAGGAACGAGGCGGATGAGGTGTCTTGCACGTGTTTACCGTATGTAGGGGCTGACGACCTCGGCAG
>DFEW01000027.1 GCA_002369195.1 Christensenella sp. UBA3792
CAAGCTTACTTCACCGCTCTGAGATCCTTCGTCGCTTTCCACTCCGCTTTGCTTCGTTACAGAGGCAGATCGCGCGCTTCCCGCGCGTACCAGCGCTCCTCAGGATGACAGCGAGGGTAGGAATTGACGCGCTTTTTCGACTGTGCTACAATCAAAACTGGGTTTAGACGGTCTGTGTCCTGTACTTTTGGGGCTGTTTCGGGTATGATTTTGTGCAGAAAGGAGGGGGAGCGATGGATTTACAGAAGATCGGCGCGTGCTTACGTGACCTTCGCAAAGAGAAAGGGCTGACGCAGGAACAGCTTGCAGAGCGGTTCAACGTCTCGCAACGCACCGTTTCCCGCTGGGAGACCGGCAGCGTGACGCCCGATCTCGACGTGCTTCTGCAGCTTGCGGCTTTTTACGAAGTCGATCTCCGTACCATGCTGGACGGCGAACCCGTTAAGGCGCAAATGACTACCGAAACAAAAGAAACCGTGCAGCAGATCGTAATTTTCGATCAAGTGATAAGAGAGCGAGCGTTAAGAGAGAGAAGAATCCGGATCTGGGCGGGCAGTTACCTTGCCGGATGCTTTTTGAATATCCTTATTTCTTTGATCGCTTTTAACAGCAGTATACTGGTCGTATTCGGACCGCTATCCCCATTCTACTGTATTGCAGCGGACTACGGCGAAAACGGCGAATTGATATACATTGCTTATTTATTATTTCTGATCGCTTTTGCAACGTTTGCTTATACGATGACGTTTGTAAAAGGGAAAGGAATGTGGTTCCTGATCCTTCGCTGCATCGATATTTCCGCGTGTCTTATCCTATTTTTGTTTGAGCCGGATATTGAAGCAGAAGCGGAACACTGGTGCGGTCTTGCCATACAAGTCATTCATGCGGCGGTATTCTTCTTTGTCAATTATTTCTGGAAACGTGAGAAGAAGACGAAAGTGCGGACGCAGGCGGTATAGCGAAACAAACAGAATCCCACTCGCAAAAAAGACGCTCAACAGAGCGCCTTTTTGCGCGATTCGGTTATTCTCCGACGATTTTCTTTGCAAAGGTGTTGTCGACCAGCGCGGAGAACGCCGGACGGCCGGACAGCTCGCCGTTGAAGTCGATGACCGTGAGCAGACGCTCGTAGTCCGCTTCCTGCATGATCGGATCCTTTTTCCACGAATCCGTTTCGCGGTAGGATTTGACGACCGCCATCAGACTCTCGAGCGACGCATCGGGAAAGTACGGCTGCATCGCCTTTGCGGCGTCCGCGTCGCTCGCCGTTTCGATCCATTGCTGCGCCTTATAGATTGCCCTGAGGAACGCTTCGATGCGCTCCGGATGCGCGTCGATCATCGCCTGTGAGGCAAAGTAGCAGGTGTACGGCACCTCGCCGGATTCGAGTCCGATGTTCGCCACGATGTATCCCTTGCCCGCCTTCTGAAACTCCGTCGCGGTCGGCTCGAACAGCGTCACATAATCTCCTTCGCCGCCCTCGAACGCGCCCGCCATCAGGTTGAACTGGATCGAGTCGATGATCGTGCAGTTTTCGCCGTCGTGCAGACCGTTTTGCGCCATCACCCAGCGCAGCGTCATGATCGGCATCCCGCCGGCACGCCCGCCGATGACGGTCTTGCCGAGCAGATCATCCCAGGAAAACGGCTCGGACGGTTCGCGCGCGATCAAAAACGATCCGTCGCGTTTGGTCAGCTGCCCGACGATGACCGGATGATCCTCCTTGCCCTCGTTCATCACGTATACGCCGGTTTCGGGACCGGCGAGGCAGAGATCGGCTTCGCCGGAGAGCAGTGCGGTCATCGCTTTTTCACTGCCGCCGGAAGTCGTGATCTCCACATGGAGCCCTTCCTGCTCAAAGAAGCCGAGCGAGAGGGCGATATACTGCGGCGCGTAGAATACGGACCGCGTGACCTCGTGCAGCTGCAGCGTGACGGCGCCGGTTTGTTCGCTCCTGCACGCAAACGGCAGGAGTAGGACGAGCAGCGCAAGCAGGATCGTAAACGTTCGTTTCATACCATTCCTCCTCAGTTGTTTTCTGCATGATATGCGTACCGTGAAAAAATGGTGATTTTTCGGTTTTGGGTTTGCATTTGCATTTCGGATACGGTATAATGACAATTGGAGGTGAACGCAATGGAAAACAGAGGCGATACACAACAGTTCACCGTGCCCAAGGAAGCACGGACGGCGCGTGATGTGCTGATGACCGTCTATGCGGCGATGCGCGAAAAGGGCTACGATCCGGTCAATCAGATCGTCGGGTACCTGCTTTCGGGCGACCCCACCTACATCACCAGCCACAACAACGCGCGCTACCTGATCCTGCGCATGGAACGCGACGAGCTCATCGAGGAGCTGGTCCGCTTCTACGTCAGACAGCATTGAAGCAGCGCATGGTCGCGCTCGACGTCGGCGACAGACGCATCGGCGTCGCGGTCTCCGATCCGCTTTGGATCACCGCACAGGGGCTTGAAACCTACTGGCGCACGGAGAGCGTCAAAAAGGATGTGGCATACATCGTCGAACTCTTGGGACGGTACGCTCCGTGCCGCCTTCTTTTGGGCTTGCCGATGAACATGAACGGTACGGTCGGCGAGCAGGGCGAGAAGGTGCAGCGCTTTGCGGAAGCGATCAAAAAACAATGGGACGGCGAGCTGCTGTTCTTTGACGAGCGCCTGACGACGATGGCGGCGCGCCGCGTTCTGGTCGACGCGGATATCTCGCGCGGGAAGCAGAAAAAGGTCATCGACAAGCTGGCCGCCGTTCTGATCCTGCAGGGCTATATGGACAGCCACCCGAACGGCTGACGCTTTTCGGTCCGCCGAATGCTTCGGCAGACCGGTTTGCAGCACCCGCCTATAACGCTTTGCGTTACCGGGCGGCAGGTGCTGTAAGGAGTCAAATGCACCGCACATGTCGCTGCATTTGACGGATCGATGGGATGCTTGTTCCTCGAACTTGCGTGCCGAACGGCCGATGTTGTTCCTGATCCGGATCGTGTTATCCTGCGCAATCGCGAAGGATCTTTTCAAACATATTTACAGGAGAATACAATGGAAGAACAAAACACGCTGGTTACACTGATCGACGAACAGGGCAAGGAGGTCGAATTCGATCTCGTCGCCACGTTCGATTATGAAAAAAAGCGCTACGCCGCGCTGATCCCGATCGACGAGGTCGAAAACGTCGACGAGGACGAGGTCGTGATCCTCGAGGTCGTCAAGGACGGAGCAAGCGAGCGCTACGTCCCGATCCAGAACGACGTCCTGCTCGACGAGGTGTTCAACGAGTTTCTCGAGATCCTCGACGAAATGGCGGACGGCGACGAGGAAGAATAAGCACGACACGAAAACCGGCGAAAGCGGTTTTCGTGCTGTTTTGCAGCGCAGCGGAGCAAAGCGGCGGAGCAGGCGCTGATTAGACGCAAAAGGAGCACAGCATGGACCTGTTCGAATACGAACTGGCCGGGATCGTACCGGTTCTCCTGTTTTTCGCTTTCATCTGGACGGCCGTGCTTGCGGGCGGCATCCTGATGATCGTCCTTTCCGCGCGACGGAAACAGAAAAGACTGCTCGGCTGCGGCGTTGTCTTTCTTGCGATCGCGGTCGGCATCCCGCTGTTCGGATTGCTGATGTTTCTTTCGTCTGTCTATGGACGGAGGGCGGCATGCGGCGCGAACGGGATATCCGGAACGGTTCTGACGGGGTGGATTCTTGCGGGGACCGGTGCGATCGGGTGCATCGCGGTCGCGATCACGTCCGTTCACTTCCGGAAAAAATATGCGACGCCGGTGGAAGCGACGTGCATCGACGCGGAACACGCGGTGTATGAATGTACGATAAACGGAGAGAAGCACACGCTTACCAGGGAAATCAACTGGAGCAGATCCTATCATCCGACCGTCGGAGAGACCAGGATGCTGTATATCAGCGAGCGGGATCTTACCGGGTTTTACGATCCGCAGGCGGACCGGGTCGGCAGGATCCTCGTCAAAGTCTTTTTGGGCATCGTTTTTCTCGCCGTCGGCGCGCTGGGCGTGTTTCTCATTTCGACCGGAAGATAAGCGGCATAGAAAGCGCAATCGCGCGTTGCCCGAAAACGGTATGCAAAGATTCTCCCGCAAAGGAGGATCTTTTTTTGACAAAAGCGAAAAAACACCGAAAAACCTTGCAAAATCTGCATTTTGGGTCTTGCAATCCGGTTGACGGATGTGTATAATAGGCAAGGTATCACGCACTCCCGCGGATCGGCGTCTCGTGCCTTCTGGGTTTCTCGCCGCTTGAAACGGGAGGAGGACAAACTAAAACGAGGAGGTTTATTTATCATGTCCGTGATCTCAATGAAACAACTGTTGGAAGCAGGCGTCCATTTCGGACACCAGACCCGTCGCTGGAACCCGAAGATGAAGCAGTACATCTTCACCGAGCGCAACGG
>DFEW01000016.1 GCA_002369195.1 Christensenella sp. UBA3792
CGTGCGTGACGTACATGAACGTCGTGTTGATGCGCGAACGCAGCTTGATGATCTCGGCGCGCATCTGGTTTCTGAGCTTTGCGTCGAGGTTACTGAGCGGTTCGTCCATCAGGAACACCTTCGGATTGCGCACCATTGCGCGGCCGATTGCAACGCGCTGACGCTGGCCGCCGGACAGCGCCTTGGGTTTGCGCTTCAGATACTGCGTGATGTCGAGGATCTCCGCGACCTCGCGCACCTTCTTGTCGATGACGTCCTTCTTCTCCTTGCGCAGCTTCAAAGCGAACGCGAGGTTGTCGTACACGGTCATGTGCGGATACAGCGCATAGTTCTGGAATACCATCGCGATGTCTCTGTCCTTGGGCGCGACCTCGTTGACCAAACGTCCGTCGATGTACAGCTCGCCGCCGGAGATTTCTTCGAGACCCGCAACCATGCGGAGCGTCGTGGATTTACCGCAGCCGGAAGGACCGACCAGAACGATAAACTCTTTGTCCTTGATTTCCAAATTGACATCATGTACCGCGGTCACCTTGTTGTCGTAGACCTTCTTTAACCCCTTCATGATGACTTCCGACATTCTTCCGTTTACCTCCCTAAAATTCTTATCAGTACGCGAGCGCTGTAAACGAAGCTACGAGTACTCTTATTCTGACACAATTATCATAAACGAATCTTTACGTTTTGTCAATCATATATGTAAATTTATTTTTACATACCGTAATTTTATGCGGAAATATCGCGGTTTTCTCAGCAATTTCAAGTTTACATTTTGCACATATTGCTTTTTCGAATCCGGTATGGTATAGTATAAAATATGCTGGGAAAGGACAAGGTTTTATGGCGTTGAAGCGCGTGACAATACAAGATATAGCGGATGCCTGCAAGCTGAGCCGCAATACGGTTTCGAAGGTATTCAACGACCGCGGCGCGGTGCCGGAGGCGACCAAACGCGCGGTCATGCAAAAGGCGCAGGAGCTCGGCTACGGCAGTTTTTCGAAGGCGACGGGCGCGCCGGTGACGCCCAATCGCGGACTGATCGCAGTACTGACGCAGCAGAAGGTGATGAGCCATCATTTCGGCGCATCCTTTATGACAAGCTTCGCCGATCAGCTTTCCCGTCTCGGACACACGATGAAGGTATACGAGGTCACCGACGCGGAAGTCGCGCAGTGCAAGCTCCCGCCGCATCTGATGCTGGAACAGACTGCCGCTCTGCTGACCATTGAGCTGTTCGACAAGGACTACCTCGACATGATCGGCTCGCTCGGTCTGCCCTGCGTGGTCGTGGACGGACATGCGCGGATGATCCGCTCCGTCTTGAAATGCGATTTTCTTTCGATGGAGAACTTTGCGGCATCGACCGCGCTGACGCAGCGCGTCATCGACGCAGGCGCCAAGACGATCGGGTTTGTCGGCGATAAGGAGCATTGCAGCAGCTTTTACATGCGCTGGCTCGCTTTCCATACCGCCGTCACGGAAGCCGGACTGCAGCCGGTCGACGTGTATTCGATTCTCGAAAGCGACGACGAACCATACGGCGATCCGGACTGGCTGAACGCGCATATCGACCGGATGCCGCATGTGCCGGACGCGTTCGTCTGCGCCAACGACTACATTGCAATCCATCTGCTCGCCGCCCTGAAGCGCAGAGGGCTGTCCGTCCCGGACGACGTGATGGTCACCGGCTTCGACGGTTCGCCCGAATCGACCGTTGTGGAGCCGCCGCTGACGACCGCGCAGATTCCGAGCAGTGACATCGGCCGCTTTGCCGCGACGCTGTTGATTCAGCGGTTCGAAGCTCCCGCTGAGCCGTATCGCGTCATCTACTATAAAACGACTCCGATCTTCCGCGGCACCACGCGGTAAGCCAAAAAGAAATAAGAGCCGAAAACCGGCTCTTTTTTTCGTTGAAAGGGATCGGTGCGCCTTTTGCGGCGCGCCGGTTTTTCTCACGCATCCATGCTCGACGGCGTGTAGACGATCGATGCGATCGCGCCGTCCTTCATCGTGACGGACAGCAGCGCCGTGCCGTCGATGAGGTTCCAGTCGCTTTCGGCGAGCGCGGGGAACGCCGCCGCCGCATCCGCTTCGCTCATGCCGATGAACAGCCCCTGCGGGGTCTTGATCGTGTCGTCCGCGACGGTGATCGCCGTGATGCGCATCGTGCCGTCGATCGCGTTCGCCATGATCTGGAAGCCGGAATAGTAATAGTACACGTCCTCGCTGTCGAATGCGCAGGTCTCGCCGGTGAACGACGAGCGATACGCGGGAAGCGCGTTGAGGACCGGTTCCGCCTCGTCGAAGATGCCGAAGCGCACGCCCTCCGCCTCGAAGTACAGATCGCCGTAGCCGCCGCCCTGCACCGCGTTCGGGTCGACGAATACCGCGTTCGGATCGTCCGCGCCGCCGCCGCAGCCGAGCAGCAACAGCGCCGCAAGCAGCAGGATTGCCAGTTTCTTCATTTCAGTTTCCCTCCGTCAGTCGTTGTATTTCCGTTTCATACCGTTCCCGCAGCGCCCGATATTCCGCGTCGAGCACGGCGTCGCCGCGCCGGTCCGCAAGATCGTAACGCCGTTTGAGCTCCGCGCCGAACCACCAGCTGAGCTTTTCCGCGCCGTATACGTTCAGGTGCTGTCCCATGTCGCAGGTGTCGGTCTGCATGTCGATGCCGATGCTGTCGTTTTCGTCGATCATGTTCACGTACCAGAGGCCGCGTTGCTGCGCGAACGCCTGCACGTCCGCATCCCATTCGGGATACCAGTACGGCTCGATCGACGGCGACTTGATCAGCACCAGTTCGATGCCCTTGTCCCTGCAGAGCGAAGCGAGCTTTGCAAGCCACTCCATGCTCGTTTTGGGAAGATGCGGATCCTGAAGCACCGGCGGGATCGGCGTCTCGGTCGCGGGACGCACCTCGGTGCGCAGCAGGTATCCGTGATAGGACACCGGCTCGCCCTGCCCGAACCAGCAGGAAAAGTCCTCCTCCTTCAGCTCGCTCCAGCGCGCATGGAAGCGCAGCAGCGGGAACACGTAACTCATAAAGTCCTCGCCGTCGGTCATGCTCGCGCGGATCGCGCCGATCTTCGCGCCGCCCCAGCGCATGCCGTCGAGCGTCATGCGGTTGTACGCCTCGGACTGCGGCTCGCCGTATTTCAGCGCAAGCACGTTATAGACGACGACCTTGGGCGTCTCGGTCTTTAGGGCATCCTCCAGCAGATAGTACGACTGCCAGACGAGCTGCTGCGCGCTGCCGCGGATGTACGAGGGAATCCCGTACGCGTCGTAGAGCGTGACCGGCGAGAAGTTCGAAAACACCTCGCAGTCTCCGACGAACAACACGTCGTGCGGCGTCGTATCGCGATAGTATTCGCCGGTCAGGGACCCTTCGATCGACGCCGTGCGATACTTGGGCATCAGAAGGCGGGTCACGGCGAACAGGACGCCGAAAAGCAGGATGCAGGCGAGCAGAACGCCGCCGATTGTCAGAACCGTTCGTTTCATATCAAAATCTGTTGTAGATAAACTGTCCGGCGTCGAAGCCGAAGCCGTACCGTCCGAACACAAGGATCGTGCCGATCAGAACGAGCAGCACGCACACCGACGCCGTCGTTCCGTGCGCCATGATGCGCTTGCGGATCGGCGCCTTTCTCTGCGCCATCGACAGCGCGAACATCGCGAGCACGCCGAACAGCGCGACCCCGTAGTCCGCCCACGAAAGCCCGAGCGACTGAATGCCGCCGCGGAACACCGCGCCCCAGTTCCAGGTCGTGAACATCGAGAAGAATGCGCCGAACGCGTCCTTGACCGTCGCGTAGCAGTCCAGAAGGCGCAGACTCGACAGCAGCAGCACCGTGCGGATCACCGTAAAGCCGCGGTAAAATACACTTTCGGTCAGGCGCGGGAAGCGCGCGTGAAAGCGCGCGTACAGCGGCTTGCACTCCTCCGAAAGCAGGATCACGATGCCGTTCAGAAGGCCCCAGACGAGGAACGTCCAGTTGCTGCCGTGCCACACGCCGGTCAGCGCCCACACGAGCAGGGTCGCAAGATACACCGGAAGCCGACGCGATACGCCGACGCCGAGCTTGCGCGATTTTTGCGAAAGCATGCGCATCGGCTTGGAAACCGACAGCGGATAGTAGACGTAGCGCTTGAACCATTCGCCGAGCGTCATATGCCAGCGCCGCCAGTACTCCGAAATGTTCTTCGAGAAGTACGGACGGAAGAAGTTCTCCTCGACCGTCACGCCGAACCACTCGCCGATGCCGATCGTGATATCGATGCCGCCGGTGAAATCGGCGTAGAGACAAGCGGCGTACAGCAGCATTTCGACGAACACGAAGTCTCCGCAATACACCTGCGGACGTGCGCACAGCGCCTTGACCGCGACGAGCAGCCGGTCGGCAACGATCAGCTTTTTCCAGTATCCCCACGTAATGCGCAGCGCGCCCGACAAAAACCGCTCGCCCGAAAAGGTATGCGGCGCAAGCAGCTGCTCGCCCAGGATGTCGTAGCGGCTGATCGGTCCCTGCACCAGCAGCGGAAAGAACGAAATGAACAGCGCGAGCTTGAACGGGTTCTTCTGTGTTTCGACCGTTTCGCGATAGACGTCCAGCAGATACCCGATCGACGAGAACGTGTAGAACGAGATGCCCATCGTGAGCGCAAGCTCCTGTCCGAATGCGGGCGTGTGCAGAAGCGAAGCGGAGAGCCGCCCGATCGCCGCGCCGTACTTCAGCACGAACAGAATGCCGACGTTCACGCACAGGCATGCGATCAGCACGATCCTGCGCTTTCGTTCAAAGCCGAGCCGCGCTTTTTTGCGCTCCTCCTTCGTATGCGTCGCCTTCATGGCGGCGATCGTTTCCTTCTGTTTGCGGAACAGAGCGTCGATTGCGCGGGTGGCAAGATAGACCGTGACGATCGTCGCGGTCAGATAGATCGCGCCCGTCAGACCCGCAAACCCGACGAACACCGCGTTTGCGAGCAGCAGCACGATCCATTGCACCCGTTTCGGCACGAGGTAGTACAGGGGCACCAGTACCGCCAGAAACAGAAGAAACGCCCACGAGGTAAACAGCATCAGTCGTCCTGTTCCTCTAAGCTTGCGATCAGCGCATACAGCGACTTTGCGCTGTTAAAGTGCGCGGGCGTGATGTCCTTTGCGGGGATCACGACGTCGAATTCCTCCTCGATGCGCGTGATCAGCATGACGATATCGAACGAAACGAGGATGCCGTGATCGACCAGCGCCGTTTCCTTCTCAAAGTCCGTTTCGGGATGCAGTTCTCTTAAAATCTCCAATAATTGCTCCATGGTTCCTCCTATCCGAACAGCAGCGCCGTCGCTGCCTTGCGGTCGGTCTTTCCGTTCTGCGTCAGCGGCAGCGCGTCCACCCGCCTGCTCATTTTCGGCAAAAGATACTCCGGCACCTTCGCGCGAAGCGCCGTCAGCAGCGCCGCCCGCTCGATCGAACCCGTATATACGAGCCCGAGGATGCTGCGCTCGCGCTCGAACACGGCGCACGCCGCGTCCACGCCCTCGACCGTCTTTGCCGCCGCCTCCAGCTCGCCGAGCTCGATGCGGTGTCCCATATGCTTGATCTGATCATCCTTGCGGCCCAAAAATTCCAGCTCGCCGCGCGCGTTGCGCCGTCCGAGATCGCCGGTGCGGTAGATCGTTTCCGGATAATCCGGATTCAGCGGGTTGGGCACGAACACCTTGGCGGTGCGTTCCGGATCGCGGTAGTACCCGTGGCAGAGCGCCGTTCCGCGGATGCAGATCTCGCCCTCGTCCGCGCGGCGGTCGTTCTCGTCGAGCAGAAAAATTTCGGTGTTGTCGAACGCGCGCCCGATCGGGATGCGTTCGCCGTCCGCGAACGTGCGGTCGACCTCATAGAAGCACGACATGCCGGTGCATTCGGTCGGTCCGTACAGATTGATGTAGCGTGCCGGAACGTGCTGCTGCCAGATGCGAAGCTGCTTGGGCGCGAACACCTCGCTGCCGAACGCGACGGTGCGAAGGTACTGCGGCACGACCTCGTCGAAGGTATGCAGCGCGGAAATCAGCGTCAGCGCCGGAACGACCCAGCACAGCGCGGTTACCCTGTGCTCGTTCAAAAACTGCACGAGCGGGACCGGCGTCATAAACAGCTTTTTCGGCACGAGCACCGCCGAGCTGCCGCACATGAGCGCGCAGAGGATTTCTTTGAGGCACGCGTCCACGTACAACGGCGCCTGCATGGCGAACACGTCGGTGGAATCGACCCGCAGCGTTTTGGAAATCTGATTCGCGTAATCCACCACGGCGCGATGGCAGCCGACCACGCCCTTAGGCGCGCCGGTGCTGCCGCTGGTGAACACCAGATACGTCGGATCGGTGTCGAGCGTCTGCGCTTCGATTGCGTCGAGCGCCTGCATATCCGGCGCCTGCGCCGTAAGCGCGTCCGGATCGAGCAGCTCACCCGAAAACCCGTATTTCTCCAGCAGCGCGCGTCCGCCCGCATCGGCGATCGCAAAGCGCGGTTTGACGCGATCGAGGATCGACCGGATGCGGTTTTCGCCCATTTCGGCATCGACCGGCACGTAGAAGCAGCCCGCTTTCCATACCGCGAAGAACAGCGCAATCTCCCTTGCGCAGCGCTCGTGCAGAATCAGGATCGCTTCGCGCCTTGCGCCGCGCCGCAGCAGCGCGGTGCCCGCCGATTCGGCGATGCGCTCGACGTCCGAAAACGTCAGCGTCTCGTTCGTGTCGCAAAACGCCTGTGCGTTCGGACGAAGGTTCGCTTGCTCGTAAAGCGCGGTCAACATCGTTTTCATCTTACTTGCCTTTCTTGTACGGCTCCGTCGCGATCGGCGGGTACAGCGATTCATTGAACCGCCAGAATGTCTTGCTTACCTTATCCTTTTGCGCGTTCGTCCACATGAAGCAGCGCTTCTTCGCCTTGCCGGTGTTGCACGCGTCGACGTGATACCAGCCGCTGCCGAGGTTGACGAGCATCCAGTAATGATGCGTGCGCCCGCCGTAGCGCTCCACGCTCATGAGCTCCGCGCCCGTATGCTCCAGCAGGAGCCGCAGGCACGCATACGAGGTGAAGCAGTCGCCGTAGCCGGTCGTCAGTCCGCGCACCGCCTCGCTGCGCCAGTCCTTTTTGTTCGACGAATTGATGTAATGCACGTTCTTAAAGACGTAGTTATACAGCGCTTCGACCTGCTCGCCGAGCGTCATGCCGTCCTTCAAAACCTTTTTCAGGATCTCCTGCGCGACCGTCTCGGCCTCCTCCTCGGTGACCTTCGATTCGACGAACGTGAACTTGACCGTCTTGCTCGCCGTATTGCCCGCGCGGTCCGTCGCCGTATAGGTGACCGAATACGTGCCGAGCTTTTCCGGATTGACCTTCGAGGTATCGACCGTGACCGCGACCTCGCCGTCGCACTCGTCCTCGGCGGAGATGTCCTTCATGTACGCGACCGCCTCGTTCACGTAGCTGTAGCGGTTGCGCGCGCCGTAGATGGTCGGTGCCGCGACGTCCGGATTGAGCTTTAGCGTGAACGTCTCGCGCGTTTCGTTGCCGCCGGCGTCGACGGCGATCAGCGTCACGTCCTGCGATTCCTTCTCCCAGTCCGGCTCGGACTCGAAGCGCAGGCGCGTCGCGGTGATGTCCTCCGCCGTCGCAAAGAACGACGCGTCCTTGGGCGCATTCAAAAACCAGACCGTCTTGCGCACGCGAAGCAACGGCGCGACGGTATCCTTGACTTCGACGATCGCGAGGTTCTCCTCGCCGTCGATCGTCATGTGCAGCATGTGCGTGCCCGGCTCGTCCGGAATGAACGCGCGGTCGAACGACGCTTCCGTATACGCGACGTTCGTCAGGCATTCGTACGGCTCCATCTCGCTCGAGCGCGCCTCGATCTCGACCGGCGCGATGTTCGTATAGAGCAGCTGCGATTCGACGACGGTCTTATTGCCGCCGAGATCCTCCAGCTGCACGCGCACGGTCTGTGTCTCGCGCGAATCCGGATCCGGCTCGTCGAGGTATTCCACCGTAACCTCGGTCTCATCCGCGATGTCCGCGACGAAGTCCTCCGGCGAAAGCGCGGTGTCCGGTTCGACGATCTTCAGAACCGCCCTGCCGGTCGGTGAAACGGTGTCCGTCACGATCAGGTGGCTTTCCGTCGTGATACCGTCCGCCGTGATTTCGATCGGATAGATGCCCGGCGTGCGCATCATCTGCTCGGTGATCGGTCCGATCATGCCGTCGTCGTAATCGTCGATCAGAAACGCGGCTGCGTCCGGCGCGTCGGCGCCCGCCTCGCGGGTGATCGAATCGCGCGCGATGCGCACATGCACCTTGACCGGCACGCGCGTGTCGTTGCCGCTTTGATCCTCCATGCGCACGATCGCCGTATAATCGCCGACCGTGCCGTACTTGGGCGCGACCTCGAACGTGAGCTTGACGATGCTCTGATCCGTAATGTTCTTCAAAAGCTTATCGGGCTTGGGCGACGCCTTGGTCGACACCGTCGTTTCCGCGCCCTCCGCCGCCGGCGGGATCGTATCGCGCACGCGCAGCATCACGAGCCGCGGATGCCCGTTGACCCGAATTTGCAGTACGTAATTTCCGATCGGGTACTCGCTTTCCGGCGAAGTGACGTAGCTCGCTTCCCCGTCCCCGCGCAAAAACACGCCCGCCTCCGGCGTCACGTCGCCGAGCTCGACGGTCACGAACGGCTTCGTCGTGCGGTAGAGAAACGCGCAGCACACGCCCGCCGCAAGGATCACCGCGCCGAGAACGCTCAGCGCGGCAAACAGCACGGCCTTGCTGGTCGTGCGCAGTTTCTTCTTTGCCGGCTGCTCCGTCGCCTGCGCGGCAGCGTCCTGCGACTGCCGCTTTTTGGGGAACTTCATGCCCGTGTTTCCTCCGTGAAAATCCTGCGGTACGCATCGACGATCATGCGATACGTCTGCTCCGCCTTGCCGCCGACCGGCTTGCCGTCAATCTCGGACGCCCTGCGGATGCCGAGCAGACTTGAGCTGATCAGCACCTCATCCGCCTGCATCATCTGTTCGACCGTAAACGGCGTTTCCGACACAGCGATGCCGCATTCGCCGCAGATGCCGAGCAGCACGCCGCGCGTCACGCCCGGCAGGATCAGCCGGTCGAGCGGATGCGTGTACAGCACGCCGTCCTTCAGCATGTGGACGTTCGTATGCGAGCCCTCGGTGACCGTCCCGTCGCGGTGCAGCACCGCACCGTCCGCGCCCGCTTCCTTCGCCTGCTGGATCGCAAGGATGTTCGGGATCAGGTTCAGCGTCTTGACGTCGCACATGAAATAGCGGATATCCGGCGCGCTGATCAGCTTCATCGGCGCGCCGCTTAGGTCGACCGCCTTGGGCGTGACCGTGATCAGCAGATTCGGCTGCACGCGTTCGTCCGGAAACGTGTGGTGCCGCCGGTCCGTTCCGCGCGTAACCTGCCAGTACAGCGACGCGCTTTGCTCGCCCGCCGCCGCAAGGCATTTGTCGATCTCCGCTTTGAGCTGCTCGCGCGTCATCGCAAACGGGATGCGCAGCCCCGCAAGACTCCGGTAGAACCGATCGAAGTGCGCCGCCTCGCCGAACAGTCTGCCGTTGTATGCAAAGCACGCCTCATAACAACCGTCGCCGAAATACACGGCGCGGTCGTTCATCGGCACCTGCATGGAATCGATCGGTCCGATCGTCCCGTTGTAATACCCGATTGCGCTCATCTTTCTCCCTGCCGCGGCGATAAAACCGCATACGTATTTATAGTATCATACCGCTTTTTTGTCCGGTATTCAAGAGCGAAACTGTAAAATCTGCCGTCGAAAAACAATCGCCGCCCGAAGGCGGCGGCACTTGTGCGGACGCTTACAGCGGTTTTTTGGACGGCATGCCCGCCTTTCGCGGGTACGCTGCCGGTGTTGGTGCATTTTTGGTACAGATCACGAGCGTGCGCGCGCCGTAGTCGGCTTCAACCGGCACGACCTCGGCGCTGCAGTGCAGCAGGTGCAGCGCGCTCTTTGCGCTTTTGAGCTCCTCGCCGACGTCGCCCTTGTAGCAGTACGCCTTTCCGCCCACACGAAGCAGCGGAACGGTCAGCTCGAGGAGCGTCGGCAGCGAAGCGACCGCGCGAGAGAGCACGGCGTCGAACGATGCGCGACGGTTCGGATCGCGCCCGAAGTCCTCGGCGCGGGCATGGACGCATTCCGCCCGCAGTCCGAGGGTTTTGCACACCTCATTCAAAAACGTTACGCGCTTTTGAAGCGAATCGACCAGCGTAAGCCGAAGGTCGGGACGCATGATCAGCAGCGGGATCGACGGGAACCCCGCGCCGGTGCCGACGTCCGCCGCCTTCGTCCCGTCCGCAAGGTACGGCATGGCGGCGAGCGAATCGATAAAATGCTTGCTGACGACCTCGTCCGGCTCGGTGATCGCGGTCAGGTTCATGCGCGCGTTCCAATCGATCAACAGTTCGTAGTATGCGACAAATTTGTCGCATGCCTCTTCGGTGATGTTCGGGATGCGCCGTTTCAACAGTTCACGCATGGGATGCACCTCGCTTCAAAAATACCAGAAGTACGCCGATATCGGCGGGCGAAACGCCGGAAATGCGCGACGCCTGCCCGATGTTTTCGGGACGCAGGGCGTTCAGCTTCTGCCGCGCCTCGATCCGCAGACCGTCGAGCGTCATGTAATCGAGATCCTGCGGGAGCGGCGTCGACTCCATCGCGCGAAAGCGTCTGACCTGCTCGGTCTGCTTTTCGATATAGCCGTCGTAATGCGCGACCGTCTCGACCTGCTCCTCGACCTCGCGGTCGACCGGTTCGAGGCAGTCGAACAGGCGCGCAAGCTCCGTGTAGCGCACGTTCGGGCGTTTCAAAAGATCGAACAGCTTTGCGCCGCTCGACGGAACGCTTTCGCCGATCGAGGCAAGGTACGCCTTGAGCGCGTCGGTCGGCGGCACGTGCGTGCCGAGCCGTTCGAGCGTGCGCGCGATTCCCTCCTGTTTCTCGCAAAGCCGCCGCCAGCGCGCGTCGGAAACGAGTCCCAGACGCCTTGCGCGCTCGGTCAGGCGCAGATCGGCGTTGTCCTGCCGCAGCAGCAGGCGGTATTCGCACCGGCTCGTCATCATGCGATACGGCTCCGGCGTGCCCTTGGTGGCAAGGTCGTCGACCAGAACGCCGATGTACGCGTCGCTGCGGTCGAGCAAAAACGGCTCTTCGCCCTTCACATACAGGGCGGCGTTGACGCCGGCATAGAAGCCCTGCGCCGCGGCCTCCTCATAGCCGCTCGAGCCGTTGACCTGCCCCGCGGAAAACAGACCGGGGACGTCCTTGACCATCAGTTTCAGATCGAGCACGTTCGGCTGCAGGCAGTCGTATTCGATCGCGTAGCCGAGCCGCATAATCTCGCAATGCTCCAGGCCCGGCATTGTATGCAGCATGTCGACCTGCACATCGGCGGGCAGGGACGTGCTCATGCCCTGCACGTACATTTCCTCGGTCGAACGGCCCTCCGGCTCGATGAAGATCTGGTGCCGGTCGTGATCCGGAAAGCGCACGATCTTGTCCTCGATCGACGGGCAGTAGCGCGTGCCGGTCGCATGGATGCGTCCCGCGTACATCGGCGAGCGGTCGAGGTTCTTCAAAATGATGTCGTGCGTTCTCTGGTTCGTATAGGTCAGATAGCACGGATCCTGCTTTAGGTGCAGCTGTCCGTTCAAAAACGAAAAGGCGGGCGTCGGCTCGTCGCCGTACTGGATCTCCATTTTGTCGAGATCGAGCGATCCCCGCTTGACGCGCGCGGGTGTGCCGGTCTTGAACCGCTGCAGCGGAATGCCGAGCGCGGCGAGCGCGCCGGACAGACCTTCGCTGCGCATCAGTCCGGACGGACCGCACAGGCGCGACCACTCGCCGATCAGAATGCGCGACTTCAGGTATACGCCGCTGCACAGCACGACCGCGCGGCACGCATAGGTAAAGCCCTCGTCGGTGCGCACGCCGCATACGCGCCTGTTTTCGGTCAGGATCTCAACAACCTCGCCCTGCAGCAGCGTCAGGTTCGGCTGCGTTTCGAGCGTGCGCTTCATGCGCTCGTGGTAGCGGCGCTTGTCCATCTGCGCGCGCAGAGAATGCACGGCAGGACCTTTCGACGTGTTCAGCATGCGCATCTGGATCAGCGTTTCGTCCGCGGCAAGTCCCATCTCGCCGCCCATCGCGTCGATCTCGCGCACAAGGTGTCCCTTGCCGGTGCCGCCGATCGCGGGATTGCACGGCATCATGCCGATGCTGTCGAGGTTCAGCGTCAAAAGCAGCGTTTTCAGACCCATGCGCGAACAGGCCAGCGCGGCTTCGATGCCCGCGTGACCCGCTCCGATGATGATGCTGTCAAAGGTTTCGTTCTGCATATTCGTATACTCCGTCGGATTCGACAAAACAGTATACCATAACTTTGCATTTTACACAACGGATAGTGGAAATTTCCGTTCGACTCTGTTATACTGAATGCATCAGGAGGGATTGAACCATGGGAAAAATGCGATTGATTAAAGACGCCTTCGGCACGACCGAAGGATTCTGCCTTGTAAAGAGCGCCGCGGTGCGCACGGACGTCAAGGGCAGCGAGTATCTCGATATGGTGCTCGCCGATTCCGAGGGCGAGTGCGTCGCAAAGCTTTGGAACTACGCGCGGCTGACCTACGGCGAGTTCGACGCGAATGACATCGTCAAGGTGCGCGGCACGGTGCAGGTGTGGAAGGACACCGAACAGTTCAAGATCGACCGCATCCGCAAGGCGACGCCGGACGACCGCGTCGATATGAGCGCCATCATCCCCTGCGCGCCGTTCGATCCGCAGGACATGTACGACGAGCTGTACAATACCGCGGCGGCGTTCAAGGATGAGGACCTCAAGCGCATCGTGCAGTACCTGCTGCGCGAAAACCGCGAGCAGCTTCTGCTGTTCCCCGCCGGCGTCAAGCTCCATCACGCGACGCGCGGCGGTCTGCTGCATCACACCTGCTCGGTGCTGCACCTTGCGCAGCACATCGCCGGGCTGTACCCCTCGCTGCACAAGGACCTGCTGTTTGCGGGCGCGATCCTGCACGACATCGGCAAGATCAAGGAGCTCGACGCAAACGTGCTGGGCATCGCCGGCGCATACACGAACGAGGGACAGCTTCTGGGGCACATCAACGTCGGCATGGCGATGATCGCCGCGGCGGCGGAGATCACGATGATCTCGCCCAAGACCGCGATGCTCCTCGAACATATGATCCTGTCGCACCACGGCAAGCCGGAGTTCGGCAGCCCGCGGCTTCCGATGTTCCCCGAAGCGGAGGTGCTGTCCATCTGCGACCTTCTGGACAGCAAGATGTACGAAATGGACGCCGCTTTGGACGGCGTTTCGACCGACGGATTCTCCGAGCGGCTCTGGGCGCTCGACAACCGTCAGCTCTATAAAATCGACTGAAAAGGAGAACGACCATGTTTGAACGGCTGGATGCGGTAAAGCCCGCATTGCGAAAACTGATCGCCGCGCTGCGGGAACGGTTCGCCTACGCCTCGGTGCTTGCGACCGACGAACGCTACCGCATGTGGCGCGTTTCGAAGAACGGCATCTCGATCACATCCGAGGGCGACGGCGGCTACGGCTTTGTGATCCGCGTTTTCGACAAAACCGGCTGCGCGGAATACTCGATCAACGCGTTTTCCGAGCAGATGATCCCCGAAATCGTGCAGCAAATGCAGACGCGCCTCGACGCCGAGCGCGCCGCTCTGCCCGAAGGAATCGCGCCGATGCCGACGGCAATCCCGGACGATTCGCCCGCCGTGCTCAAAAAGGAAGCGACGTTTGAGATCGACCCCGCCGTGCTCGGCGACGAAGCGATCCTCGACCGGATCGGACGCATCCGCGATAAGGGTATGAAGGCCGAAAATGTGCTGGATATCGCCTGCAGCGTGGTCTATTCCGCGGATCGCAAAATCTTTCTGTCCGAGCATCGCGATCTCGACGAAAGCCATATGTGGACCAACGCGTCCGTCGGCGCGCTCGGTTCACGCGGCGAAGAGATCAAAAACAGCTACAAGGTCTATTCCCTGCTCGGCGGCGCGGAGCTTCTGACGGAAGTCGAAGGCGACATCGATCATGTGGTCCGCAATCTCAACGATCTGCTGCGCTCCGAACCGATGATCCCGGGCGAATACGAATGCGTCTGCGATCCGGAGGTCACCGGCATGATCGTGCACGAGGCGTTCGGGCACGGCGTGGAGATGGATATGTTCGTGAAGGACCGCGCGCAGGCGCGGCAGTTCATGGGCGAATACGTGGCAAGTCCGCTCGTCACCATGCACGACGGTTCGGCGGTCGACGAATGCGCGACCTGGGCGTTCGACGACGAAGGCACGCTGACCGGCGACACGGTCATCATCGACAAGGGCGTTCTGCGCCGCGGCATGTGCGACGCGCTCTCCGCCGCGCGGCTCGGCGTCGCGCCTACCGGAAACGGACGCCGCGAGAGCTATGAGCGCAAGGCATACACGCGCATGACGAACACGTACTTCGAGGGCGGCAGCGCCACGAAGGAGGAAATGATCGCATCCATTCCCTACGGGTTCTATCTCGAAGAGCCGACCAGCGGCATGGAGGACCCGAAAAACTGGGGCATCCAGTGCATGGTCAATACCGCGCGCGAGATCAGGGACGGAAAGCTGACCGGACGCGTTTTCTCCCCGATCGTTCTGACGGGCTATGTGCCGGATCTTCTGAAATCCGTCTCGATGATGGGCGGCAAGGTCGAGCTCGGAGGCGGCGGCTACTGCGGCAAGGGCTATAAGGAATGGGTCAAGGTCTCGGATGGCGGTGCGTATATGAAGGCGCGCATCCGCCTCGGTTAAGGAGGGAATCCGATGGAACGAATCAAACGGCTGTTAAGGGAAGCGGGCATTTCGGACTGGATCGTCTGCCGGACGGAGGAGCGCACGGCGGAACTGTTCTTTGTGAAAAAGCAGCTCGATACGCGCCGCATCAAGGACGTGGAAAAATACGCTGTGACCGTGTTCCGCACGGACGAACGGGACGGCAAAAAGCTGCGCGCGCAGACGGACGTCACGGTGCTTGCCGCGATGACCGACGCGGAGATCCTCGACGCGTTCAAAGGCGCGTACTTCGCGGCGCAGTTTGCGATGAACCCGTACTACGACCTTCCCGATCCGGTCGCCGCGCCGTGCAGGGAAGCGACCGGCGCGCTTGCGCAGCAGGCGCCCGAACAAAGCGCCGGCGACATGGCAAAAGCGCTCTTTGCGGCGGATTGCGAAAACGGCGCGTTTCTGAACTCGGCGGAGATCTTCGTCATCCGCAGGCATATGCAGGTGATCAGCTCGCCCGGCACGGACGTTTCCTGGACCGAAGCAAAGGTCAACGGTGAATTCGTCGTGCAGGCGAAGGAGCCGGAAGACGTGGAGCTGTACGGCGACTTTGCCTATACCGAGCTGAATACCGACGCGCTGACGGAGAAGGTCAAGGAAGCGCTGATGTTCGTGCGCGACCGCGCGCATGCGCAAAAGATCCTGAAAAGCGGAACGTACGATCTGCTTCTGACCGGCGAAAACGTCAAGCAGACGCTGTGGTTCTACGGCGACCGCGCGGCGGCGCACATGATCTACCCCGGCTATTCGACCTGGAAGATCGGCGACGACGTGCAGGGCGACACGAACGGCGAACGGGTTACGATCACGCTGCGTGCGCTTGCGCCGTATTCAACGGAAGGCATCCCGATGCGCGACCGCAAGCTTCTCGAAAACGGCGTCATGCAAAGCGTTCACGGGCGCAACCGATTCTGCCGCTATCTCGGCGCAGAGCCGACGGGCGATTACCGCAAGTTCTCCTGCGACAATCCGGGCACGATGTCCTTTGCGGACATGCAAAAGCGCCCCTGCCTCTGGGCAGTCACGTTCTCCGGCTTTGAAATGGACAGCTTTTCCGGTCACTTCGGCGGCGAACTGCGCCTCGCGTATCTGATCGAGGACGGCAAGCTGATCCCCGTCACCGGCGGATCGATCAACGGCAGTATTCTTGACGCGCAGAAGGACCTCGTGTTCTCGACCGATCGCTACACCGAAATCGGCTACGACGGACCGTACGCGATGCTTCTTAAAAACGTCGCCGTCGCGGGTACGGATGCGGAATAACACAACCGTCTGGAAGGGCTCTTTCGGCCCTTCTTTTTTTGCAAACCGCAGTTGACAAATCCGGAAAATAATATATAATATTGCGGTGTGATTGAAAACGAAGGAGTGAACCATATGAAGCTTGCGATATACGGATACGGAAACCTCGGACGCGGCGTGGAGGCGGCGATGCAAAGCAATCCCGACATGGAGCTTGTCGGCATCTTTACGCGGCGCGATCCGGCGACGGTCGTTTCGAAAACCGGCGCAAAGGTGTTCGCGGCGGACACGATCTCACAGTTCAAGGACGAAATCGACGCGGTGATCCTGTGCGGCGGCAGCGCGACCGATCTGCCGGAACTGACCCCGATGCTTGCGAAGGACTTTTGCGTGATCGACAGCTTCGATACGCACGCGAACATCCCGCAGCACTTCGACGCGGTCGATGCGGCGGCGAAGGCGGGCGGCAAGCTTGCGCTGATCTCCTGCGGCTGGGACCCCGGCATGTTTTCGCTGAACCGCCTGTATGCGAGCGCGATCCTGCCCGACGGCAAGGACTATACGTTCTGGGGACGCGGCGTCAGTCAGGGACATTCCGACGCGATCCGGCGCATTCCCGGCGTGCTCGACGCGCGCCAATACACGGTGCCGGTCGAAGAGGCGCTCGAAGCGGTGCGCAGCGGCGCGCAGCCGGAGCTGACCGCGCGGCAGAAGCATCTGCGCGAATGCTACGTCGTCGCCGAGCCGGGCGCGGACAAGCGCGCGATCGAACAGGCGATCGTCACAATGCCGAACTATTTTGCCGACTACGATACGACGGTCACGTTCATCACCGCCGAACAGATGCAGGCGGAGCACAGCGCCCTGCCGCACGGCGGATTTGTGATCCGCACCGGCAAGACCGGACGGAACGGCGAGCACAGGCAGCGGATCGAATATTCCCTCTCGCTCGATTCCAATCCGGAGTTCACCGCGAACGTGCTCGTCGCATTCTCTCGCGCGCTCGGGCGCATGGCATCGCGCGGACAGACCGGCTGCATCACGGTCTTCGACGTCGCGCCGGCGGACCTTTCGCCGCTTTCGCACGAGCAGCTTCGAAAGTCGATGCTTTGATCCGAAACCAAAAAACAGGGATGGCAGATTCTTGCCGTCCCTGTTTTGCTTTTTATCAGTTTTGCGGACGCTGTCGCACATGCAGATCGCCGTCCCAGTCGCGGTAGTTCGGAATATACGGCTTGCCGGTCACGCTGTGCAGGTAGACCGCATCCGCGACCCAGCCGGACGGGGATTCCATGAACAGCGCTTCGTTTGCGAAGTGCCAGATTTCCGCTAAAACACCGTCCTCGAAATAACACTCATAGATCGTGCCGTCCGCGCATTCGATATCCATCGTACAGCAATGCCCGTCGCAAACGGCGTTCACACCGATCTTCCCGGTCTTTTTCTCCTCCGAAAGCCCGAGGTACGTTCCGAACGATTCGATCACGGTTCGTCCGAACAGCTCCATCACCGCCTCATATTCCGTCCCGCCCATTTGCTCGTACGGGATCTCGATGAGGTCCTTGCACGGGATCCTGCCGCGGAAGGAAATGACGTCGCCCGAGTACGCGGAAATCACAAAGTTTAGGTCGGTGCCGGTGATCTCCCAGCAGTCCTCCCTTGCGCCGCTCTCGTCGCGCAGGAAGCGGAAGGTCAGTTCACCGGTGTTCAGCGTTTCGCCGGTCAATCCGCGATAGAAGCGCTTCAGCGCCGTTTCCACCTTTCCTTTGACGAGTCCCTGCCCGTTTCTTGCGGGCGGATCGGCTTCGACGAACGCTTCGGGGTACGCGGGCGTCCGATAGTCAAGCTGAATGTCGACCGCGAAGTATTCGCACTCGTTCATCGCCTGCTGCGACGGATGCACCGCGACCTGCCACAGCCGGTTGCCGATGTACGAGAACGTCAGGCAGACCTCCGTATCGGTCTTGAACTCATAGATCTGCTCGCCGAAGATGCCGGAATCGCGGCGCAGATACCGCGCGTTGCAGCCGAGCGCTTGTGCGATCGCGATGCTGTCCTTCTCAAAATCGTCCGAAGGACCGTCCGGATAGACGAGAAGGTCGGCGTTGATCAGACCGAGGTCCGCCTCGCGGACGGTCAGTTCATACACGCGATCCGGATCCATGATGCGCAAAAACGGCTCGCGTTCGCCCGAAAGGTCGGTATACAGATACACCTTCGCGTCTTCCGCATCGTATCCGGTCAGCTCCCGATAGGTTTGCCCGAACAGCAGCCGGGTCAGCGATTGCGCCGCCTCGCATGCGCGCTTCGTCTGCTCCGCCGAGGCGACGGTTTCCGTCCACAGGAAAGCGTTCTGCATCGGCAAGATGTTCGAACGGACCGGAATGACGCGCTCTCTGCGCGATCGCACCGCATCGGTGATCTGCCGCACCTGGTCCGCGCTGAGCCGCAAGTGCTCCGGCTCGGGCGTTGCCGTCGGTTCCGGACGGTGCGGGACGACCGCCTGCTGCGCTCCGGCTGCCTCCTCCTTTGCGTCCGCGACGGTGGTGAACATTCGGGTCCCCTCGGACAGGCGGATCGTGCCGCCGATCATGAGCCCGAACAGGATGCCGAAACAGAGCACGGCGGCAAGCGTGAGCAACAGAATCTTATTCTTTTGAAAAAACGGTTTCATGGCTTCTGCCTCCTTTCTGCGCACCCATCGTATCACGGAACTTGTAACGGAGTCTTCACAGACTTGTTTCTAACTTGTAAAAAGCACCGTCGCCGTCGTTCCCTCGCCCTCGACGGAGGTGAACCGGAGCGTCGCGCCGTGCAGGGCGGCGATCTCGTGGCAGAGCGGTACGCCGAGCCCGCTGCGGATGCTCGGATTTCTGGCATGCGACGGGTCGTTGACGTACGCGAGATGCTGCGCGTTCATGCCCCTGCCGCGATCGGTGATTTCGATCATGCCCGGCTCGATGCGCATTTGAACGGGGCTGCCCGCCGCCGATGCCTTGACCGCATTGCCGATCAGATTGCCCAGCATCGAAAGCAGCAGCGCGCGGTCGGCGGTCATCGTGTCGCAGCCGATCTCGCAATTGAGCGTCGGATAGGTGTTTTTAAGATGCGCCGCGATCGCATGCAGATCGACGCGCTCCGGCCGGTATGCGCGCGTGCGCGCGTCCGACATGGTCAAAAGCTTTTGCGAGATCTCGCCGAGCCGTTCGCTCTCCGCGACGATATACCCCGCCGCCGTATGCTGCTGCTCCGGCGTCAGCTTGGTGCGTTCGAGCAGCTCGCCGTAGCCGCGGATCACCGTCAGCGGCGTGCGCAGTTCGTGCGCGAGGCGGTCGATCGGCCGGTACACGCGCTCCTGAATGATGTACAGCGCCGCGGCGATCGCCGCGGTCAGCGCCGTGCAGAGCAGCGCCGCGCCGATCGACTGCCACTTCAGCCGCCGGATCGTCGCGGTCTCGTCGAGCGCATAGCGCAGCCAGATCCCGTCGGACAGCGTGTCCGCGATCGTCAGCAGCGTGCGACCGTCCTGCTCGATCCAGCGGATTCTGCCCGTCTCGATCACGGGAGGCGCCGGTTCGACCAGCACCCATGTCGCGTCGCCGGAACCGATCGCGAACGTCGCACCGCCGCTGTCGTAGATCGAAAACGCGCGCGCATAGATCGGGCGGTCCTCCACCGCCACATCCTCGAACAGCCGGTCGGCAGCGAGCGCAAGCGCCTTTTCCTCGCCGAGCGCGCGCGCCTCGGCGGACGAGACCGTCATGCGGATGTTCGGAAGCAGCACGAACAGCACGCTCGCGTGCAGCACGAGCGTGATCAGAAGGACCGTCAAAAGATAGCTTTTTTGACGCAGTTTCACGGCTGTTCCTCGAACCGGTAGCCGAACCGGTACAGCGTGGCGATGTGATCGCCGAGCCCGAGCTTCTTACGAAGGCGCTGCACGTGCACGTCGACCGTGCGCGATTCGCCCATGAACGAGATGTCCCACGCCTCCTTCATCAGCTTCTGCCGCGACAGCGCGATGTTGCGGTTCTTGACGAGCACTTCGAGCAGCGCGTATTCCTGCATCGTCAGATCGACGGGCTTGCCGTCGATCGTCACGGACTTTGCGACAAAGTCGATGTCCATGCTGCCGAGCCGGTAATGCTCCTCGCTCCTTTGCGTGCGCCGCAGGACCGCCTCGATGCGCAGAAGCAATTCCGTCATCTCGAACGGCTTGACGATGTAATCGTCCGCGCCGCGCTCAAAGCCCTTGACCTTGTCCGCCGTCTCGCTGAGCGCGGTAAGGAAGATCGCGGGCGTGCCCTTCAGCTTTTCGTACACGGAAAAGCCGTCGGTGTCCGGCAGCATCACGTCGAGCAGCAGCAGATCAAACGATTCATGCGCCGCAAGCGCCAGCGCTTCCTTGCCGGTAAACGCCTGCACCGGCGTATGCCCGACCATATTGAGATTCAGCGCGATGAGATCGTTGATCGCGCGCTCGTCCTCCAAAATCAAAATTCGTGCCATCGTCGTAACCGGCTTCGCTTTGCTCACACGGATGATCATGCTTCGCATCTTCATCCGTGCTTCGCCTGCTTTGCCGTTTCCTCCTCTCCGCAGCCGATCTCACTTGCTGTGGCTGCTCACTTGTAAACGCGTTCGCTGCGCCTCCGCTGCGTTACCAATCGTCTGCGGAACTGCGCCTTCGGCGGTATTATACCATAGGAGTTGTAACAGAGTTGTAAAATCGTTGCCTCGCCGTCGATTTTTGCGCGAGTCGCGCAATCCGCCGGCCGGCTGCGCATCTCAATACCCCGCCAGCAGATCGATCACGCTTCCGTCGATTGCGTTGATCGTCAGGATCGGCGTCGGCGGCCACGGCGACGTACTGCCGGGTTCTTCGGTCGTTTGCCGCGTTTTCAGGTCGGTGCGCGTCGTGGTTTCCGTGCCCCAAAAGTTCCACACCGGGACGAGCAGCGCCGTGTCGAACGAGTTCGGCTCCATCACGCGCTGCAGAGACAGCGTGATCCGGTCTATCGTCACGACCATATCGGACGGATAATCCTGTTCGATCACGATGGATTCGTCGAGAATAAGCCACGGCTTCTCCTTGATCCACACATACTTGCGGAAGATCTCCATGATCTTCTCAAACGGCAGCAGTGTCGCGGAGGGCAGCACGGTTTCTTTTTCCTTCAGCGGCGCGTACCAAAACAGTGCGTAAACGCCCTGCTCGTCGATGCAAAGCCGCATAAACTCGTAGTCCCACGGCGGAGCGACGACGTCGCTCTTCGGCCACGTTCCCATCCAAAGCGACGTTCCCTTCACGCCCGCAACGGTCGGCACGCAAAAGATGCAGTAGCCGTATGCGTCGCTGTCCTTGTCGGGCAGAAATGCGACGCGGTCGGCCTTATAGCGATCCAGTCCCACGGAGGACAAAAACGCTTCCGCGTCCGCGATCGCCTGCTTAGGCAGATAGGTGACCTGCGGATAGGCGGCGAGCTCTTTCGGATCGGCGGGATCGCGAAGCAGCACCTTGGTATCATAGTCGTTGCCGGTGAGCAGGGAGCGCGGATTCATGTACCCCATTTTCGCGTCGCCGCCGCCGTAGCCGTACTCCTCGTCATAACGCCCCGCGTCGGCAAAGTCCGGAATGACCACCGAAAACGATTCGGGTATTGTATCGGGCGTGATATCCGGCGTGATCGCCTCAAAGCCGTACCGCAGATACACGACCTCGCCGGTCTTGCTTGAAATCAGAGGGATGGGACGGATCGTTCCGTCCGCAATCGGCTCGTCCTTTGTATCCGGCGCATCCGGATACTGCGCCTTAAGCTGTTCGATCTGTTCCGTAAACCAGGCGCGGTCCCCTTCGTCAAGATCGGAATCCGGATCGCCGAGCTCGTTTTGAAGATGCGCGATCAGATTGGCGATCTCGGTTTTCGTCATTACCCGATTGCGCAGTACCAGCGTGTGTCCGGCGGTCAGCGTGTCGAACATGCGCTTCACCACGGCCGGATCGAACGTTCCGCGCTCCACACGCACAATCGGCACCGCGGATGCGTCCGGCACCTCCACAGGCGCGTCGATCCGCACGGTGAAATGCCCGTCGCCCTCGGTGAACGTCTCGACCCAATCGTCCGGAAATCCGTACTGCACGCGAACGGATGACGCGGGCAGCCCTTCCCCATCCGCAGCGGTCGCGGACTGTGTACCGGACGCCTTTTCGATCATTTCCTCCGTATCCTTGTGCGTCACAAACTCCGTTTCCGGCGTGGGTACGCAGGCGATCAGCATTGCCGATGCCAAAAGGAAAACGATGATCCGCTTCATGTTAAATTCCCCCCTTGCGTTTATCAAGACGAGAATACCACCGGAATGCGTCCAAAACGTCAAATAGTTGTCACAGAGTTGTAACAGAGTTGTAAAATCGTGCAGAACGAGAGCGGATTGTGCGAAAAAGCAGTTGTTCTCGGAAAAGAAAAAGCTCCCCTTGCGGGGAGCGGTGAGACGGAAGGTCAGATGCGTTCCGGCACCTTGGCGTTGATCGCGGCGATCAGTTCTTTGATCTTTGCCTGCACGGTCTCGGCCGCGGTATCGATCGCGATGTCCTCGCGGAAGGACTTGTCGCGCGCGGAAAGCTCGAACGCGCCTCTTGCGAGCGTCTTGGGGCTGATGACCACGCGAAGCGGCGATGCCAGCAGGTCTGCATCGGAGAACATGACGCCCGCGGAAACGGGACGGTCGTCATAGAGCACTTCGACGCCCGCGCTTTCGAGCTCCTGATAGAGCTTTTCGGCGGCGTTGCGCACATCTTCGTTGTCGATGCGCAGCGCGCAGATCTCGACCTGCCACGGCGCGATCGTGATCGGCCAGATGGGGCCGTAATCGTCGTGATGCGCTTCGCACACGGATGCGATCAGTCGTCCGACGCCGATGCCGTAGCAGCCCATGATCGGGTTCTTGCGCTCGCCGTTTTCGGCGTCGTAGGTCATGCCCATCGCCTCGGTGTAGCGCTTGCCGAGCTGGAAGATGTTGCCGACTTCGATGCCGCGGCGCACCTTGAGAGAATGCTTTTTGCAGTTCGGGCAGATGCCGCCTTCGACCGATTTGCAAAGGTCGAGATACGCGGTGTCTTCGGGAAGATCGCGCGTCGGCGTGAAGCCAGTCAGATGGTATTCGGGCTTATTTGCGCCGCAAACGAGGTTCGTTGCGCCGAAAATCGAACGGTCGAACAGCACGGTCGCGCTCGTTTCGAGGTTGACCGGACCGATGTTGCCCGCAGCGAGATTCGCGTTTTCGATGTCGACCGCCGGATGGATCTCCGCCTTCAGGTAGTTGGTCAGCTTCGTTTCGTTGACCTCTTTGTCGCCGCGCACGAAGATCAGCACGTAGGAATCGTCCGCGTTGCGCTGATAGACGACCGCCTTGCAGGTCTTTTCATCGCGGATCTTCAAAAGCTTTCCGACCTCTTCGATCGTCTTGGCTTCGCCGGTGAACACCTCCGTGAGCGGTTCGAGCGTTTCGTCCGCTTCGTTTTCGGTGATCGCGTCGCACGCTTCCATGTTCGCGCGGAAGCCGCATTCGGGGCAGATCACGATGGAATCCTCGCCGATGTCGGTCAGCAGCATGAACTCGTGGCTGACCTTGCCGCCCATCATGCCGGAGTCCGACTTGACCGCCAGCACTTCCGGCACGCCCGCGCGGGCATAGATGCGCTCGTATGCGCGGTAGCAGCGATCGTAGTACGCTTCGAGGTCCTCCTGCGAGGTGTGGAACGAATACGCGTCCTTCATCGTGAACTCGCGCACGCGGATGAGACCGCCTCTTGCGCGCGGCTCGTCGCGGAACTTGGTCTGAATCTGATAGATCATGAACGGATACTTCTGATACGTGCCCGCCACGTTCATCGCCATCTGCACCGCCGCTTCCTCATGCGTCATGCCGAGCACCATATCGGCGCCGCCGCGATCCTTGAACCGCAAAAGCTCCTTGCCGATCGAATCGAATCTGCCGGAGCTCTGCCAGAGCGTCGCGGGCATCACGACCGGGAACAGGACCTCCTGTCCGTCGATCGCGTCCATCTCTTCTCTGAGGATCTGCTCGATCTTGTTCTGTATGCGCTTCGCCGGCGTGAACAGCGAATAAATGCCGTTGCCGACCTGCTTCATATAGCCGCCGCGCGTCATCAGGTTCTGGCTTTCGATGTCGAATGCGCGCTCCTTGAACCGTTCGCCCAAAATGTTCTTTACCTTCATATTCTCCTCCGAATGGTTGTACTCTGTATTTCAGACCGTTTCGGTCGTTTCTTCTTGATGCATCCAGTAGATCTCGCCGTCGGACATCACCATGTCCAAGCTCTGCTGGAGCTTTCTGGACGCCTCGTTGCCGACGAAAATCTGTCCGTACGGCGTCCAGCCGCGCCGAAGCGCTTCGTTGTGCAAAAACACCTCCAGCGCCGAGCCGATGCCGAGCCGCCGGTATTCGGGCAGCACCTCGAGCATGCCGCCGCTGCCGTCGTCGTGGAACCCGATGAACGCGCAGAGCTTGCCGTCGCGATAGCCGGCGAACAGTTCGTTTTCGTCGATGCGCTTCTCGAAGTATTCCGGCGAGCGGATCACGTCGTAGTGCTCCAGCAGAAACGGAATGTCCTCCCTGCGAAACGGCCGCACCTCGCACACGTCCGGCACCGGCCGCAGTTCCTTGCCCGCGTAGTACGCCTGCCAGCACGGATTGACGTGCGAAAACGACGGCATGACCGCCGTAACCGCGTCGCGCGCCGCTTCGCTGTGCGCAACGATCCCGCGTGAGG
Organism: Christensenella sp. UBA3792; assembly: GCA_002369195.1. GTDB lineage: Bacteria > Bacillota > Clostridia > Christensenellales > CAG-138 > UBA3792. The sequence continues at coordinate 24,985 of DFEW01000016.1, forward strand.
ATGCGTCCCGGTGCGCAAGCGCGCGCACGCCCGCCTCAAAGGAGTCGCATGCGAGCAGCATCAGCCAGCCGCGCGTTTTCAGCAGCACCGCGTCCGGCGCGGCATACAGAAGCTCCGCCCTGCCGCGTCTGACCGCCTCGGTCATATCGATCGTGAGGGCATCGCCGCGCTCCAGATACGCAAGGATCTCCCGTTCGTTCAATTCGTAACCCCCTTCACGTCCTTCGAAAAATGCTGATAGTCCGGCTCCTTAAAGTCGCCGCCCCACTTCCAGCCGTGCTTTTTGAACAGCTTATAGCAAAGATCGTCCTTCGTGATCATGCCCTCGCGCAGGTTGCTCCGGTCGAGGTACGGTTCGCTCTCCTTCGGCGAAAAGCTGCCGTCCGGCTTGACGTACGGGTTCTCGACCGGATTGACGTCGATCGCCGTGCCGTAGCTGTGCCGCGAAAAATACTTCTTGCCGGTGACGCGGCGGCAGCAGTACGCCGAGGTGTTGTCCGCGGACATCGAAAGCCCGTCGGTAAACGGCTGTCCGAAATCGTCGACGAGCCGCACCGAGCGCAGCGGATAGCGCGCATCGTACAGCGCCTCGAAGATCTCCATCACGTCCTTGACGACCTTTTTATGCACCAAAAGCTCGCCCTCATGCTCGACGCCGTCGAAATCCACGTACAGAAGATGCACGTACCGAAGATCCGTGATCTTGACCGGCGCGTCCTTGGGATCCTCCGGATAGCTCATGCCGATCACGCGCGTTTTGAGCGCTTCGGTCGGCGCACAGTACCAGAACTGCGCGTTCGTCTTCGACGCGGTCACCTTCTCGGCGCGGTACGGGTTCGGCGTCGGCGTGGGAACCGCGGTCGGCTCCGGCGTTGCGGTCGGAACCGGCGTCGGCGCTTCGGTCGGCGGAAGGGTGAGCGCAGCGGTCTGCTCTTTCGGCGACGCGACCGCGATCACGACCGTCTCGGCAGGCGGTTCGCTCGGCGCTTCGGTCGGCGCAGCCGAGGCCGCAGGATTCGATTGTACGGCGCAGCCCGCCGCCAGCAGGACGGCGAGCAGGCACAAAAAGCGTTTCATACGCCCCAGTATACCGCACTTTTTTCCGATTGTACAGAGGTTTTTCCGCGTCCGGAACGAAAAAAACGCTTGTTTCCGGCTTTCATGCTTGATATAATAGTATGAACGATTGTGTAATATGGATCGGTGTGTGCCCGCTTGCGGGCAGGAAAGGAACGCTTGATGAAGAAAAGACTGCTTGCATGGCTGCTCTGCGCTCTGATGATCGCGGCGCTGCTGCCCTCCTTCGCGCTTGCGGAGGACGAACCGGCTGACGACGTATGGTTCGAGGCGGAATCGACGCCCGAAAGCGAGGCGATGCCGACGCCCGACGCCGTCGCGCCCGAAATCGAAACCGAGCAGATCGAAGCGGAGGAACCCGAGGCGATCCCCGTCGGCGGCGACAAGGAGCCTGCGGGCGATGCGCCGCGCACGGATATCGTCAGCGGCGAAATGTGCTATGTCGGCACCAATACGTTTACCATCTCCAACGGCGGCGACCGCCTGTTTAAGATGCTCTACGCGCCGGTCTCCGGCTCCTACCGGATCTATTCGACCGGCTCGCTCGACACGTACGGCTCCATTACGGTCGGCGGCACCGTGTACACGGACGACGACGGCGGCACGGGTCTGAACTTCCAGCTCAATGTCACGCTCGAAGCAGGAGAGATGTATTCGCTCGGCGTAAATTACTTCAACAGCAGCACGACCGGCACGATCACCGTCATTGTCGAGCTTGCAACCGATCCGATCTATCTCGGCAGCAACACGTACACGGTGCAAAGCGCCGGACAGTACATCTACCGTCCGTTCATCGCGCCGCAGACCGGCACCTATCGGTTCTATTCCACCGGCAGTATCGACACCTTCGGCCATCTGACCGATAATTGCCTCAACCAGATCGCTTATGACGACGACGGTGCCGGCTACCCGAACTTCCTGATTACCTATGACCTGTCAGCCGGACAGAAGGTCTATCTCTGCGCGCGGTACTTCAACTCCGACCAGACCGGTTCGATCAACGTCGTCGTCGAGTTCGCCTCCGCAGCTCCGACCCCCACGCCGACGCCGACCCCGTACAATACGTTCAACGGCACGGTCGAATGGAACCGCAGCGACGTCGAGTTCAGGGGCACGACCGCGTACAAGATCTACAACGGCAGCGCGCACACGCCGCGCTTCACCGTCAAGGACGCGAACGGCAATACGGTCAGCGCATCGAACTATACATACTATTACTCGGAGAACACGCAGCCCGGCACCGCGTATCTGACGCTGAATTTCAGCGGCGCATATACCGGCACGTACCGCGCGAGCTTTAAGATCTATCTGCCCGCGACCACGCAGACGACGGTCGAAAATGTCGACAGCGGCATCCGCGTCACGTGGCAGCCGGTGCAGGGCGCGGCGGGCTACGTCATCTATCGCCGCGCGTGGAGCACCACGACCAACGGCTGGACGTCGTTTGCAAGATGGAACAACACGACGTCCACCTCCTATATCGACGGCATCGACGACGCGCACAAGGTCTATGCCGGAACGCGCTATCAGTACGGCGTCAAGGCGTACTTCGCCCGCCGCACCGATCCGGTTTCCGGACAGCTGATCGGCGGCAACGTCAACGACAACTCCGGCAACTTCAATCTCGGTCTGGTCGGTCCCTTAAAGACGACCGTGCGCATCACGAGCCGCAGACTGACCGAGCTCGTGCCTGCGAGCAAGCAGCTGACCGCCAAGTGGGAAGCGTCGAAGAACTTCACCGGCTATCAGGTGCAGATCGCGACCAACAGCGGCTTCACCTCCGGCGTCAAGACGAACAAGGTCACCTCGGCATCCTCCGTCTCCTCGGTGTTCAAGAGTCTGACGAACTCCACGACCTACTATGCGCGCGTACGCTCGTACCATGAATTCGAAGGCATGACGTATTACGGCGCATGGTCGAACGTGCTGTCGAACAACCCCGGTTCGTCCTATGCCGCAACGCTGCAGGTGCGCCGTGCGGTTCTCGTCGGACAGAACAACTACACGACGGCGAACGTGCTGCGCGGACCGATCAACGACATGAACACGATGGCGTCGACCCTGGAGGGGCTCAAATACCGCTTCTCGACGAAGCGCCTGTCCGACGCCAACAAGTCGGACATCCTGAACGCGATCTCCTCGACCTTCGCGAATGCGACCGACGACGATGTTTCGCTGTTCTTCTACTCCGGCCACGGTCTGAACGTGATCGGCGATACCACGAGCGATTACTACAAGCAAAATCAAGGCGCGCTGTGCATGATCGACGGCGGCCGCATCACCTTCTCCGAGCTTGCGGCGGCGTTCGCAAATGTCAAGGGCAAGGTCATCTTCATCATCTCGAGCTGCCACAGCGGCGCTTCGATCGGCAAGGGGACCGACGCCGACGATGAGATCGAGCTGTTCGTGAACTCCGCGATGGAGATCCTCGGCGGCAGAAGCGAGGAAAACGCGCGTCTGGGCGAACTCAAGCAGAGCCGCTTCTACGTCATCACCGCCGCGAATCGCACGGAAAGCGGCTGGGAGTACGCGTTCGACGGCTCCGGCTACCGTCAGACCGCGCTCGCCGCAGCGATCCTCAAGGGGATCGGCGGCAAATATACGAGCGGTTCGTATGCCGGTTCGATGCCCGCCGACAAGGACAAGAACAGCGCGATCACGCTGAAGGAGCTGTACAATTACGCATACGATCTATGCTATAAGTGGACGAACATCTCCGGCACGGACTACACGCCGCAGCACGTGCAGTATTACGGCACGGACGGCTATGTCCTGTTCCGCAGATAGCGGCCGATCCTGAGAAGGGACGCACTTTGCGTCCTTTCTTTTTTGCCGAAAATCCGCATTTTATCTTGCCGCGCACCTGAAATCTTGCTATAATAATATAGTTAAAGACAGGATTTGAAACCGATCACGGCTGAAAGGAGTTCTGAGATGACAAAAAGACTGGTTGCGCTGCTGCTCTGCGCGCTGATGATCGCGGCGTTGCTGCCCTCCTTCGCGCTTGCGGAGGACGAACAGTCCGAAACGTTCGACGACGTTTGGTTCGAAGACGAGCCGGCCGGCGAGGACGCGTTCGACGCGATCTTGGAAGCGGAAGCGCCCGAAACGGAAGATGAAGCGGAGGAGCCCGAAGCCGACGACGTCGCAAAACCCGAAGACGACGCGCCGCGCACGGACTATTTTTCCTTCTCCCCGCTCGAAGTCGGCGCAAACTTATTCGACATCAATGAAGGCGGCGACCGCTTGTACAAAACCTTCTGTCCGACCGTAACGGGACGGTACCGGATCTATTCCGTCGGCGATGCCGATACGAAGGGTTCCATCAAGATCGGCGATACGACATACGAAAACGACGACGGCGGCACAAACTACAATTTCCTTCTGGAGTATATCCTGACCGCGGAGACGGACTACAGCATCTGCGCATGGTATTACAGCAGCACGATGACCGGAACGATCACCGTCATGGTCGAATATGTTGCCGATCCGCTCTATCTCGGCAGCAACACCTTATCGATCACCTACGACGGAGAGAAAGTCTGCCGTCCGTTTACCGCGTCCGAAAGCGGCGTATACCGTTTCTATAAAACGAGCAATGGTCCGATGAACCATGCTCTTCTCAATGACAAGATGTATGCGCTGTTTATTGAGGATGAGGTGAACGGCTACGGCTTTGATTTTCACTACACGCTCAGCGCGGGGCAGACGGTTTATCTTCGCGTCTCGCCCATGGAGATCAACACCGGAGCTTTCACCCCGTACGACGTCAATGTTGTGATCGAATATCTGGGTGTGCCTGCAACGCCGACTCCCACGCCGACGCCTACGCCGACCGTAAAGCCGACCCCGACCCCCACGCCTACGCCGACCGTAAAGCCGACCCCGACCCCCACGCCGCAGACCGCGTTTAACGGCACGGTCGAATGGAACAAAGCCGACGTCGAATTCAAGGGCACGACCGCGTACAAGATCTATAACGGCAGCGCGCACACGCCGCGCTTCACCGTGAAGGATGCAAACGGCAGCGTCGTCGACGCGTCCAACTACACATATAGCTATCTTGAAAACACGCAGCCCGGCACGGCATACCTGATGCTGACCTTCCGCGGCGCGTACACCGGCACGTACCGCGCGAGTTTCAAGATCTATCTGCCCGCTCCCGCAACGCTGGAAGTGCGCAACTATCCGGCGGGCATCCGCCTCACCTGGTCGCCGGTCGAAGGCGCGGCGGGCTATGTCATCTACCGCAGAGCGTGGAGCACGACCACCAACGGATGGACGACCTTCGCGCGGTGGGACAACACGACGCTGACCTCGATCCTCGACGGTCACGACGACGCGCACAAGGTCTATGCGGGCACGCGCTATCAGTACGGCGTTAAGGCGTACTTCGCCCGCCGCACCGATCCGGTCACGGGAGCGCAGATCGGCGGCAACGTCAACGATAACTCAGGCAACTTCAACCTCGGCATTGTCAGTCCCCTGAAGACGACCGTGCGCATCACCAACCGCCGTCTGCTGGAAGTCCTGCCCGGCAGCAAGCAGCTGACCGTCAAGTGGGAGGGATCCAAGATCTTCACCGGCTACGAGGTGCAGATCTCGAGCAGTTTCGCATTTACGACCGATCTGAAGACGGTCAAAATCGGCAATTCCGGAACGACTTCCACCGTGATCAAGGGTCTGACGAACTCCACGACCTACTATGTGCGTGTGCGCTCGTACCACGAATTCGAGGGCATGACCTACTACGGCAACTGGTCGAACGAGCTTTCGAACAGCCCCGGTTCGTCCTACGCCGCGACGCTTTCGGTGCGCCGCGCAGTGCTCGTCGGACAGAACAACTATACGACCAGCCCGCTCAAGGGCTGCATCAACGACATGAACACGCTGTCCGCGACGCTCAAAGGGCTCAAGTACCGGTTCACGACCTACACGCTTCCAGACGCGACCAAGTCCGAGATCCTTAACAAAATCGCATCCGTGTTCGGCAATGCGACCGACGACGACGTTTCGGTGTTCACCTACTCCGGTCACGGCGCAAAGGTCAGTGACAGCTCCTCCTCTTCGTTCTTCAACACGTATCAGGGCGCGCTGTGCGCGATCGACGGCAGCTATATCACGTTTGAGGAGCTTGCGAACGCGTTCAAGGACGTCAAGGGCAAGGTCATCATCATCCTCGACAGCTGCCACAGCGGCGCAAGCATCGGCAAGAGCACGCAGGACGAGCTCGACGCATTCAACCAGGGTCTGATCGACGCGTTCGCGCGGCTCGAAGGCAGCGGTGAGGAGAACGCCAGATGGGCGAACCTTGCGCAGAGCAAGTTCACGGTCATCGCCGCGGCATCCTACAGCGAATCGTCGTGGGACGGCAAGTACGACGGCTCCGGCAATTATCAGGGCGCGTTCACGGCGTCGATCGTCAAGGGGCTCGGCACCAAGTACACAAGCGGCGCCTACTCCGGTTCGATGCCCGCCGACAAGAACAAGAACGGCGCGGTCACCTTAAAGGAACTGTACGACTACGCGAACAAGCAGGCCCTCACCTGGACGAGCAACAAGCAGCACGCCCAGTACTACGGCACCGACAGCACGGTTCTCTTCCGGAGATAACATCCAAAACGAAACAGACTGCCTCATGCACGAGGCAGTCTGTTTTTCTATTGCCGATTACGTTTCGAGCTTTTTGAGCTGCTGCTTTGCGAGGCGCTCGCGGCGCTTCTGTCCGCTGACGACGACGTAGACCATCATGATGATCGTGATGAGGTACGGGATCGTGCCGGTGAGATCGGAGCTGATGTAGTCCTGCAGCCGCAGACCGAGCGCGTCGAAGAAGCCGAACATCAGCGCGGCAAGGTATGCCTTGGGCGGGTTCGCCGCCGCAAAGATCACGCAGGCGAACGCGATATAGCCGCGCGAAGCGCTCATGCCTTCGACGAACGAGCCGTTGAGGTAGCCGAGCGACAGGTGCGCGCCCGCAAGCCCGCAGAACACGCCGCAGAGGATCGAGGCGATCCACTTCATGCGCTCCGGATTCTTGCCCGCAGTGCGCAGGGTTTCCGGCGATTCGCCGGATGCGCGGATCCAGAAGCCGACCGGCGTGCGGTAAACGAACAGCCACATGAGCAGCACGAGCAGCCACGTGACGTATACGAACACCGAATGTCCCGAAAGGACCTCGCCGACGAACGGGATCTTGTTGACGAGCGGAATCGTCACGTCCGGCAGACACGGAACCGCGAAGCCGGAGGTGCCGGAAAGCCCGAAGATCTCGCGCGAAAGGTACGCGGTAAGACCGAGGGCGAAGGTGTTGAGCGCGCAGCCGATGATGAACTCGTCGGCGCGGAGCTTGACGGTAAACAGCGCGAAGAACAGACCGATCAGGATGCCGAACGCAATCGCCGCCAGCACGCCCATCGCGGCGCTTGCTAAGAAGTAGCTTGCGACCGCGGCGACGAACGCGCCCATCAGGATCATGCCGTCCATGCCGATGTTCATAATGCCCGCATGTTCGGTCATCAGTCCGCCGAGCGCCGCCAGCGCGACCGGCGTGGCGCTGCGCAGCATCTGCGCGAATGTGCCCGCAGAAAAGACGGTTGCCCAAACGTTGTGGTTATTCATGCGCCGCACCTCCTTCGCTTCTTGCCTTGACGTCCAGGGCCGCCTGTCGTTTCTCGCGCGCTTTGCCGATCGCCACGCGGATGCCGGTCTCCGCCGCCATGCAGAAGATGACGACCGTCTGGATGATCAGATACAGCTGTTTCGGCACGCCCGCGGCGGTCTCCATGCCCATCGCGCCGATCTTCAGGATCGCGAAGATCAGCGAGATGATGACCGTCGGCAGCGGCTGATACTGCGCGATCATCGCGACCATCAGCCCTTCGAAATAGTACTCGTTCGATACCGTGGATTTATAGATATGCTCGGCGCCGTAGACGCGGAACATGCCGACGAGGCCGCACATCATGCCGGAAATCACCATCGTGATGATCACGATGCGATCCGTCTTGATGCCCGCAAAGAGCGCAAAGCGCGGATTGTCGCCGACGAGCCGCATCTCGTAGCCCTTCGTCGTCTTTTGCAGGATATACCAGACGAGGAACGTGATCACCGCCGAGATGATGATCGCGGTCGAGAGGTTCGAACCGGGCACGAGCTTCGAGAACCAGAATTCGCTCGGCAGGTTGCCGGTGCCGGCGACGATGTTCTTGTTCGCGTTCTTCCACGGACCCTTGGCGAGGAACTGGCAGAGGAACACCGCGACCGTATTCAGCATGATCGTCGTGATGACCTCGTTGACCTTGAGCTTGACCTTGAGCACGCCGGGGATCCACGCGTAGAAGCCGCCGACCGCCATCGCGCCGAGCGCCGCAAGCGGGATCGCGATCCACGCCGACGTGCCGGACAGCCATACGCCGATCTGCGCCGCGATGATCGCGCCCAGAAGAAGCTGACCCTCGCCGCCGACGTTGAAGATGCCGACCCTTGAACCGATGTCGCAGGCGAGACCGCACAAGCACAGAACCATCGCGTATTCGAGCATGTCGCCGATGTGACGTGCGTTCGAGAACGCGCCGCCGAGCAGCGCGCGATAGGCGACGAGCGGATTATGACCGGAAACTGCGAGGATCGCCGCGCCGATCAGCAGCGCGACGGCAAGCGAAATCAGCAGCGCAACCAGATATCCGACGTTGATGCCGCGTTTTTTCATGCCTCTCCCCCCTCTCTCGAACCGGTCATGTAGAAGCCGATCTCCTCCTTGGTGATCGCGTCGGCGCGGAACTCGCCGGTGATCCTGCCTTCATACAGGGTGATGATGCGATCCGACAGGCGGAAAACCTCGTCGAGGTCCGCGGAGCTTAACAGGATCGCCGCGCCTTCGTTGCGCTTTTCGATGATGCGCGTGTGGAAGAACTCCATCGCACCGATGTCGACGCCGCGCGTCGGCTGAGAAATGACAAGCACCGGCGTGTCGAACGTGAACTCGCGCGCGACGACGACCTTCTGCATGTTGCCGCCGGACATGGAACCGACCTCGGTATGAATGCCCGCGCCGCGGATGTCAAACTTTTGATACAGCTCCTCGGCGTACCGCTCGACCGTCGAGCGGCGCTGATGAAAGCCCATGAGATTGAAGCGCGCCTCCTTCTGCCGACCGACCAGCAGGTTGTCCGCAACCGAAGCAACCTTGTCGACGCCGGTCGAAAGGCGATCCTCCGGCACGTGCGAAAGTCCCATCGCGCGGATCTCGCCGGGCGTTTTGTTCGTCACGTCGACGCCGCACACCGAGACCTTGCCGCGATTGATCTTTCTGAGTCCCGTGATCGCTTCGAGCAGTTCGCTCTGCCCGTTGCCCTCGATCGCCGCGATGCCGAGCACCTCGCCCTTTCTGACGTTCAGCGATACGCCGCGCACCGCGGGCAGACCGCGGTTGTCCGCAACGTACAGGTCTTCGACCCTGATCGCGACGTCTCCGGCCTCGCCGGTCTTTTCAAGATGATCGAACAGCACGGGACGACCGACCATCATGGATGCGAGAATCTTTTCGTTGACGTTCTTCGTCTCCTCGACGCCGATCAGCTTGCCCTGCCGCATGACGCCGACGCGGTCGGAAATCGCCATGACCTCGTTGAGCTTGTGCGTGATGATGATGACCGTCATCTGCTTTTCGCGCACGATGCGGCGTATGACCTCGAACAGCTCGTCCGTCTCCTGCGGCGTCAGAACCGCCGTCGGCTCGTCCAGAATCAGGATGTCCGCGCCGCGGTACAGCGTTTTCAGGATTTCCACGCGCTGCTGCAGTCCGACCGATATGTCGCGCACCTCCGCCGACGGATCGACCTCAAGCCCGTATTCCTCGACGAGCTCGCGCGTGAGCTTCTCCGCCTTTCGGTTGTCGAACAGCACCCCCGCGCTCTTGGGCTCGCGTCCGAGCACGATGTTCTGCGCGACCGTGAACGACGGAACCAGCATGAAGTGCTGATGCACCATGCCGATGCCGCGATCGATCGCCGCCTTCGGGCTGAAGGTCGTAACCTTCTCGCCGCGCACGTACAGGGTTCCCGCCGTCGGCGTGTTGATGCCGTACAGGATGTTCATCAGCGTCGACTTGCCCGCGCCGTTCTCGCCGACCAGCGCGAACACCTCGCCGTTTTTGATCGACAGCGAGATATCGTCGTTCGCAAGCACCCCCGGAAACTCCATCGAAATGTGTTCAAACCGGATTTCGTCCGTCAATTTCCTTCCTCCTTCATGCGCTGTGCGCCGTTCGTATCTCTCAGCAGCTCAAATACCCCGTTTCGTTCATGCGGGGCGCCGAGGTCGTCGCCCCCTACATTTGCTCGCGGGGCGCCGGGGTCGTCGCCCCCTACATTCGTTCGCGGGGCGCCGGGGTCGTCGCCCCCTACGATATGTTTATGCCTTCTTACGGTTTCGGCGGAACAAAGTCCGTTTCGTGTCCGTAATATGCATCTTTCCCCATGATCCACTTCTTCGGATTCTCGTCGATGTATTGCTTATGCATCCGATAATCCTCATCGTCGCGAATGATGTGGTCGTAAAATCCCCTCTGCCATAACTTTTGTCCGCACGCCTTTTCGGAAAACTTCTTGAAAGCAGTCATAAAGCAGGATAACGCATTGGTAGGGGGCGACGACCTCGGCGCCCCGTCCCGTTCACCATCTGCAATCGAAATCAGAAGATGAACGTGATTCGGCATGATCGTATAGTGATCCAAACGAATCCGCCGATAATGGTCGTTCATCTCCCGCAGGGTTTGGTCGACCGCCTCTCCGATCCCCGTCAGAACGATGCGTGCCGATTCCGGCGTTTGATCCGCCGTAACGGTTGACAGCAGGCAGCGCATTTGCTCGGTGCAGACCGTCAAAAAAAACGCTCCGTTCTGCGAATAATCATAAGCGCGCAAACGATTCGGTTTTCTGTTCGGAAGCTTCTCCATGCAGATGCAAACGTCAAAACCACAGTTTCGGCAAAGCGCCGCCATGTTTCGCTTCTCGCAGCGCGATCCGTTATCCCTCGAAAAGGCAGAAGCTGCCCCGACGGGCAGCTTCCGCGTGCGTTTCTTATCTGGTGGTGTTGACCTTGATCTCGCCCGAGGTGATCTTGTTCACGAGGTCTTCGACCTCCGCCTTGAGCTCGCTGCCGATCTGCTGCGGTGCGCCGAGGTCGCCGTAGCCGATGCCGACGTAACCGTCCGCAAGGTTCGCAACCCACGTGGTGCCCCAGAGCGACTTGTCGCCGGAGAGGTACTTCGCGACCGCGTCATAGATCGACTTGCCGACTTCCTTCTTCATCGAGCAGATGATGACGTCCGGATTGATGTACTTCTGATCGCTGTCAACGCCGATCGCATAGAAATTGCCTTCCTGTGCGGACTCGAACACGCCGTCGCCCGCCTTGGATGCGATCTGGAAGATGACGTCCGCGCCCTTGTCGTGGAGCGCCTTTGCGCATTCCTTGCCCTTCGCGGGGTCGTCGTAGTCGTTGGTGTAGTTGTACTCGACCTTGATCGCCTCGTTGCGATACTTCGCGCCCTGCTCATAGCCGACGATGAAGTCGTTGATCGTGTCGGAGTCCTCGCCGCCGACCGCGCCGACCACGCCGGTGGTGCTCATCGCCGCCGCGATGTAGCCCGCCAGGAACGAACCTTCGTTCTGCGCGTAGGTGATGTTCAGCACGTTCGCAACCGGTGCGCTCGTCGCGTTGTCGATCCAGATGAAGTCGACGTTCGGATACTCGGGCGCGACGGTCTCGATGTCATAAAATTCCCAGCCGACGCAGACGACGATGTTCGCGACGTCCGCCGCATTGCGCATCTGCACTTCGTGGTTCTCGTTGTTGCATTCGATCGTCTTGACTTCGACGTTCGAAAAATCCTTCGCGAGCGCATCGCCGCCCGCCTTCGAGGAATCGTAGAACGAACGGTCGCCGAACGTGCCGGCTACAACGATCGCGACGACGGTCTTATCGCCGCTCTGTACGTCCGTTTTGGTGCAGGCGATCATGCAGCCGAGCGCCAGAACGAGTGCCAGTGCCAATGCCAAAAACTTTTTCATTGTAATTCCCTCCTGCATTTTGCCCCTATTCGGGGTTATATCCAGTATAATACGTCCGCGTCTTTTTTTCAACCGTCTTTTTTCGTCCCGCCGCGGCGCTGCCCGCGATGGCGGGCGGTCGCCGCCCACCCCTTTTTTCAGGTGAACAGATCGTTTGCGGCAGCAAAGTCAAAGAGGCTGTTAAGAAAGTCTGTCATTCTGAGCCGCAGGCGAAGAATCTCTGAACGCAAGTTTGAAACAGTGTTGCATGACAAGACAGTTTCGTTCTGAGATCCTTCATCGCTTCGCGATTCAGGATGACACGCAAGACTTTCTTAACGGCCCACACATACATGTAAACTGGTAAAAGTCTGCCGCAAACAGTCTGCGCCGTTTCCCGCGGCTGCCGGAAAGGGATGCAGAATCCGCGTTCTTCGCGAAGGAGCTATATTGTAATATGCGACCGAGCGAAAACGCGGATCGTTTGCGGCAACATAACCAAAAGAAAGGACGCGAACTGCGTCCTTTCCACGTACAAGTGAATTGATAAAAGTTTGCCGCAAACAGTCTGCGCCGTTTCCCGCGGCTGCCGGAAAGGGATGCAGAATCCGCGTTCTTCGCGAAGGAGCTATATTGCAATATGCGACCGAGCGAAAACGCGGATCGTTTGCGGCATCATAACCAAAAGAAAGGACGCGAACTGCGTCCTTTCTACATACAAGTGAATTGATAAGAGTTTGCCGCAAACAGTCTGCGCCGTTTCCGACAACCGCCCCCTATTGACCGATCTTTTCGAAGATCATATCCACGGTTCCGCTGCCTGGCACTTCCTGTTCGAGGATCAGGTACGTGCCGTCGTACTGCAGCGTCAGCATCGTCTCGCCGTACAGCGTCATGATCAGCGTCGCGCCGTCCATGCGCCACTGCACGCCCTGCGTGTTCTGCGGCGGGTCGCTGACGGTGCTGATCTGATAGATGTTCAGCTCCGCGCTGCCATTGTCGAACAGCCAGAAGATCATGCGCTGACCGGTTTCCGATGCCGGGACTTCCCTGCCCTTGTGGCGGCTGCGCTTAAACTCCCAGTTGCCGATCAGATACGGATCGGGCGTCGGAGAGACCGACGGGTCGATCGATGCACCGGCGGTTGCCGACGCGTTCGCGGTCGCAGTCGCGTTCGGATCCGGCGTGGCGTTCGGATCGACGCTGCCTGCGGGCGTGGCGTCCGGTTCTTCCGACGGTTCGGGCGTTGCCGTAACCTCGGCGTCCGCCGGAACGGGCGAGGGCGTCCAGCGCGCAAACGGCGTGTGCGTCGGTCCGGTGCTCGGGATCACATACTGCGGCGTATTGTCCCAGCCGCACCCAAGGAGAAGCGCCAGCAGAACCGTCGCCAGAAATGCAGGTATGGCTTTTTTCAAACGCCGTTTCATACTTTGATGCTCAGTTTTCCTTTTCAAAGATGAAGGTTACGCCGCTGTTCGGCTCAAGGAGCCGGAGCGTGCCGTCCTCCGCATTGTAGGTCGCTTCATACAGAACCGTCTCGCCGACATACATTTCGATCGCAGTTTCCGTGATCCTGTACGAAACCGCACCGCCTTCGGATTGCTTCGATTCCACTTGCACCGTATCGTCTTCGCGGAATATAAGGGTCAGCGCGCCTGAATCTCCGAGCTGCTCTGCGGTAAGCGTGAGTTCGCCTAAAGTTGCCCCAACCGTATTCCAGGTGCCGATCAGGTCTTCCTTCGCAATAACGCCATCGGACGTCACTTCGGGCAGAACCGCATCGGGCGTGTACGCAAAGATCATTCGGATCTGCTTGCCGTCCTCTTCGAGCTCAAGCGCGACCGTATGGTTCTCCGCATCGTAAACGAGCTCGCCGGAATCGTCTCCGGTGCCGATCAGGATTGCGTTATCCCCGACCGCATATGTGTCGAACGTTTCTTCGACCGAGCCGTAGGACGCCTGCAGTTCACGCATCGAGCCGTCCTCGCGGAACTCCAGATACATCTCCATGCCGAGGTCGGAAGGTGCAAGGATGCTTCCGCCGTAATCGATCCGGTCGAGCGACCAGATGCCGTACAGATCCGCCGCTTCGAGCGGTTTCTGCGTCGGTTCGGGGGTGGGTTCTTCGGTCGGTTCGGGAGTCGGTTCCTCGGTCGGCTGTTCGACCGGCGCCGCGGTCGCTTCCGTTTGCGGCGCATCCGCAGCGGGCGCCGCGGGCGATGCGGTGCAGGCAAGCACCGACAGAGTCATCAATGCGCAGAGCGCGATAGCCAGTATTTTCTTCATTTTGTAATTTCCTCTCTTTTCAATGTGGGGTTTCGCCGATTAAGACAGTTTATCATGATTCGATTCCGTCTGTCAAGGTTCGCAGGGCAGGCACACGGAAAACGCGGTCGGAATGGACTGCGTGCCGTCCGAGCGGATGAACGCCTTTGCGCCTTCGCCCGCGACATCCATGCAGTACACGCGCATGTGCCACTCGATGTGCGTAAAGACGTGCTTTGCGTCATAGCGCTGCACGCCGCCGGTCGGATGCAGGTTCCATTCGGACAGAGCGGCCATCGCCTCGTCGGTCGAAAGGAAGCCGGACACGTTCGGAAACTCGTACAGTCCGGCAAGCAATCCCCTGTTCGGGCG
>DFEW01000039.1 GCA_002369195.1 Christensenella sp. UBA3792
TCACAGATTTATGGTATACTGAACAAAAGAGGTGTGTTATGATTTCTTATCAAAGGATAACCGAAGAGACGATGGCGGAGATCGCGCCGTTTTTTGAAGCATATGCGTGCGGGATTTGCGACAACACCGTCGGCGCGGTCTATCAGTGGCGCGACATCTACGTGTCGTACTACGCGATCGTCGGGGATATGCTGTGCATCCGAGCGAACTACGGCGAGTACGGAGACTGCTATACGGCGCCGCTCGGCAAAGGCGATTTCAACGCGGCGTGCGAGGCGAACGAACGCGACGCGAAAGCGCTCGGCATTCCGCTGCGCTACTGCGTGGTCCCGGCCTGCGCGATCCCGATGCTGCGCATGCGCTACGGCGAGCGGATGCAGGTCGAAAGCATCCGCGACTGGGCGGACTATATCTACCTTGCGGACGCGTTCCGCACCTATGCTGGCAAGGCGATGCACACGCAGAAGAACCACGTCAACCGCTTTTACCGCGACCATCCGGACGCAAAGACCGTGATCGTCTCGGATGAGGAGACCGAACGCGCGTGCCTCGCGTTTTTGGATCGCTTCCGCGAAAAGCATCCGGAGTTTTCGCCGCTCGAGCAGAACGAATGGAACGGCGCAAAGGACCTTCTGCTGCATCGGGACAAGCTCGGACAGACCGCGGCATGCCTGACGGCGGGCGGCGAGATCGTCGCGCTGTCGATCGGCGAACCGAAGGACGACATGCTGTTCGTGCACGTCGAAAAGGCGATGCCGGACGTGTCCGGCGCGTATCCGGCGATGGCGCAGGCGTTCGTCAAGTGCTTCGATGCGGTGCGCTACGTGAACCGCGAGGACGACGGCGGCGATGCGGGGCTGCGGTATTCCAAGCTCAACTATAAGCCGATCGAACTCAGAGAGAAGTATCTCGTCACGATCCGTGACGATACATAAATGGAAATCAGGAAGGAGCAAACAATGAACAAACCGATTCTTTTGATTATGGCAGCAGGCATGGGCAGCCGTTTCGGCGGTCCGAAGCAGATCGAGCCGATCGACGAGCATGACCACGTGATCCTCGACTTTTCCGTATTCGACGCGATCCGCGCCGGCTTCAAAAAGGTCGTCGTGATCATCAAGAAGGAGATGGAGGCGGATTTCGAGGAGCGCGTCGGCAAGCGCATCCGTCCGCATGTACAGCTCGAATACGCGTTCCAGTCGCTCGACAAGCTTCCCGCGGGCTTTGAAATCCCCGAAGGACGCGTGAAGCCGTGGGGAACCGCACACGCGATCCTTTGCGCCAAGGAATTCCTCGACGCGCCGTTTGCGGTGCTCAATGCCGATGACTTCTACGGCGCGGACGCCTATCAAAAGATCTATGCCTTCTTAAAGGAAGAGCGTCCCGAAAGCGACTGCGCGATGGTCGGTTATCAGCTCGGCAACACACTGTCCGACTTCGGTTCGGTCGCGCGCGGCGTGTGCGAGATCGGCGCGGATGGCAAGCTCGTGACGCTCACCGAGCGCCTCAAGATCGAAAAGCGCGACGGCGCGGCCGCGTTCACCGAGGACGATGGCAAGACCTATACGCCGCTTGCACTCGACACGCTCGTTTCGATGAACCTGTTCGGTCTGCAGCGCTCCGTGCTCGACGAGTTTGAAGCGCGCTTCCCGGCGTTCTTGACGGAGAACATCCCCCTGAATCCGCAGAAGTGCGAATACCTGCTGCCGCGCGTGCTCGATGCGCTGATGCGCGAGGGCAGGATCAATATCCGCGTGCTCGAAACCTCCGCGCGCTGGCACGGCGTCACGAACCGTCCCGACCTGCCGATCCTCAAGGCGGCGATCCGCAAGATGAAGGACGAGGGACAGTATCCGGAGGAGCTTTGGAAGTAAGACCCATGCGCACCATCAAACAGGGACTCGTCCTGCTGCTTTGCGCGGCGCTGCTTTGTGCGGCGCTCGGCTGCGCGCAGAAGGATTCCGCGTCCGTCGATCCGAATGCGGCGGTGCTGACGGTCGGCGACGTCGCGGTGCCGGCGGTCGCCTATCGCTATCAGCTGAACACGCGCTATGAAGCGATCCAAAAGAGCAAGCTCTACGATCGGGACACCTACCTTGCATACATCGTCAATCCGACGGCGTACTATCCGTACCCGTATCGCGACACGCGCACCGAGGAGGGCATGGAAGCGCTCTGCGCGGACGTGCTGGAAGCGCTCGGTCTCGAGGCGGCGTCGATCCATGCCGCAAAGCAGGCGGGCTATCAGCTTACGATCGAGGATCAGTACTACATCGATTCCGCGGAGCAGGATGCGCACAACACGCTCGACGAGCTTGCCGAGGACTACGGCACGATCGATGCGTTCTATCGGGCGACCGGCTTTACGGAGGAGAGCTTCGTTCACATGTACCGGCAAAGCCGCGAGGCGTCGATCGACTTCAATAAGCTGCTTGCCGACTATCAAAAAACGCATACGCTCGACGAGCAGGCGATAGAAGATGGCTATGCGCGCATCGTCAAGGAGACGTTCAGGGACCGCTATAAGGACGGCATGTATTCGCAGTACCTTGCGTACTACATCGCCGGTACGCGCACCTTCCCGTCGCTGTACATTCCGGACGACGCGATCTTCGTGCGCCTGTTTGCGGCAACCGAGCCGACCGAGGCGCAAAAGCAGGCGTATGCCGAGCTTGCCGCGACGGACTTCGGCGCGCTGTATACCGGTAGCGACAACGAGTTCACGGTGCAGGGGGTCGTCGGAGACCTGGCAATCGCGCCGAAGGATTCGCTGGTAGACGGTTTGTATGCGGCGGCAAAGGATGTCGCGATCGGCGAAGTCGGTACGCTGACGGCGCAGACGAACGGGAAGGAGACGTTCTATCTGTTCCTGCGCGTGGACGGCGAGACCGGTATCGTGCCGATCGACCGCTACCCCGGCATGCGGGAACGCATCGTCGGCCAGATTCTCGGCGCGCAGTGCATGGATACCCTGCGGGCACTGCTCGACGATCCCGCGATCGCCGTGCAGAATCGGACGCTGCTCGATGCAATCAAACCGAATCCGACCGGCGCTGAACAAAAAGCTTGACAAACCCGGGACGGCACTATATAATATATTAAAATCGAAACTCGGAGGATGGATATGCGCAAATTGACCGGCAACCGCATCGTGTGTTGTAAGGCCTGCTTTGCCGTACCCATTTGCGTTTCCGAATAGGACGATTGGATCGAAAGCGGGGCGCCTGTGGGGGCGCTCCGTTTTTTTCGTCATGCGTCGTCACGGCAGCCCGTCGCTTATCATAACATGAAAGAGAGGAAACAAGTATGAACATCTATACGACTTCGGATCAGCTGATCGGCAACACGCCGCTCCTTGAACTTACGCACATCGAACGGGAGGAGAACCTCGGCGCGACAGTTCTTGCAAAGCTTGAATACTTCAATCCCGCCGGCTCGGTCAAGGATCGCATCGCAAAGGCGATGATTGACGACGCGGAGGCGCGCGGCGAACTGAAGCCCGGCGCGGTCATCATCGAGCCGACCTCCGGCAACACCGGCATCGGCATCGCGTCGGTCGCGGCGGCGCGCGGGTACCGTACGATCATCGTCATGCCGGAAACGATGAGCGCGGAGCGGCGCAGCATGATGCGCGCATACGGCGCGCAGCTCGAACTCACCGACGGCGCAGGGGGCATGAAGGGCGCAATCGCCCGCGCAAAGCAGCTCAAGGAGGAACTGGACGGCGCGGTTATACTCGGGCAGTTCGACAACCCCGCGAATCCGGCGGCGCATCGGGCAAGCACCGGTCCGGAGATCGACGCGGATACGGACGGCAAGGTCGATATCTTTGTCGCGGGCGTCGGCACGGGCGGCACGCTGACCGGTGTCGGCGCGTATCTTAAGGAAAAGCATCCGAGCGTGCGCGTCGTCGCGGTCGAACCGGCAAGCTCGCCGGTGCTTTCGAAGGGCGTTGCGGGCGCGCATAAGATTCAGGGAATCGGCGCGGGATTCGTGCCGCAGGTGCTGGATCGCACGCTGATCGACGAGATCATCGCGGTGGAGAACGAGGACGCGTTCCAAACGGCAAAGCGCATCGGCAGAAGCGAAGGCGTGCTCGTCGGCATCTCGTCCGGCGCGGCGGCATGGGCGGCAATCGAGCTCGCCAAGCGTCCGGATAACAAGGGAAAGGTGATCGTCGTGCTGCTGCCCGACAGCGGCGACCGCTACTATTCCACACCGCTGTTCGGAGAATGATATGGAGCACAAACGGATCGAAGAAACGGCGCAAAAGTTGCGCGCGTTGCAGCGGACGACGCTCGTCCCGCAGACGGACTATTCCGGCTTTCGCACGCGCGCCGAGCGCATGACGGAACGGCTGATCGACGCGCTGTTTCCCAACTATGCCGCGGATCGTACCGACTGCGAATCGGCGCTATCGGAGGCGTCGGAGCTGCTGATCGCCTGCCTGGAACGCGTGCTTCACAACGAAGGAAAAGCGGACGCGGCGCATCAAGCGCTGCTCGACGCGCTTGTGCAGGTGCGCAGCGCACTGGAGCTCGACCTGCTCGCCGCCTATCGCGGCGATCCCGCGGCGCGCGGACTCGACGAGATCGTGCTCTGCTATCCGGCGTTTTGGGCGATTGCGGCGTACCGGCTCGCGCATGTGCTGTACTGTGAGCAGGTGCCGCTTCTGCCGCGCATGATGACGGAGTTCGCGCACGCGCGCACCGGCATCGATATCCATCCGGGCGCGACGATCGGCGAGGGCTTTTTCATCGACCACGGCACCGGCGTCGTCATCGGCGAGACGACGACGATCGGCAGCGACGTCAAGATCTATCAGCACGTCACGCTCGGCGCAAAGAGCTTCGACGTCGGCGAGGACGGCACGCCGGTCAAGGGAATCAAGCGTCATCCGGACATCGGCGACCGCGTCGTCATCTACGCCGGCGCAACCGTGCTCGGCGGACAGACGCGCATCGGAAACGACTGCATCATCGGCGGCAGCGTGTGGCTGACGCATTCGGTCGAGGCAGGGAAGATGGTGCTTGCCCGCACGGCGGTCACGGACAGTACGATGAAGCGCGACATCATGCAGGCATCTCCGCTTGACAGCGCCATGCTGTAACAATAAAACCGGAGCAGGTTCGCTCCGGTTTTTGATTGGAATTCGTTATGCGATCGGGTCGTCGAGCGGCTTGATCTTTTTGCGATACAGCCGCTTAAAGAGCAGGGAGGCGACGATCAGCGTGATGCCCTCGGCGATCGGGAACGCCCACCAGATGCCGTCGATGTCCTTGGTCAGCCATGCGAGCAACGCCGCGACCGGCAGCAGCACGATCAGCTGTCGCTGCAGCGAAATGATCGCGCCGTACAAGCTCGTATCGGTTGCGCCGAACGCGGTATTGAACGAAATGCCCGCGGCGGCGAAGATAAAGCCGACAGAGATGATGCGCAGGGCGCGGTCGCCGACGTCGCGCAGCTGCTGGGATACGTCAAACAGGTGCATCAGCGGATCGGCAAAGAGCTGGAATACGAGCGTGCCGAAGATCATGAACACGCAGCAGTAGAGCAGCAGCATCTTGAACGCGCGCATGAAGCGCTTGCGGTTGCGTGCGCCGAAGTTGTAGCCGAGCACGCTCATCGCGGCGTTTGTCAGACCGAAGACCGGCATGAAGATGATGGACTGCAGCTTGAAGTACGTGCCGAACGCGCCGATGTACAGCGTCGGGTAGTCGCCGTTCGGATCGATCGTGGCAAGGTGATAATCGCCGAGCGCTTTCAGGATCGCGTTCATGCCGAACAGCATGACGGTGCCGACCGCCTGCATCAGGATCGAAGGCAGACCGACACGGTAGATTTCATGCACCGTCTGTCCTTTGAGCTTCAGATCGGACGGGCGGATGCGGATCTCGTGACGGGTGCCGAACAGCAGGATGAACGCGAGCAGCATCGAAGCGAACTGTCCCGCGATCGTCGCGATCGCTGCGCCTTTGACGCCCATCGCAGGCACGAAGCTCCAGCCGAGGACGAACACGCGGTCGAGCACGATGTTGACGATCGCGCCGGTCAGCTGCATGAGCATCGCGTAGATCGTGCGTCCCTGCGCGGTCATGATGCGCTCGATGCCGCAGGAGAGGAACACGCCGATGCACAGACTCAGGCAGATCGACATATAGTTGCGTCCCATGAGCTGCACGATCGGGTCCGCGCTCTGCCAGCGCATGAACACGTCGGACAGGGTCAGACCGATCACGGTGAACACGGCGGCGGAGAGCACGAGGATGACCAGACCGTTGCCCGCGGCGCGGTTCGCGTCCTCAAAACGCTTTGCGCCGAGACGGCGGGAGATCAGCGAATTGATGCCGACCGAGGTGCCGACCGCGACCGAGATCAGAAGCATCTGCAGCGGATACACGAGCGACAGCGCGGACAGCGCCTTGTCGCCGATGCGCCCGACCAGAGACGGGTCATACAGATTTCCGAGAATGCGCTGCAGCGCTTCCGTCGGCAGCGTATCCATACGCGAAACAAAGACGCTGTCGACGATGTTGTACAGCGCCTGCACGAGCATGGACACGATGATCGGCCAGCCCATCGAAAGAAGAAGCCGTCCTTCCGGCTCCGTTCCCATTTTGTTTTGTCTGTTATTGCGTTCCATAATGAAACTATTATACGGATGAACGCCGCATATTGCAAGACCTTTTGCGCAAAAAACGGGAATTTGCGCGGTCAGCGGAACGCGATCTCGAATTGCTCGTCCGGCATATAGGACAGGGTGAGCATCAGACCGTCCGGCAGCGCGAGCGTGCCCGTATAGCCGCGATTTGCGGCGATCAGTTCGATGCGCTGGGAAAGCGACGGGTCGTAGCCGTGCGCCGTTAAGAACGGCTCCAAAACGTCCTGCGCATCCTCCAGCCGGAGGTTTTTGAACAGCGCGGCGTTTTCGGAATAGAGTTCGCCGGTGCGGCTGTCATACTGCACCGAGAGGCAATAGACCTGCCCGCTGTCCGCGGTGCAGTACGCCTGCGCGCACCAAAGCGCCAGCTTCGCGCCGGTCTCGTCGTCGTAGAAATCGCGCAGCGTCGCCGTGTAGCGGCTCTTTTTGAGCACCGTGCGCAGCGATTCGCCGCTGTACAGCTTGTCGTTCGCCGCATGCACCTCCAGCGTGTCGCTCCACAGTGCCTTGAGCTTGTCGAGGATCGCGCTTTGCGAAAGCTCGCCGGGCATGACCGCTCGCTCGCTGCCCTCTCTGCGGCACGCGCGGAACAGATCCAAGCGCGTTTTGAGCGAGAGCGGCGCCCCGATGCTGTCCGCGCTGATGATGCTGACGACCTCGTACTGCGTGTTGTCGTACAGACTCGATTCGCTGAGCTTGAAGATCAGACGGTTCAACAGCACGAGCAGAAACGCCGCCGCCACGGTACCGACGGTCAGCAGCACATAGACGATGCGCGTGCGGGTGACGCGGTCGCGGTCGGCAAAGAGACGGATTTTCTTGATTTTCAGCTTGGGAAGCTTGATCTTTGCAAGATTGCTTTTCAGCTTGGAGAGGTTCAGCTTCATTCGGCGCCTCCCTTCTCGCGAACGAACAGCGGCACATCGAACCAGACGAGCGTGCCCTTGTTAAGCTCGCTTTCAAAGTGCAGGGTGCTGCCGTGAATCTGCGCGATGCGGTTGCCGATCGCAAGGCCGAGACCCGCGCCATGCTGTGCGCGCGCACGGGACTTATCGACCATAAAGAACGCTTCGGTGATGCGCGAAAGCTCCTCGGCGGGAATGCCGATGCCCTCGTCCTTCACGGAGATGCGGTACTTGCCGTTCATGCGCCGACCGGACAGCGTCACGGTCTTGCCGGGGCTGCTCGCCTTGCGCGCGTTGTCGATCAGGTTCGTGACGAGCGTCAGCAGCAGATCCTTTTCATACAGGATAATCTGCTGCTCGATGTCGCAGTCGAGCGTCAGCTCCGCCTTTTCAAGCATCGGCGTGACGACCGCCACGACATGTCCGAGGGCGCGGCGCGCATAGCCGCGGATCAGCTTGAAATCGTTCTTGTCGAGCACGACGAGGTCCATGAGCTTTAAGGACATCGCTTCGAGCCGCTTGCCCTCCGAGAAGATGAAGTTTGCCGCCATGAAGGCGTCCTCCTCGTCGAGCTCGGTGCTGCGCAGCATGTCCGCATAGCCGATGATCGAGGTCATCGGCGTTTTCAGTTCGTGCGAGAAGCTCGCGACGAAGTCCTTCTGCTGCTTTGCGTTCAGCTCAAGCGCATCGACCTTCTGCTCGATCGCGCCGGTCATATCGTTGAACGCGACGGTCAGATCGCCGATCTCGTCGAGCGTCGTCACGCGCGCGCGGCGCGAATAATTGCCGCTGCCGATGACCGCGGTGAAGCGCTGTAAGCGCCGCAGGGGCTTGGTTGTCAGGTAGGAGACCAGCAGCATTGCCGCTGTTGAAATCGCGACTGTGATGATGTGAAGCAGCGTCAGAGACTCGATCTGCTCGCCGCGCAGCCGCATGAGGTCCGTCGCGTCGTAGCGCACGGAAAGGAAGTAGTTCTGCCCGCCGATCGAGACGCATCCGGCGGTGTCCAGAAGCGTTCGTCCGTCGGTCGCGCGGATCAGCCGGTAGGCAAAGCGACGCACGCGCAGATCCGGAAAATCAAGGGTCTGCGGGAAATCCGCGCTGCTCGCGGTGACCAGCGCAAAGTCCGTGTTATAGAGCGCGCAGGGCGATTCCACGCCCTGATTGGAGCCGGCGCGCTGCAGGATCTCCGCGTACATGGCGGGGGAGACGGTGGTATAGTAGATGTAGATGCCGTAGAGCTCCGCTTCCATCGCGGACGCGAGCGCCGAATAATCCGCAACTGCCTCCTGAACGCGAAAACGCAGCGCTGTTTGAAAACTGCGTGCAATGAGAATCTGTCCCAGCACGCCGAACAGCAGCGCTACGATCAATACGGTGCAGATGCAAATTTTGAGCGCGAACCTCATGTCTCCTCTTCGGGAATCTCCAGCTTATAGCCGATTTTGTGGACCGTCTTGATGCGGTCCTGCCAGCCGAGCTTGCGGCGCAGGCGCTGCACATGGCTGTCGAGCGTGCGCGTTTCGCCGACGTAGTCCGTTTCCCACACGCGCTCGAACAGCGATTCGCGGAACAGCGCGGTGTTGGGATTTTGCGCGAACAGCACAAGCAGATCGAACTCCTTGCGCGTCAGAACGATGTGCTGTCCGTTCTGGATCACATCGCGTGCTTCGAGATCGATCAGAATATCGTAGCATTGGATGAATGCCTGCGTCTTGTTGTAGCGGCGCAGCACGACTTCGATGCGGGCGAGCAGTTCGACGATCTCGAACGGCTTGACGATATAGTCCTCCGCGCCGAGCTTCAGCCCCTTGACGCGGTCGTTTACATCGCCCTTTGCCGTCAGAAAGATGACGGGAATGCCCATCGGGCGGATAAAAGCCAAAAGGTCGTAGCCGTCGAACTTCGGCAGCATGATGTCCAGCAGCACGAGATCGAACGGGTTCTTTTCCAAAAGGTCGGCCGCCTGCTGTCCGTCATAGGCGCAGGTGCAGGCATAGCCCTGCCGCGTCAGGTTCATGCGGATCAGATTGGCGATCGGCTCCTCATCATCCACGACCAGAATCTTAATCATTGTCCCTTCCTCCGATTCCTCTTTTCACGGAAGATTGTACCACGCAAATGCGTCATAAATGTGGCAGGAATGTTTCAAACGTCGGGTTTCTGCTTTTTTTTGCGGAAAAAGCGGCGCTTGGATTTGTTTACAGGCACTTCGGTCGGCTCGCGGCGCACCGGCAGGATATGCGTGACGCCCGCAAGCTCCAGCTGCATGAGCACGGCGCAGGCGATCGGCAGCGCGAGCATGCCGACACCGCCGAACAGCTTCAGTCCGACGTACATCGTGACGAGCGTGACGAGTGGGTGCATGCCGACGCGGTCGCCGACGATCTTCGGCTCGATGAACTGCCGCGCGATGACGACGACGAGATAGACGATAAACAGAATGATGCCCTGCTGATAGTTGCCGCGCAGCAGCGTAATGATCGACCACGGCAGCATGATCATCGACGAGCCGAGGATCGGCAGGATATCGAAGATCGCGATGCCGAGCGCGATCAGCACGAAGTGCTTGACGCCTGCGCACAGAAGCCCGACCGTCAGCTCCGCGAACGTGATGAGCAGGATCAGCGAGTACGCGCGCGCATACTGTCCGATCGTGCTGCGCAGCGAACGGAACGCGGCGGACGATTTTTGATAGACCGACTCCGACATGCGCGAGGTGACCGCGCGGCAGATGTTGTCATAATCGAGCGCGAAGAAGTACGTCGCGACGATCGAGATAATGACCTTGACGACGAACGACGGCACGTTGGACACGAGCCCCGTCACGACGGAGGTCGAAAGCTGCACGACCTTCGGCTGCAGCGAGGAGATCAGGGTGTCCTTCATCGAATAGAGCCACGACATCAGCGTCGAGTCCGAATCGTGCACGAGACCGTCGATCTTCAAAAGCAGGGCGTTGATGTCCGGCACGAAGCGCGAGTTGAACCAGTCGACTGCGCTGGACGCGGACTGATACAAAAAGCGCCCCGCGAGCATCAGAAGTCCCGCGATGATGAGATACGAGACCGTCACGAGCACCGCGGCGGTCAGCTTTTTGTTGAGATGCAGCTTGCGGTTCAAAAACGCGACCGCGGGCAGAACGATGGCGGAGATCAGCAGCGAAAAGAGAAACGGAAACAGCAGCGGGATCGCGTACTTGAACAGCACATAAACGACCGCGGCCATCAGAACGGCGGTCAGGAGCATGTCGGTATAGCGTTTCAGCTTTTCATCTTTCATACGTGCAGTATAGCATAGTTCCCCGTGCGCGTCAAAGTTTTTTGCTCGACAAAGTTTGGGTTGCAACGTGCATCGTTTTTGCGTATAATCTTGAGTATGAGTTGGTATCATCATTCCAGAAATCCGCGCTGCCGCACACCGTTCGGCGCGGTGAAAACGGGGGAGACGGTTTGGATCCGTCTCGACGGCGATGCGGGCAGAAGTCCGCAGCTTTTGGTCGATATGCCCGGCTGGCAGTTTACCGTTCCGATGGACTGGGACGGCGCCTGCTATCGCGCGCGCTTTACCGCACCGGACTATCCGTGCCGCATGGGCTACGGGTTCCGGCTCGACGACGGACGATTCTTCGGCGCGCAGAGCGGCGAGGCGCATTTTTCCGATACGCCGGTGCTCTTCGGACTGACCGTCTACGACGGCGCGTTCACCACGCCGGCGTGGTTCCGTCATTCCGTCTGCTATCAGATCTTTCCGGATCGCTTTTACTGCTCCGACCGCGCGCAGTTCTTGAACGCCGCGGCGGACTACCGCGCGACGGGACGGCCGATCTTCGTGCACGACGATTGGAACGAGCCGCCCTACGATAAGCCGCACGGCGGCGCGAAGGACTATATCCCCGACGATTATTTCGGCGGCGATCTCAACGGCATCCGCGAAAAACTGCCGTATCTTCAGTCGCTCGGCATCACGTGCCTGTATCTGAACCCGATCTTTGAGGCACACTCCAACCATCGCTACAACACCGCGGACTACAAGAACGTCGATCCGCTGCTCGGCACGAACGCGGACTTTGAGGCGCTCGCCGCGGAGGCGAAGGCGCACGGCATCCGCATCATTTTGGACGGCGTGTTCTCGCACACCGGCGACGACAGCATCTACTTCGACCGCTACCATCGCTACAACACGCACGGCGCCTGCGAGAGCAAGGATTCGCCGTACTATTCGTGGTATCGCTTTCACACGTGGCCGGTCCGCTACGAGTGCTGGTGGAACTTCGATACGCTCCCGAACGTCGAGGAAACCGAGCCGCACTATACGGAATTCATTCAGGGACCTGACGGCGTGCTCGAGACTTGGCTCAAACGCGGCGCGTCCGGCTGGCGGCTCGACGTGGCGGACGAGCTGCCCGATTCGTTCATTCGCGGCGTGCGAAGGACGGTCAAGCGCTTCGATCCGGACGCCGTTCTGCTCGGCGAGGTCTGGGACAACTGCGCGACCAAGTTCGGCAGCGAGGGACGCCGCGGCTATGTGAACGGCGACGAGCTCGACGCGGCGATGAACTATCCGTTCCGCGATCCGACGGTCGAGTATCTGAACCGGCGCATCGACGCATACGCCTATGCCGACGCGCTGAACGTGCTGCTGGAGGACTATCCGCGCCCGTTCCTCGACGCGTCGCTGAATCTGCTCGGCTCGCATGACACCGTTCGCATCAAGACCGCGCTGTGCGGCATTCCGGATGCGCGAACGCTCACGCGCGAGCAGCAGCGCGCCTACCGTCCCGATGCGCAAACACTCGAGCGGGCGAAGAAACGCGTGCTTTGCGCAACCGCCCTGCAGATGGTCCTGCCCGGTGTGCCCTGCATCTTCGCGGGCGACGAGGTCGGCGTGACCGGCATGATCGACCCCTTAAACCGCGTGACCTTTCCGTGGGACGGCGGCGATGCCGATCAGAGAACGCGCATCGGGGAGCTGATTGCCGTGCGGGCGCAGAGCGAAGCGATTCAAGACGGCGGTGTGCGCATTGCGGCGGTCGGCCGCGACGTGCTGTGCGTGATCCGCGATACCGAAGCCGAAACGCTGATCCTGCTGGTCAATGCGGGGGACAGACCGGCGCGCGCGGTGCTGTATCCGGCGCTGTTTCGCGAGGGTCCGGATGCGGCAAAGCCGATCGATCTGTCCGGCACGTACCGCAGCGCTGACGGCATGACGGTCACGGCGCGCGATTCGCTCTCGTGCACGGTGCCGCCGGAGTCGGCGCTGATCCTCAAAAAAGCGTGAGCGTCACGAAAATATCACAAATCGACGGTTGAAAAACACGGCAACATGCGATATACTACATCCATCGACAGCAAAGGAGAAGAAAACGATGATCACCAAGGATATGAACATTCAGGACATTCTGAAGGTCGACGAGAACCTCGCGGGTATTCTGATTGCGAGCGGTATGCACTGCCTCGGCTGCGCGATGTCGCATTTCGAGAATCTGGAGCAGGCATGCGCCGTCCACGGCATCGACAGCGACGAGCTCTGCAACGCGCTGAACGAGTACCTCGAGAACAAATAAGCGGACAAGCATCGCCCTGCCGATACCGGCGGGGCATTTTTTCACGGTATGACTGACATCATTCATCTGGATTCCGTCGATCGGGAGGAGCTCGACGTCTACGCGCGGCTCACCGAGGCGCAGATCCGAAACCGTCTGGAACCCGAAAAGGGCGTCTTTATCGCCGAAAGCCCGAAGGTCATCCGCCTCGCGCTCGACGCCGGATTCGAGCCCGTCTCGTTCCTGATGGAGGAAAAGCATATCGAAGGCGACGCGAAGGCGATTCTGGCGCGCTGTCCCGGTGTACCGGTCTATACGGGCGATCGGGAACTCCTCAAGTCGCTGACCGGCTATGCGCTGACGCGCGGCGTGCTTGCCGCCGTGAAGCGTAAACCGCAGCCCGAACCGCAGGCAATCCTTGCGGGCGCGCGCCGCGTCGCGGTGCTCGACGGGATCACCGATGCGGGCAACCTCGGCGCGATCGTCCGGAGCGCCGCCGCGCTGAATATCGACGCGATCCTTCTGACGCCGACCTGCTGCGATCCGCTGAACCGGCGCGCGGTGCGCGTCAGCATGGGCACGATCTTTCAGGTGCCCTGGGCGGTGCTTTCCGACTGGCCCAAGGGCGGCATGGCGCTGCTGCACGATGCGGGATTCACGGTCGCCGCAACCGCGCTGTGCGAGGATTCGCGCGCGCTCGGCGATCCAAAGCTGCGCGAGATCGACCGCCTTGCGCTCGTGTTCGGCACCGAGGGAGACGGGCTGGCGGTACATACGATCCGTGCCTGCGATCTCACAATCAAAATTCCGATGGCGCACGGCGTCGATTCGCTGAACGTCGCCGCCGCGTCCGCCGTGCTGTTCTGGGAACTGCGGACGAACTGACCGGACAGAAAAAGAGCTTTCCCCTTTCGGGAAAGCTCCTTTTTGGGTGAAACTTATAACGGCTCGATCAGGCCGTAGTTGCCGTCCTTGCGCTTATAGAGAACGTTGATCTCGTTCGTCTGCGCGTCACGGAACACGTAGAAGGCATGTCCGAGCAGCTCAAGCTGCAGCATGGCTTCCTCCTCGCTCATCGGCTTGACGGAGAACTGCTTCACACGGACAATCTGCGGACCCTCGTCTTCCTCTTCGTCGTCGTAGACGGGAAGATCGCGGAACGCATCCTGCCTGAGGCCCTTCGCAAGACGCGTGCGGTTGTGCACGATCTGCTTTTCGAGCTTCTCCACGATGTTGTCCAGCGACGCATACATGTCGCTCGACACCTCCTCACCGCGGATGATGCGACCCTCATGCGGGATCGTCACCTCAACGATGTGGCGGTTCTTTTCGATGGAGAGCGTGACCTGTGCTTCGGTGTCCTGAGGGAAGTACCGATCCAACTTGGAAAGCTTCTTCTCTGCGACTTCGCGCATGTAGGAGGAAACTTCCAAATTCTTACCGGAAATAGAAATACGCATATGTTCCACTCCTTCTGACACGGATATCGTTTTTCGTGTCATCTATATATTACCATACTTTGCAGGAAATTGCCGCACTTTTTTCAAAAAAAGAAGAAAAAATTTATAAAGTTTCATTTTTGACACATTTTTATGCTCAAATCGCGCCGCATGCGCAAAAAATACCGCATGAAGAGCGAATCCTTTACAATTCGAACGCGTTTATGACACATTTGTGTGATACGATGCAGGTGCAGGGAGCGAAAGAACCCTGTGACAGCAAAGCCCTTCCCAACTGTCAACCCCAGGATAACGCGCCGCCCCCTCGGCGCGTTATTCATTTCACATGATGAAACGGCGGTTTCATCATGTGAGGTTTCACCGGCTGCCTATCGCCTGCGGCGTCCGGGCGGCAGCCGGTGCAAGGTGTCAAATCCGCCGCGCATGTCGCCGGATTTGACGGATTATCCCAAAAGCCTTCCCCCTTGAGGGGAAGGGGGACCGCTTGCGGTGGATGAGGTGACGCGGCAAAACGCCGGATGCTGCGCCGTCAGGCGTATATTGTGCGGCTATGCCGTATATCGCGCCGCAGGCATATCGTGTCCCGCAGGGACATTCCGGTGTCATCCTGAGGGCAAAGCCCGAAGGATCTCGGAACGTTGAAGCATACTTGCGTTCAGAGATTCTTCGCTGACGCTCAGAATGACAAAAGAGAGAGTTGCTTCCCCTCCGGTGTCATCCTGAGGCGCATGCCGAAGGATCTCGGAACGTTGAAGCATACTTGCGTTCAGAGATTCTTCGCTGACGCTCAGAATGACAAAAGAGAGAGTTGCTTCCCCTCCGGTGTCATCCTGAGGCGCATGCCGAAGGATCTTGGAGCGGCGCTACTGTCCGCCCTTCGGCTTCAGCTGATCCATCAGGCGCATCATCTGAAAGAGCCGCTCCATGTCGGGCATCTGCATCGGCGGTTTTTGCGGCGGCGGAGGCGGCGGAGGCGGCGGCAGCGGCGCGGCGGGGACGGGCACGTTGAGCCGGTAGGCAAGCTGATCGATCGTATCGCGCGGCAGCAGCGGCGCAAGCACTTTCACGTACTGTTCGACGCCGGCGCGTCCGTGCTCCTCGCGCACGGCTTCGCCGAGGGTCACGGCACAGGCAAGCGGGGACGGTCCGGTTCGCTGCGGTTGGATGTTGTTCATGACGGCACCTCCTTACGGCATGATATGCCGCGTGCACGATTTGCGTGCGGCGCGCATACGATACGGTGAGGTGAAGCCATATGAATCTGAACGATCAATACGAAGCGTACCGCAATCAAACGAGCGACGAGCTGATGGAAACGCTGCTGAAGCTGACCGCCGAGCAGAAGCAATCCGGCGAGATGAGCGAATCGAAGATGGAGGAGATCTACCGGATGCTTGCGCCGATGCTCTCTGAACGACAGAAGGCGCGCATGCGCGAGATCATCGCGCGGCTGAACACGCCGAACGCGTAGACCGAAAACGCGCAGATTTGTTGAAAAGCGTTCACAATCGCCCCCTTTGCAGCGGGGCGATTGTGTGGTATAATCAATTGATTACGTATTAGGAGATTCTTATGGGATTTTTGGATTGGATCCTCGGCACGTCGAGCGAGAGCAAACTCAAGAAGCTGAATCCGAAGGTGAAGGCGATCAACGAGCTGGAGCCGCAGATGAAAGCACTGTCGGACGAGCAGCTCCGCCACAAGACGGTCGAGTTCAAAGAACGGCTGAAGAACGGCGAAACGCTGGACGATATCCTCGTCGAGGCGTTTGCGGTCGTGCGCGAGGCGGGCGTCAGAACCGTCGGCATGCGGCACTTCGATGTGCAGCTTTTAGGCGGCATGGTCCTGCATCAGGGACGCATCGCGGAGATGAAGACCGGCGAGGGCAAAACGCTCGTTGCGACGCTTCCGGCGTACCTCAATGCACTGGAGGGCGAGGGCGTGCACATCGTCACCGTCAACGACTACCTTGCCAAGCGCGACGCGCAATGGATGGGTAAGATCTACCGCTTCCTCGGGCTTAGTGTCGGCTGCATCGTGCACGATCTCGATTCGGACGAGCGTCGCGAGGCGTACCGCGCGGACATCACCTACGGCACGAACAACGAGTTCGGCTT
>DFEW01000074.1:0-4267 GCA_002369195.1 Christensenella sp. UBA3792
TTACACAGGGAGGGCTTTTGGCTGCACGCACTTCATGGCGCCCCTGTGTAAGGGGGCGCGGAGCCGAGCGCCCGCGCCCCTTACACAGGGAGGGCTTTTGGTTGCGCGTACACTTGTCATTCTGCGGATTACCGTTCCCTCACGATGAAGCGTTCGTTTGTGTCGCCGGTCTGATCGCGTCCATAGATGCCTCCTAATCCTCCTGCGCATCCGGATCGCCCAGATGCTTTTTGAAGAAGTAGATGTGGAACGGAATTGAAATCAAAAACGTCAGCACGTCCGCCGTCGCCTGCACGCTCTCGATGCCGTGCACGCCCAAGAGCACCGGCAGCAGGAACACGAGCGGCAGGAAGAACAGTCCCTGCCGGCACGAGGCGAGGAACGACGCGCCGAACGCGAACCCAAGCGATTGATAGAGCTGATTGACGAACGTGGAGTAGCCCATCATCGGGATGGACACGCACAAAAACGCGAGCATGTCGCTGCCGATTTTGACGACCTCCGGATCGTCGCGAAACCACATCATGATCGGCTCGCGGAACAGAAACACGCCGAGCGCGATTCCCGCGCAGATGACCGTCGCCGCGATCGTCGCGCGCCAGAACACCGCCTTGACCCGCGAATAGCGTTTTGCGCCGAAGCAGTACCCCGCGATCGGCTGAAAGCCGTGCCCGATGCCGATCACGATGTTGCGCACAAGCATGTAGAGCTTGTTGGCGATCGAAATCGCCGCGACCGCCGCGTCGCCGAACGCCATCGCCTGCACGTTCAGCAGCGTCGAAGCCAGACTCGACAGTCCCTGCCGCAAGAACGTCGGCGCGCCGGTGCGCAGAATGCGCCAGTAGACGCCGGGTCGATTTGCAATGAAGCGCACGCGCAGCTTGACGATGCTGCGATCGCGCAAAAAGATCGATACGAGAATCGTAAAGCCCACAAGCTGTCCGACCATCGTTGCGATCGCCGCGCCCGCGATGCCGCGGCGCAGCAGAAAGATGAAGATCGGGTCGAGGATCAGGTTCAGGATGCCGCCGGTCGTGAGACCGATCATCGAGTACAGCGCCTGTCCCTCCGCGCGCAGGATGCTGTTCAGCACGAACGACAGGCACATGAACGGCGCGGCAAGCAGGATATACTTCGCATAGTCCGCGGCGTAGGGCAGCACGGTTTCGCTCGCGCCGATCAGCCGCATCAGCGGGTGCAGGAACACAAGCCCGAGCACCGAGATCAGCGCGCCCATCACGAGTCCCATCACGACGGCGGTGCTGCCGTAGACGTTCGCGTCCTGCTCGCGCTTTGCGCCGAGCGACGGGCTGATCAGACTGTTCGCGCCCATGCCGATACCGAAGCCGATCGCCTGAATGATCGCCATCAGCGAAAAGACGACGCCGACCGCCGCCGACGCGCTCGTGCCGATCTGGGCGACGAAATACGTATCCGCGGTGTTGTAGATGACGGTGATGAGCTGAATGATGACCGTCGGCAAGGATTTTTTGAACAGCAGCCGGCCGATCGGCTCGGTCAGCATCTGCTGCCGCTGCTCAGCGTTCGTCGCGTGCATGGCCTACCTGCAGCTTGCGTCCCGAAGCAACCTCGAAATGGTACTTAACGATGCCGAGGTCGATTTTCGCATACGGACCGAGCAGCGCCTTCGCCTCGACGTCCTCGCCGTTGAGCACGAATTTGAAGCGCTGCTGATTGATCGCGGTCGGCGCAAGAAGCGCCGCGGCAACGCCGTCGCGGAACCATTGCGGCACAAGCACTTTCGTTTCGGTGACCTGCTCAAACGACTTGGAGCGATGCGCATGTCCCGGCTTTGCGCCGTAGCCGATCGAGATGACCGCGGCGAGGCGTTCGCCGTCCGCAAGCAGTCCCTTGACCTCGCCCTTCTGGTACGAACCGGCGACCCAGCAGGTGTTGAGCCCGAGCGTTTCGGCGAACAGGACGAGCCGCTCGCCCCAGTAGCCGCAGCGCTCCTGCAGGTCCGGTTCGTCCGGACCGATCAGCGCGATGTAGTTGACCGCGTTTTCAAACTTGCCGTAGTGCGCCAGAAAGCCGGAGAACGCCTTCGGCTCGTTGCAGCACAGGCGCAGCCGCAGCCCGCTTTCGCGGTTGCAGGCGGCGATCTCCGCCTCGAGCGCATCGCGCACCGCGCCGTCGATCGGGCGCTTCGTATATGCGCGGACCGAGTGCCGCGCTTCGATTGCTTCACGTATCGTCACAGTCCCGCCTCCTCCATACAGTCCTCCGCGTTCAGATTCTGCGCATGCGCCTCATAGCGCTTGGTGAACACCGGCAGCAGGAACACGGTCAGAAAGACCAGCGTCAGCGGGATCAGATCGATCAGGTGCAGCGCGAAGCGGTCGGAATCCGCCGCGAGCATGCCCACGACGATCAGCAGCGTGCCCTGCAGGCCGATCATCACGACCGCCGCGATGCGCACGATGCGCATGCCGACGTTGCGGTACGTGGCGTTGTTCGCGTCAAAGACCGCGGTCGGCGCAACGTGCAGCAGCGGTTCCGTCTTGCGGCGCACGAGCAGCACAACAAGTCCCGCAACGACCAGCACGCCGACGGCGATGTTCCAGCCGAGGTCGATGTCGATCTTCGCGAGCGAGAACAGCTCCGGCAGCGAGGCGGTCAGGTTGATCATGCCGTGCAGCAGCATCGTATACACGATGCGTCCGGTGCGCTGATAGACCATTGCGAACAGCATGCCGAGGAAGAACGCGAGGAAAAACTGCATGTGATTGCCGTGCATCAGCCCGAACAGCAGTCCGGAAACGACGGCGGCATAGCCCTCATGCGTGTCGTGCAGGCGATCGCAAAGCGCCTTGCGGAAGGTCAGTTCCTCGACGATCGGCGCGCCGATGACCGCATAGATCAGCATCGGCAGCGCTTCGATTCCGAGCGCTTCCACGCCGAGCATGTCCTGCGTCTCGACGCCGAAGAACGCCGAAAGATTGCCGAGCGCCGCGCCCACGCCCCAGACGCCGAAGCACATCAGCGCGATCGTCAGGAATCGTCCGAACGACAGCGAACGCTTTTCGATCGGCGTACCCTTTTTGTTGATCAGCCGCATGACGACGAATCCGACGCCCCACGACGCCGACTGCACGAGCACGAACACTGCGAGCAGCAGCGCAATGATGCCGGTGCCCTTGATGCTTTCGATGTAGCGCAGGATCGCGGGAAGACCGCCGCGCAGGATCGCTTGCGCGTCAAACGCCGGCAGTACCCGCATGATCAGCAGCATGGCGATCACGATGCCGATCACGATCCCCGCGATCGACTGTCCGACGCCGATCGTGCCGTAAAGCGCGGCGACCGAAAGCCCCGCGCGGCTGTACTTGCTCTTCCACTCCCGCGTTTGCTGCGGGACGGGTTCCGGCTCCTGCGCAAAGAGAACCGGCACTTGCTCTGTCGTCTGTTCCATAAAAAACTCCTTTGTTTCTTATCTGTATTCTAACGGAACGCCGATGCCGTGTCAAGCGGCGTTGCAAAATGCGGACGGTTCCGATATAATAAGAAAATCACGGGAGGCAGGTATGATCGATTCCGCAATTTTTGATATGGACGGGCTGATGTTCGACACCGAACGGCTCTATGTGCGCGCGCTGTATGAATACGTCGGACCCAAGACCGGCGTCGACTTTCCGATGGACGGGGTGCTGCGCACGCTCGGCTGCAACCACGCGGACTATCTGCGCATCTTTCCGGAGCTGTTCGGCACGAAGATCACGCCCGAGGAATGCTCCGCGCTCGTCGCCGAATGGATGCAGCGCGAGATCGAAACGCACGGCGTTCCGGTCAAGCCGGGTCTGTACACCCTGCTCGACGCGCTCAAAGCGAACGGATTTCATCTCGCGCTTGCCACCGGCACCGCCCGCCCGATCGCGACGGTCTACCTCGACATGACGCATACGCGCGCCTATTTCGACGCGACGGTCTGCGGCGATCAGGTCACGCACGGCAAGCCCGACCCCGAAATCTTTCTGCTCGCCGCAAAGGCGCTCGACGCCGTCCCGTCATCCTGCGCCGTGTTCGAGGACTCCGTAAACGGCCTTCGCGCCGCGCACCGCGGCGGTTTTTTCACCGTCTGCGTCCCCGACCTCGTCGATCCGCGCCCGCTTTTAGACTTCACCCCCGACGCCGTCCTCCCCTCGCTCGATCGCGCCGTCCCACTGCTGTGCAAAAACTGACCGCGCCGCGCACTTGATCCGTCGCGCTGCCGGGGTCGTCAGTCCCTACGACACCTCATCCGTCACCT
>DFEW01000074.1:4430-6928 GCA_002369195.1 Christensenella sp. UBA3792
TCCGTCTCGCTTCGCGATCCACCCTCCCTTTCACAGGGAGGGCTTTCCCCTTGAACAAAGCGACGAAGGATCTCTGAACGGATCAGCTTTGCGCACAGAGATTCTTCGCCTGCGGCTCAGAATGACAGATTGCAGGGGCGGCGGTCCTGCGCAAAAAGCACACTCTTTTTCAACTTTTTTTCGAAAACCATGTCCGATTTTCCGATCTTGTCGCCTGATATAGGGTGAAACCGGTTTTGAAATGAGGGACGATATGGAATCCATGCAAGACTTTGAAACCATCTATTACAACACACGCGACGCGCTGCTGCGGTATCTCGTGCCGCGCATCCGTTCGAGCGCGGACGTGGAGGATCTGATGCAGGAGGTCTATACCAACCTGTACCGGCATCTCTCCCGTTCCCGGACGCTGCGCGAGCCGCTGCCGTATCTGTACGCCATCGCAAAGAAAACGCTGTCACGCTATTACCGGCGCCGCGCGGCGCACATCGAGCAGGAGGAGCCGCTGAATGAATCCCTTGCCGACGACGCGCCGACGGTTGAGGAGCTGACGCTCTCGCGCGAGCAGATGCGCGAAATCTGGTCGATCGTCAAGTCGGAGCCGCTCGCATCCTATCAGGCGTTCACGCTCTACTACGGCTTTTCGGTGCCGACCGACGAGATCGCGAAGGAGCTCAACCTCTCCGAGGACGCGGTGCGCAAGCGCCTCTCCCGTACGCGGAACCGGATTCGCAGACAGCTGAACATCGAACAGGATTCGGAAGGAGTTTGAAAATGAACGAACAGGAAGCATATCGCGAAGCGGTTCGCGATCAGATCGTCAACAACGATCGCATTCTGATGCAGGCAGCCAAGCCGAAACAAAAGCCGCAGATCGCATGGCGGCGCGTGCTGATTCCGGTCATGACCGCGCTCGTCGTCGCGCTGGGGCTGACGATGGCGATCCCCTCCGCAAGGGCTGAGGTCCTGCGCTGGTTTGCACCGAAAAACGCGGGCGAGTACATCGCGTCCGATCCCGAAGAGCGCGAACCGATCGAGGAGCTCGAACACATGATCGCCAAGCCCGAGACCTCGACCGTCGATATCAAGGTCAACTATGTCGCCGACGAGCCGTACTGGCGCGAAATCGGCGAGAACTTCTCCATGTCGTTCGGCGAAACGATCTATGACGGAGAGCATATCTCGATGCTCATGGATTTCGACGGACTGTCCGGCTATGCGGTGGCGGAAAACGAGATGGCGCTCGAGATTCCTGCGGGCACCGGCATGCCGCTGCTGCTTGCGGAGAAGCTCGATCCTGAAATGGTGCGGTGTTTCCGCGAAGACTATGCGGACCTCTCCCGGTATCTGAACGGCTCGTGGGAGGTATGGCAGGGTCCGGATAATTTCATCTTTCTGTCGCTGGAAGACGGCACGCGGTTTATACACGGCTATCTGAATCCGACGCTGCGTCCATCGGATAAACCGTTCTTTGATTCCATCAGGGAGCTCTATGATAAGGAGGAACCCTATACCGAAGAGGAAGCGCAAACGCTGCGAACGAGTCTTTGGGAATACGTTCAGACGAACGGTCTGCGCGCCATCGCGAACATTTACCTGCCGAATGGCGAGGACTTCACCTTGGAAAACGGCAAGAAGATCGCCGATTATCTCGACGAGAACGGCAATCTTAAAGCGCACGTAAACTACTGCGTCAGCATTGACCACGGCGAAGAAACCGAAACGAAGATGGACATCGACCTCGGCACCGTCGTCGTCAACATGACGGCGTATCGGGATCTGAACCGACGCAGCATCGAAATGCCGCAGGGCGAGATCGCGCTCTCCGGCGATGCGGTCATCGGCATCGACGGTTGGGATGCGGAACGCTATCATTTCGTCGCCAACCGGTCGATCACGCTCGACGGCGTCACCCTGCGCGTTGTCCGTCCCGGCACAGTCGATCTGCGCGGCGTGCGCGACATCCGCGTGCTCGTCTCGATGCCCAAGGAATGGAGCGAGGAGCAAAAGACTGCGCTTGCGCAGAACCTTGATTTCGACCTGTGCATCGACGGCGAACGCATCTACGGCGGCTACGGTCTCAGTCCGGAGCGCCGCAGCACCGGCAACTATGTGCTGATTCTCGAAATCAGCGACATCCCGTTCGACCGAATCAACGCGATGCAGACGATCACTCTGACGCCGGTTCTGTCCTGCTACACGAACGCAGTGATTCAAAGAACCCTGCCGGACGGAAAGACGGAAACCGTCAGAACCGTGCCGATCGCGGAGGATGGAACCTTCGATACGCGCACGCTCGAACGCGGCACGCCGGTCATGTACAAATCGGATACAACCGCGTATCCCGAATGGACGATCACCCTCAAAATCAACTGACCCGAGCGCAAAACAGCGGAGCCAACCTCCGCTGTTTTTTCGTGCTGACGAGGTCTCGGCACGTACAGAACGGGAAGCTTTTCCGGACACCTCATCTGTCGCCTGCGGCGCCACCTTCTCCT
>DFEW01000059.1 GCA_002369195.1 Christensenella sp. UBA3792
GACTGAGGGGTTGTCCTCCCTCGGGCTGCCGAGGTCGTCAGCCCCTACGACACCTCATCCGTCAGCCTTCGACTGCCACCTTCTCCTCGGAGGAGAAGGCTTTTGGTTGCGCGCACTTCATGGCTTCTCCCCCTTTAGGGTGGAGAAGCTGTCACCGTCAGGTGACTGATGAGGGGGTATCGTTCACACGACACCTCATCCGCCGCCTTCGCTTCCTTCCCTCTTGTCATCCTGAGGAACACCGTGACGAAGGATCTCTGAGCGGACAAGCTTTTTCGTTCTGAGATTCTTCGCCTGCGGCTCAGAATGACAGTACTTTTTTCGCTTTTGCGGGCTGCCGAGGTCGTCAGCCCCTACGACACCTCATCCGTCAGCCTTCGACTGCCACCTTCTCCTCGGAGGAGAAAGCTTTTGGTTGCGCGCACTTCATGGCTCCCCTGTGCAAGGGGAGCTGTCGGCTTCAGCCGACTGAGGGGTTGTTTCCTCCGCCGGGGCGGGAACGCTGTCCTGTGCCGTTGTCTCTGTGTCGGTCGGCTGCGGGACCGGCTCCTCTGCGTCGGTCGGCTGCGGGACCGACTCCTCTGCGGCGGGAGCGTCGTCGCGCACTTCGATGACCGGTTCCGGCGCGGGTTCGGGCTTTTGCGGCTCGTCGTAGAGCGGCAGACCCTTCTTGGCGCGGCGCTTGAGTTCCTCACGCTTGCTGACCGGCGCGTTGCGCAAATGGTGCGCCAGCACGAGGTCCGGTCCGTCGATGGCGACCGGCTCGTTCTCGTCGCGTTCGACGGTCACGATGTCCGCGACCGCCTCGGTGACCTTCTTATGCCCGACAAAGCGGATCAGGATCCCGATCAGCAGGACGAACACGATCTCGGCGACCACGAAGATCGCGCAGCGCAGCACGAGCGCCGGGAAGATCGGCATCAGCATATTGACCATGATGCTGTCCGAGCTCAGCACCCAGTTCAGCTCGTTGAGCGCTTCGGGCGTCGCGCCCGCGGCAAGATACTGGAACAGCGAACCGGGGAAGATGATGAAATGGAACACGGTCCAAAAGCTTTGGAAGTTCATGACCGCCCACGCGCCGAAGAACACCAGCACGCCGCCGAAGATGCCCGCGCCCCAGATCACGCCGGAGCCGAACACGCCGCGCCGCTTCTCGCGCTCCGGCAGCATGAAGCCGATCACAAACAGCACCGCCGCGCCGACGATCGCATACCACGAGAACGATTCGAGACCGAGCCACAGCGACTGTACTTCCGCCATGTGCACGGCTTCCTTATCGTGGTAAAAGATGTTCTCAAGCTCCGCGCCGTTCACGCGCGCAGGGAAGTGGATGTTCTCGCGCTCGCCGCGCATGTAGGAAAGCAGCACGTCCGTCGCCGCCGCGAGGTCCGGCACGCTCATGCCCATGAGCTCGCTGACGTTTTCCTTCTGATACAGATCTTCGATCCGGTCATTGTCCTTCAAAACGAGCGCGATCGTATGGAACCCCACCGCAAACAGCAGCAGGATCGTTGCCAGGATCACGCACAGTTTTCCGATTGTATTTCGCATGGTTCCTCCAAATTGGTTTTCCGTTCCCGGACGCGTCGCGCGATGCACGCGCGGCGTCGGGATCGGCGCCTCCGCGTTTGCCCGCGATTTCTCAGCGATAAAACGCGTTGCCGCCGACGAATTCTCTGAGAATGCTCGTGGGCGGGATCTCGTCCTCGACCGCGGCGTCCTGAATGTAGTTCAAAAATTTGATCGTGCCGATGACCTCGTCGTAGCAGGGGCTGGTCGCCTCGACCGCGTTCAGCAGCGGATAGAGGTGCTTTTTCAGCACGGCAAGCTCATAGACGAGCGTGGTGTTCATGATCTCGTCGGCGCTCTCCTGATACGGGAAGATCCAGCGCTGCTCGCCGCGCTTGACGCTCTCCCACATGCCGAGCGTGCGCTCGATCGTCGCGCCGCGCGTTTCGTAATCGCGCATCATGCGCCGCAGCAGGCGCACGTCCGTGGTCGGGATGCGGTTGTGGTCGTCGAGGTTCAGCGTCGCGAGCGCGGACACGTAGAGCTTGAAGATCAGCCGCTTGTCGATGCGCGGGGTCAGCAGCATCGGGTTCAGCGCATGCAGACCCTCGATGATCAGGATCGTGTTCTCCTGCATCTGCACGAAGTGTCCGAGCATCTGCCGCGAGCCGGTCTTGAAATCGAAGTGCGGGACCTCCACCCGCCTGCCCTCCAGCAGCGCTTCGAGGTCGATGTTGAACTGCGGCACGTCGATCATGTTGATGTGCTCGTAGTCGATCTCGCCGTTCTCGTCCGGATGGATCAGACTGCGGTCGATGTAGTAATCGTCGAGCGAGAGCAGGATCGGCGTCTTGCCGAGTACGCGAAGCTGCGTCGCCACGCGGTTTGCGCTCGTCGTCTTGCCGGAGCTGGACGGTCCCGCGATCAGCACGGCGCGCGCGCCGCGGTTGACGATCTCCGTCGCGATCTCCGCAAAGCGCCGTTCGTGCAGCGCTTCGTTGACGCGGATCAGCTCGCGCACGCTGCCGTCCTCGACCATCGCGTTCAGGTCCGCGACGCAGCGGCACTGCATCAGGTCCGCCCAGCGGTCGGTCACGGCAAACGCCTTCGAGAGGTTCGGCTGATAGACGTAGCGCGTCGCCGTGTCCGCATCCTGCGTCGAGGGACGCAGCAGGAACAGCCCGCCGTTGCGGTGCTGCAGGTCGAACACCTTTGCGTAGCCGGTCGACGGACACATCTCGCCGTAGAAATAATCCGAATAATCGCCGTGCGTGTACACGTCAAAGTACGTGAACTTCCGCCACTTCAGCAGCCGCACCTTGTCCATCTGCCCGTCGCGTTCGAACAGCGCGATCGCCTCGTCGATGTCGAGCCGCCTGCGTTCCAGCGGATAGTCCGCCTCGACGATCTCGCGCATCTTCGCGCGGACGGTCTCCACGTCCTCCTGCGAGAACGGATAGTCCGGCATGTCCACCGTAATATCGAGCCCCGCGCCGACCGCGTAGTTGACCTTCGTCTTTGCGTCGGGGAACAGCTCGCGCATCGCGAGGAAGAACACGTACAGCATCGTGCGCTCATAGATCGCCTTGCCGCGCGTTTCGGAATAGCGGATCAGCTTGACCTCGCCGCTGCTCTTGCGGATCGCCTTGCGCATGCGGAAGGTCGTCGGGGAGCCCTCCCGCTCCTTGACGCGCATCGGGATGTAGTTCAGCGTGAAAATCTCGCCCGCGATGTCCGCCGCGAGCGGCCGCGTCTTTAAGCTGTCGGTGTCAAGGTTCAGCTGCCTGACCATCGAAAGAAGCGTTTCGTCGGCGCGGACTTCCACGGGATTGCCGTCGATCAGAATCTGCATAAGTGTACCTCCCTCTGCGTCGATTGTCTATAGATAACTATCCATTATCCATTATAACAGGGGAGATCGGATTTTGCCACATTTCGCCCTTGACGTTTGAAAAAAGTTAACATATAATAATTCCGTAAAAGGGAGTAGCCGACGCAAAGCGTGATCTGCGGCGTCAGCACGGGCATCCGCCCCGCTGCCGATCTGAATGTGCGAGACTTTTATGCATCCTATTTTTGTATGCATAGAGGTCTGTTTTTTTACTTCTGTGCGGAAAGGAAAGGTAGTCTATGTCATTTTCTGTCCCCGATTCCCTGCTCTGGACCATCGTGCTGTTTGTCGGCGGTCTCGTGCTCATCTGCGTGGCGGGCGATAAGTTCGTCGACGCGGCGGTCGCGATCGCGAAGCGGCTCAAGATCCCCGAAATCGTCGTCGGCGCGACGATCGTTTCGCTCGGCACGACGCTGCCGGAGATCCTCGTCTCCACCACGGCGGCGGTCGGCAGCGCGCAGTCGCCCGAAATCAGCGTCGGCAACGCGCTCGGCAGCATCATCTGCAACACGGCGCTGATCGCCGGCATCGGTCAGCTGATCCGCCCGACCAAGGAGGTCAAAAAGGGCTCGGTCGGCTGGCGCATGCTGTTCTTCGTCGCCACGATCGTCCTGCTGTTCGTCACGGTTCTCTTGAGCCCCGCGCGCAGCGACGGCTTTGCCGGCACGGTCATGCGCTGGGTCGGCATCGTGCTGATCCTCGGCTTCTGCCTCTACGCGTTCCTGTCGATCAAGCTCAAGGACAGCGACGGCATTGAGGAACTCGACGAAACCGAAAAGATCATGCCTCTGTGGGCGGCGCTGATCGTGCTCGTCCTGTCGGCGGCGGCGCTGTTCGTCGGCGCAAAGCTGCTCGTCGAAAACGGTCAGGTGCTCGCAAGACGGCTCGGCGTTTCGGAACGCGTCATTGCAGTCACGATGATCGCGCTCGGCACCTCGCTGCCCGAGCTGGTCACCACCGTCACCTCCGCGATCAAGGGCCGCGAGGACGTCGGTCTCGGCAACATCATCGGCGCAAACCTGTTCAACATGCTGCTCGTCATCGGTCTTCCCGCGACGATCACCGGCGACATCGCCTTCACAAAACAGGCGCTGTTCCTCGATCTGCCGCTTGCGCTGCTCGCGATGGTCGCGCTCATCATCCCGATGCTCATCCGCAAAAAGGGCTCGCGCGTGCAGGGCGGTCTGCTGCTGCTCGGCTACATCGGCTACTGCGTGTGGTCCTTCATCGGCGGCAATGTGTGACAAGCGAAAGCCGTCTTCGGCTTCATCTTTTACCCTCCCGGTCGGGAGGGTTTTTTCGTTGCGCTGTTTCCCACATCACCTCATCCACCGCAAGCGGTCCCCCTTCCCCATCAAGGGGAAGACTTTTGGTCGCGCGCTTTCAAGGCTTCTCCCCCTTCAGGGTGGAGAAGCTGTCACCGGCAGGTGACTGATGAGGGGGTCTTTTTCGGGCTGCCGGGGTCGTC
>DFEW01000037.1 GCA_002369195.1 Christensenella sp. UBA3792
GTGGAAAGACCTCGGCGCCCCGATACAAAGCACGGCAGCGAATCCTTACTGCAGCCCCAAGAACGCCTGCGCGACGGCGATCGCGGCGTCGTCGGGCGAGCCGTTCCATGTGCCGAGGTGTCCCGACGCCTCGTTGAAGAACAGGTAACAGCGCTCGCTCTCGATGTAGCCGACCAAGCCCTTCGCGGCGCACAGACCCGTCGCGGGGTCGTACACGCAGATGCCGTAGG
This sequence comes from Christensenella sp. UBA3792, assembly GCA_002369195.1. GTDB lineage: Bacteria > Bacillota > Clostridia > Christensenellales > CAG-138 > UBA3792. The sequence continues at coordinate 231 of DFEW01000037.1, forward strand.
CGGTGCCGTCCTTTTCGTAGAACGTCGCGTTCGGGAACCGGTCGCGGTCGATCGGCACGAACGAGGCGAGAAACTCGTCGACGTAATGCTCGCTGACAAGGTACAGATCGCCCTTTAGGACCGCCGATTCGTCGAACATCGCGTAGGTGAACGCGTGCGCCTTAACAAAGCGGATGCTCTGCGGCATCGATTCTTCGAGCGCGAGCTCCAGCTTTTCGTCCGCGATCGCGGGCAGGTCGGCGTAGATCGTGACCTTGTTCTTCGCCGTCGTGTCGGTCAGCAGCATGAAGATCCAGCTCCAAAACACGACCGAAAGCAGGGCCCAGAGAAGATACCGGTACCAGTTGCGGAGGATCGATTTAAGCATCGCCGTTCACCTCCGCCGTCACGATAAAGAAGTCCGCCGCTTCGACGGTGCCGCAAAAGCGCTTGGGCAGGCGCTTCGCCTTGACCTCGGACACGTTCAGCACCGTATCGCGCCCGCCGCAGTGCGCGTTGACGCGCCGCAGCGTAATGCCCTTCCGTACGCGCAGGACGGTGTCCGTCTGCTCGAATGTGCCGGTGTAGGTTTCGCGCTGCGCCTCGCGCACGCGCTCGACATGCTGATACAGCGCCCGCGCCTCGGAAAAGACCGCGTGATGCAGAAAGATCAGGATCCATCCGGTGAGCACCGACGCCGCAACCGTCGTCCATTGCAGGACGCGATGATTTTTCATCGTGGTACAGGCGCACAGGACGATGCAGATCGCAAGACCGATCGCACCGATGACCAGCATCAGCCGCACCGCTTTCTTGCGGCGGTCGGTGAGCTGCTGCGCCTCTTCGATTGGGTACAGGTCGATATGTTCCATGCCGACAGTATAGCACGAAATTTTTGCGGTGAAAAGCCGTTCTATTGACAAAAAGCGTGAAAAAATATACGATAGGGGCAGAAAACCACCGGTTGGAGGAACGAACATGAAAGCTGTTCAAAAATGCATCTCCGTGCTGCTGCTGTGCGCCGCCCTGCTTTTCGGCGTCGCCTGTCAGAAGAATCCGTCCGCATCCGACGGCTCCACGCCCGCGCCGCAACAGAGCGCAGTGCCCGAGGTCAAGGAAGAATACGTGCTGTCCGACCCGTCGCTTGCGGTCGAAGGCACGATTCCCGACAACGCGCGCGTGTTCTACGAAATCTTCGTCGGCTCGTTTTCCGACTCGAACGGCGACGGCGTCGGCGACCTGCAAGGCATCATCAACCGCTTCGACTACCTGAACGACGGCGATCCGAACTCCGGCAAATCGCTCGGCATCGAGGGCATCTGGCTGACGCCGGTGTATGCGTCGCCTTCCTATCATAAATACGACGTCGCCGATTACTACACGATCGACACGGCGTTCGGCACGCAGGAGGACCTCGACGCGCTGATCGCGCTCTGCCACGAGCGCGACGTAAAGCTGATCCTCGATCTGCCGATCAACCACACCGCGCGCAGTCACGACTGGTTTCGTCAGTTCACCCGCGCGCACCGCGACAACAACGACGCCGATCCGTACTACGACTACTACTGCTACTACACGCAGGGCGAGTCCGTACCGGCGGGACGCTCGTTCGCCGCGCTGTCCGGCACGAACATCTATTACGAATGCAACTTCGACGGCGGCATGCCGGAGCTGAACTTCGACAATCCCGCCGTGCGCGAGGACCTTCTTAAGATCGCGCGCTACTATCTCGACCGCGGCGTCGACGGCTTCCGTTTCGACGCCGCCAAGTACTGCTACCTCGGCGACCACGACGCGAGCGTCGCGTTCTGGAAGGAGTACCTCGAAACGCTGCGCGCCGACTATCCGGACATGTACACGGTTGCGGAGGTCTGGGACGGCGACGGCATCACCGACCGCTACTATCCGGCGACCAACTGCTTCAACTTCACGACCTCGCAGGCAGAGGGACTGATCGCCGCGACCGCAAAGATGGGCAGCGTGGGCAAGCTGACGCAGTACATCGAATCGTACCTCAAATCGATCAAGGACACGAATCCGGACGCGATGTACGTGCCGTTTATCGCCAACCATGACACCGACCGCGCCGCGGGCTACCTGCCCCCCGCCTCCGGTCTCATGCAGATGGCGGCGAACCTCTACATCCTCGGTCCCGGCTCGCCGTTCCTCTATTACGGCGAAGAGCTCGGCATGCGCGGCTCGCGCGGCGGCGCGAACACCGACGCCAACCGGCGTCTCGCGATGCTCTGGGGCGACGGCGACACCGTCAAGGACCCGACCGGCACCACGTACCAAGCGAGCAACCAGATTCAGGACGGCGTGAACGTCCAGCGCGGCGACGAGAACAGTCTCTATAACTACTATAAGAAGGTCATCCGCATCCGCCGCGCGAACCCCGCGATCGCCCGCGGCGAGTACCGTTCGGTCTCGGTCAGCGGCTCGCTCGTCGGCGGCTTCACCTCGACCTACGACGGCAAGACCGTCCTCGTACTCCACAACACGACCGGCTCGGAGCAGACGATCGACCTTTCGCAGTTCGGCAGCTTCTCGACGCTGTCCGCCTTCGTCGGCATGAGCTCCGCCTCGCTGTCCGGCACCACCCTCACCCTCGGCGCGCAGACCTCCGCCGTGCTCTACTGATCACACAAGCCGAACACGCAGGTTCTCCCTTCGGAGGACCTGCTTTGTTTTTGGCAGGGCGCCCCCGGCAGCCCGAAAAAGAAGCAACACCTCATCACCGCTGCGCGGACCCAAAAGCCTTCTCCTCCGAGGAGAAGGTGTCACCGGCAGGT
>DFEW01000034.1 GCA_002369195.1 Christensenella sp. UBA3792
ACGCCGTCGACGACCGCGGAACGGATCATGAACGGCGGCACGACGTAGGTGTAGCCGCGGTCGATCATGAAGTCGCGCGCATAGGAGAGCACCGCGCTGTGCAGCCGCGCGATGTCGCCCATCAGGTAGTAGAAGCCGTTGCCGCTCGTCTTGCGCGCGGAATCGAGATCGATGCCGCTGAGCCGCTCCATGATGTCCACATGGTAGGGAATCTCGAAATCGGGCACGACCGGCTCGCCGAAGCGTTCGATCTCGACGTTCTCGGTGTCGTTCCTGCCGATCGGGACCGACGCGTCGATGATGTTCGGGATCACCAGCATGCGCTTGCGGATCTCGCCCTCGAGCTCTGTCTCGCGCACTTCGAGGTCCGCCATTTCCTTCGCCATCGCGCTGACCTGCTTCTTGGCTTCCTCCGCCTTGTCGCGCTCGCCGTGCGCCATCATCATGCCGATGGACTTACTGATGACGTTGCGCTGGTTTCTGAGATAATCGCCGCGCACGTGCGCCTCGCGGTATTCCTTGTCGAGCGCAAGCACCTCGTCGACGAGAACGAGCTTTTCATCCTGAAACTTCTTTTTGATGTTTTCCTTCACGAGGTCCGGATTCGACCGGACGAGCTTGATATCCAGCATATTACATCCTTTCGGGGGCAGAGATCCCCAGTAAATTCAATCCGTTTTTCAGCACCTGGCGGGTCGCGTCCGTCAGCGCAAGGCGCGCCGCCCGCACGTTTTCGTCGTCCGCCATGATGCGCTGCTCATAGTAGAAGCGGTTGAACGCGTTCGCGATCTGCATGATCGCGCGCGAAACAACGTACGGCTCGTATTTTTCCGCCGCCTGCCGCACCGCCTCCGGGAACGCCGCGATCGCCTTCAGAAGCGCCGTGCTCTCCGCATCGTTCAGCAGCGACGCGTCGAATGTCTCCGGTCTCGATCCCGCCTTGCGCAGCACCGAGCAGCTTCTTGCGTGCGTATACTGCACGTACGGGGCGGTCTCGCCGTCGAAGTTCAGAACCTTGTCCCACGAGAAGCTGACGTCCTTGATGCGGTTGTTGTACAGCACCGACCAGAGGATCGCGCCGACGCCGACCGCCTCGGCCGCGCTCTTCTTGTCCTCGAGGTCCGGGCTCTTTTCGCAGATGATCTCATAGGTCTTTTCGACCGCCGCGTCCAGCACGTCGTCCAGATACAGCACCTTGCCCTCGCGGGTGTGGAAGGCGCCGCCCTCCATGCTGACCATGCCGAAGTTGACGTGTACGCAGTTCTTGACCCAGTCGCGTCCCATCAGCTCCAGCACCTTGAAGAACTGCCGGAAATGCAGGTCCTGCTGGTATGCCACGACGTACAGAAGCTTGTCGAAATCGTACGTATCCTTGCGGTAGCATGCGGCGGCGAGATCGCGCGTCGCGTAGATCGTGCTGCCGTCGCTCTTTAAGATGATGCACGGCGGCATGTTCCATTCGGACAGATCGACGATCTCCGCGCCATGATCGACCTTGCTGATGCCCTTATCGCGCAGCTCCTGAATGATCGCGGGCATCTTATCCTCGTAAAATGCCTCGCCGTTCCAGCTGTCGAATTCGACGCCCATGCGCGCATAGGTGACCTTGACCTCGCGGATCGTCGCGTCCTTCATCTTGCGCCAGAGCTCCTGCGCCTCCGGATCGCCCTGCTCGATCTTCTTAAACCACGCCCGCGCGGTGTCGTTCAGCGACGGATCCTTTTCCGCCTCGTCGTGGAAGCGCACGTACAGCGCGACCAGCTCGCGGATCGAGTAATCGTCGACCGGCTTCGTGCCCCAGAGCTTGTACGCGGTGATCATCTTGCCGAACTGCGTGCCCCAGTCGCCGAGGTGGTTGATGCCGACGGTGTTGTAGCCGAGCGCCTTATAGATGCGGTACAGCGCGTTGCCGATCGCCGTGGACGGCAGGTGGTGGAATCCGAACGGCTTTGCGATGTTGATCGAGCTGTACTCGACCAGAACCGTCTTTCCGCTGCCCTCGCTGCTCGAACCGTAGCCGTCGCCCTCCGAAAGAACGCGCGTCAAGACCGTTCCCGCGACCGCGCCCTTGTCGGTGAAGAAGTTGAGGTAGCCGCCGACCGCCTCGCATTTGGTAAAGCCCGCCGGAACCGCAAGCGCTTCCTTGAGCTCCGATGCGATCAGGTTCGGCGCTTTGCGCATCGTTTTGGACAGGCGGAAGCACGGAAACGCGTAATCGCCCATTTCCGGATTCTTCGGCACCTCGATCCAGTCCGCAAGCACGGCTTCGTCGGTGTTGCACAGCGGCGCAAGCGCCGCAGCCAGTGTTTTGATAGCTTCCATACTCGTAAACTCTCCTTAACTGAATTATGATACCACAGCACGGACCAAAAAGAAAGAGTCAAGTTTCAAAAAACCCGCTTGCAACGCGGGCAGTGTACGTGTATGATAAGAACAAAGACATACGGAGGCATTTCTATGGAACGAACGCCGTTTTACGGGCAGGTGAGAGACCGCCTGATCCGCTATGCAAAAATCGACACGCAATCCGACCCCAAGAGCAGCGCGACGCCGACCACGCAAAAGCAGTTCGACCTTGCGCGCGTGCTGTTCGACGAGCTTCTTGCGATCGGCGCAAAGGACGTGTGGCTCGATGAGCGTTGCTGCGTCGTCTACGCCATGCTGCCCTCGACGCGCGCGGACGGCGGCGGACGCCCGTTCGGGCTCGTCACGCACATGGACACCGCACCCGATGCGCCCGGCGCGAACGTGCGCCCGTGGGTGCTTGAATCGTACGACGGCGGCGATATCGTGCTCAACCCCGAACAGGGCATCGTGATGTCGCCGAAGGATTTCCCGAACCTTCTCAATTACGTCGGACAGGACCTGATCCTGACCGACGGCACGACGCTGCTCGGCGGCGACGACAAGGCGGCGATCGCCGCGGTCATGACGTTGGCGGAGCATCTGCTCTCGCATCCAAAGATCGAGCACGGTCCGATCGCGCTCGCGTTCACGCCCGACGAGGAGGTCGGCGGGCTCGCCAAGGACCTCGACCTTGCCCGCTTCGGCGCGCCGGTCGCCTATACGCTCGACGGCGACTACCTCGGCTTCTATGAGGACGAGACGTTCCACGCCTCGCACGCAAAGGTCGTCTTCTCCGGGCGCAGCGTGCACACCGGCACCGCCAAGGGCATTATGATCAACGCCTGCGACCTGATGACCGAATGGCTCTCGATGCTGCCGCGCTTCGAAAAGCCGCAGTTCACCGAGGGACGCGAGGGCTTTTTCCACGTCATCTCGATGCGCGGCGCGTGCGAGCATGCGGAAACGGAGCTCATCGTGCGCGATCACGACCGCACGCAGTTCGAGATCCGCGAAGCGTACCTGCAAAAATGCACCGACGCGATCAACGCGCAGTATCCCGGCGCCGCCGCGCTCACGATCACCGAGACCTACCGCAGCATGAAGGAGGTCGTGGACCGGCACCCGTACCTGATCGAACACCTTTGCGCGGCGATCCGCGAAACCGGTCTGACGCCGCAGTCGATCGCGTTTCGCGGCGGCACGGACGGCTCGGCGCTGTCGCAGCGCGGGCTGCCCTGTCCGAACCTGTCGGCGGGCTATGAGAACGCGCACGGCCGGTTCGAGTACGTGCCGATCCCGTCGATGGAAAAGAACGTCGAAATCCTGCTCCGCCTTGCCGCGCGCTTCGCGGCAGACGACGCATAAAGGAGGTTTCTATGGAATCCGAACAAAGCCCCGTGCTGGCAAGATGCGTGTTCCGTCCCGCGTACGAAACCGAGCTGCAGCTCTATCGCGCCGCCCGCTCCAAGCTCCGGCTCGTGCTGCTGATCGTGCTCGGCGCGGCATGTATCGCATACCTGCTCTCCATGCTGATCCAGCAGGCGCTGATGGTGCTCGTGTTCAGGAACCCGATCCGTTTCTGGATTCTCGTCGCATGCCTCGCCGCGTTCATCGCGCTATACATCTGGGCGTTCTTCTCGCCGAGCCGCAACGCGAAGCGCAAGCTGCGCCGTGGGTTCGAGCTGTACGGCGATCTGCCGACCGTCGTGACCGAGTTCTATGACGACGGCATCCGCCTCAGGATCGGCGAACGGCAGTCGGACATCCGCCTTTCCTATCCGATCATCGTACGGTGCATGGAGACGCGGGACCTCATTCTGCTCGAAACGAAGGAAAAGCAGGTCGTGCAGGTGCACAAAGCCGCGCTGGAAGGGCTCGACGTGCCCGGCTTCAAAGCGCTGATCCGCGAAAAATGTCCCAAAGCCAAGATTCAGTTTACCGCATAAAGGAGAATCCCATGGAAGAACAAACTACCGTTTACGCAATCAACCGTTTCGTTCCGACCCTCGACCATTACCGGCAGGCATACAGCGAAATGCTCAAGCGCTCGACCCTGCTCTTTGCGGGCGCGGTCGTGCTGATGGCGGCGATCTTCGCTGTCTCCGTCCTCCTTTCGGACAAGCCGCTGTTTTCGACCGGCAACATCTTCCCGCTCGCCGCGCTCGGCGTCGCCGCGATCATCGTGGCGGTGCAGGCGGTGCTGATGCCGAGCATCTACGCGAACAACGCGATGAAGCGCATGACCGAAGCGTTCGGCGGTCCCGGTGCGCTGACCACAAAGGTCGTCACCGGCGGCATCACGGTGCACAACGCCGCGAACGACAACCTGAACGCCATGCCGTTTGTGTCGTTCACGCGCTTTACCGAAACGCGCGACCTGCTGCTTCTGCGCACCAATGCGCGGCAGACGGTCATGGTCGCAAAGACCGGGTTCGAGGACGGCTGCACCGAGGCGGAATTCAAGACGCTGATGCAGCAGAACTGCCCGAACGCGAAGGCGAAGTGGAGGAACTGAGATGAAAACGATCTATCTTGCGGGCGGCTGCTTCTGGGGTATGCAGAAGTTCATCGACCAGTTTCCCGGCGTGCTGAACACCGAGGTCGGCTACGCGAACGGTCCGACCGCGCATCCGAGCTATCGCGAGGTGTGCGACAGCGCAGGTCATGCCGAGACGGTGCGCGTCGACTATGACGAGACCGTGCTTTCGCTCAGAGAACTGCTGCAATACTATTTCATGGTGATCGATCCGCTGTCCGTGAACCGGCAGGGCATGGACGCGGGCGTGCAGTACCGCACCGGCGTGTACTATACGGACACGTCGCAGCTTGAAGAGATCGACGCCGTGTTCGCGGAACAAACCGAAAAGGCAGGCGCGCCGCTTGCGGTCGAAAAGAAGCCGATCGAAGATTTCTGGTCCGCGGAGGAATACCACCAAAAATATCTCGACAAGAACCCCGCCGGCTACTGCCATATCCCGACGCACTATTTCTCGATCGCAAAGCAGAGGAAGGAGTAACCCTATGTTTCAAACCGTCGGCATCATCGGCACCGGCGCCATGGGAAGCGCGATCGCCGCACTCGCGGCGGACGATCCGAACGTGACGCTGCTGCTTTCAAACCGCACCGAAGAGAAGGCGCGCGCGCTTGCCACGACCCTACGCGCGCACGTTTCGACCAATACGGAGATTGCGCATCGCTGCGATCTCATCGTCCTTGCGGTCAAGCCGCAGATCATGCCGGACGTTTTGCGCGAGGTTGCGCCCGTTCTTGCGGCGCGGCAGAGCCGTTTCGTGCTCGTCACACCGGCGGCGGGACTGACGATCGCGTCGATCCGCGCGCTCGCGGGCGGCGCGTACCCGGTGATCCGGATCATGCCGAACACGCCGATCGCGATCGGCGCCGGCATCATCGCCTACTGCAGCGAGGGCGTCGACGACGGCGAGCTTGCGGCGTTCTGCAAGCTTGTGGCGCATGCGGGCACCGTCGAGCCGCTTCCCGAGCATCTGATGGACGCGGGCAGCGCGCTGTTCGGCTGCGGTCCGGCGTTCGTCGACCTGTTTATCGAGGCGCTTGCCGACGGCGGCGTGGCGTGCGGACTGCCGCGCAAAACCGCGCTCCGCTTCGCGGCGCAGACCGTGGAGGGCGCGGGCAAGACCGCACGGATTTCCGGTCAGCATCCCGGCGCATTGAAGGACGTCGTCTGCTCGCCCGCGGGCAGCACGATTCAGGGCGTGCGCGCCCTTGAAAAGGGCGGATTCCGTTCCGCCGCGATGGAGGCGGTCATCGCCGCCTATGAACGCAATCTGGAACTGAAGAAAGGAGAATAGCCGTGAAACGCTGCATCGCATTGCTTCTCTCTCTCGCACTTCTGCTGGCGCTCTCCGCCTGTATTCCGGGCAAAATCGCGCCGACGCCGACCCCCGTCCCGACCGAAGCGCCCACGCCGACGCCTACGCCGGAGCCGACGCCGACTCCCACGCCCGAACCGACGCCGGATCCCAAGGACGTGCTTACGGCGGCGTATGAAAAAATGCAGGAGATCGCATCCCTGCATGTGGGCATCGACTACGAAGCCGACTTCACGATGGGCGTTCCCGCCTATCACATCGAGCAGCAGACCAAGGTACAGATGACCATAGACGAGCTGATGTGCGAGGATCCGTATTCGTTCCGGATCGAGGTCGGCATCGCGAACGGCGACGATACGCAGGTGAACATTCTGTCGTACGGGGAACAGATCGACGGCAAAACCTATATCTATCTATCGGCGGATGAAGAAAACTGGACCGTCACGACCGATGTCGACGATTCCGTTCTGCAGGTGAAAACCGCGCAGGAGATGTGCAAGGTCCTTATGAACGTCGTCGACGCGCAGTTTGTCGACACCGAGACGGAGGACGGCCGCACGCTGGCGGTCTATTCCGGTTCCGCCGCCGGCATCGACAACGGCGTCGAAGATGTGATCGGTCAGTTTGCGGCGTTCGGCATGCTCTTCGGCGAGGACACCGCTGCGATCCCCTTCACCGTCTGGATCGACACGGAAACCGGCTATGTCGCGAAGCTGCGGTATGATCTTCGCGCGCTGGTCGAAGCGGTCTACGGTCAGATGTTTTCCTCCGGGATGATCGGCGCGGGCGAGAACATCGCCGTCGACCTGATCGTGAACGATGCGTTTTTGGAATCCGTCCTATCGCAGTACAACGCGGTCGAGCCGATCGTCATTCCCGATGACGTGAAGCAGAGCGCGGCGCAGTCCGAACCGAGCGCTCCGCCGACGGACGGCACCCATCTCTGAGCGATGATCCGATCAATCCCGAAAGAGCAGGCGGAAGCGTTCCCGTTTTCGAACGACGCCGAAGCGATCACCTTTCATAAAATGCGGCAGCTGATGCGCGTGCAGGATGCGCTGTGCCTGAGCGACGGGCAGGACGTTCTGTTCGTGCGCGCGGGGCTCGGCCGGCCCGCATGGATCTATACGCGCCGCGGCGTCCCGGACGAAACGCTGTCCGAGCTTGCCGCCTCGCTCTGCGTGCTGAAGGATGCGCATAACCTTGCGGGCGTGATCGGGCGTTCGTCGCTCGTCCGCTATCTGGAGCTTGCCCTGCCGTTTCCGACACAGCGCCGCTTGCCGCTGACCGCGTATCTCTGTGAAAAGCCGAACGTCTATACGGCCGAAGGCACGCGCGTACACGCGTCAAAGCTCGATCCCGCCGTCTGCGGCGACTTGCTCGCACAGCTCGGCGAACAGGCGCGCGAGCCGATCCCCGAGAGCGAACGCCTCGCCGCCGGTCAACGGTTCTGCGAAAGCGCCTTTGCGTATGGTTGGTGCATAAACGGGACAACCGTTGCTCTGCTGCGGATGACTCAGGAGGAGGACGGCCTTGCCTATATCAACAACGTGGTGACGGACGAAACGCAGCGCGGACACGGCTATGCAAAAGCCCTCGTCTCCTCGGTCTGTGCCGATCGGCATGCTGCGGGCAATCGCACGATGCTCTATGCCGATACGAGCTACCCCGCCTCCAACGCGCTCTACCGCGCGGTCGGCTTTTCGGAAGCCGGACGGCTGATCGGCTTCGACTTCATCTGATCACCATATCCTGATTTTGGTATACCCATGTAAAAAAGAACAGCCCTGTCCCGAATTTGGGATAGGGCTGCTTTGTTCCGTTCGGGCGCTCAGCCCTTGAGTCCGCGGGACTGGCGATCCATATCCTCGACGACGATGTCGTAGATCTCGCCGACCGTGGAACAGTATTCGAGCACCTTCCACGGCTCGTTGGTATGGAAATGGATCTTGATCGTCTCGTCGGTGCCGACCGCCAGCAGGCAGTCGCCCTCGAAGTGGCTCAGAAAGTAGTCGCGGATCACGTCCTCGTCGAGGTCGTGTCCGTCGATCAGAAGCTGTGTGTCATACCGAAATTCCAACATGGTTGTTCTCCTTTTCTTTCCAATACATTTCACGCCCCGCAGGGCGGTTTATGATTCCGTTCGTTATTGACGGCAAAAGCGCGCTTTTCTGCGTACCGCCTCATCCGCCTTGCTTCGCAAGCCACCTTTCCCTCGAAGGGGAAGGCGATCGGCAATCAAACGATCCCCGCACGCTTCAGCTTTTTCATATTGTCGCGGTAGACCGTATCGCGCAGATAGCCGATCAGCCCTTCACGGCCGCCGGATTCATAGGCGTTCAGCAATTCCCGATTCCAAGGATCTGCATTGCGTCCCAAAGCTGAGATACGATCGGCTTTTGCCTTTTCATGTTCATACCAAAGCTGCGCTTCCGCTTCGTCGCCGTCCAAAGCCGCTTCGATCCAAACACGCGTTTTCGGCGTATTTTCATGGAGCACACGCTCCCTTTTTCGTGGGGTAAGACAGTATGCGCGACAGGAGGACAGATCCGTGACCTCGTCGAGCTCCGGAAGCATCAGTTCGTCGATAAACGGTCGGAGCTGCTCCGGGTCATTGAAACTCAGGGATTTGTCCCAACCGTTTGTCTCCGGGTTTCCGGGAATTCTCAACGGGCTCCATCCGAATTTCCAGAAAAACTCGAATTGTGCTTCTCTCCAATATTCGTTTGCATCGTGCATCGGGTAATATTTGTCCGAAAGCGTCAGCGGACAGTAAAGCGACTGCGCGCCGTAAAACGGCGCAAGCTCGAACCCGCGGTACGTTGTGAACACCATGCTCAAAAGAACCTCATTGCCGGGCTCGCCGACGACCTTATGCCAGCGAACGGGGCTGTTCTTATAGCGGCGAAATCCTGCCGCTTCCAGTTTTCCTGCGTATTCGCGCTCCATATAGTCCGCAAGCTTTTCCGCAAGCGTATGCAGACGTGTCGTTTCGTTTTCTTCCTGCTTCGGCAAAAACCAGTCAGTTGCCTGCATAAAGCTGTGTGGATCGACCTCGTCGACCGGTGCAAAATGCAAGAGCTTTGCAAGCGATTCGATCCCGTCCTCCGCAAAGGTATAGCGGTCCTCAAAAACAGCTTTGAACTGTTCCGGCTTGCATTTCCATTTCTTTTTTGCGGCGGCCGCCCATGCGGTATAGTCCGGTTCTCCGAATCCGAGATCCTCATATGGCTCGTTGATGCATGCGGCCGTGTCCTTGCCGTTCGTTTCGTCGATGAGTCGGCAGAGGACGAAATCACTGTCCACACAGATCAGATCAAGCAGCGGCGTGCGGAATACCTTGGAAAGCGCTTTTTTCAACGGCTCCGCAATCTCGGACATCTGTTCCAAAAGCGGTGAACTGAAATCGAACCATTCGGAATCCGGCATCTGCCGATACGAGACCGAAACGCCCTTTCCTTCCTCGCCCGGCGTATAACCGATCTCCTCCATCGCTTTTTTGACCAACGCGCCGAGCAGCATCATATCTTTTTCCTGAACCATTACCCGTTCAAAAAACTGTCCCATGAAGACCTCCCTCGTTATGTATGAACCTGTAACAGGATAGATGCAAAAGCGGTCAGATATCTCCGCGCAGGGCGTACACGGCGATGCCGACGCACTCGCGCAAAAAGTTGTTGATGCGAATGTACCAGACGTCCGGCGCGGCGATGCCGACCGCGTCGATGCCCGTTTTGAGAGCAACGCGGCGCGCGCGGAACACATGAAAATCGGTCGTCACAAAGGCGATCGACGCGTCGCTGCCGAGCCGCTGTTCGATCAGCGCCTTCGAAAACGCAAAGTTCTCCTTCGTGCTCTCGGCCCTGTCCTCGACGAGGATGCGGCTCGGGTCGATGCCCTTTCGCTCGACGAGGTAGCTGTACATGGCCGACGCCTCGGTGACGCTCTCGCCGCCGCCCTGCCCGCCGGAAACGACGCAGAGCGTGTCGGGATGCGCCGCCAGATAGTCCGCCGCGGTGTCAAGCCGGTTGCTGAGCACCCAGGTGACCTTGTCGCCGTGCACCGCAGCGCCGAGTACGATCAGCGCGTCCGCGTCCACCTCGTCCGCACGCTTCGATGCCGTGCCCATCAGAATGCCCATCACGAGCAGAAACACCGCGCCGAGCGCGTAGCAGCAAAGCAGGAACCACTTGAGGAACGCCCAGAACCCGCCGGTCATATGGTGCATAAACGCACCAAGCAGCAAAAGCGGCAAGCCGATGATCGCCGGAAGGATCACGCCGAGGTTGAAATTCGACAGCGTGGAAACGGCGATCGTATCCAGTACCAAAAACGCACCAAGCAGAATACAGATGATGCGGATCACTTTCATGTTCTCCTCCTTTCGGACAAGGTCAGCATATCATGCGGTTGTGACCGGAATGCGTCAGAACGGTAAACTTTCCCTGCATGTTTACATGCGTAACGGATGTTCACACCTCATCCACCGCAAGCGGTCCCCCTTCCCCATCAAGGGGAAGGCTTTTGGGTACGCTTATCCGGAGGCTTCGCCCCCTCGAAGAGGGTGGAGAAGCTGTCACCGTCAGGTGACTGATGAAGGGGTCACGGCTGCGACAATCCGAGATGTCTCAGAATATCCAGACAAACAGCGTCAAATTCCCTGTTGATCTGCAGATTGGTGTACCGCAGAACGGTAATCCCGTTCGCTTGAAACCATTGATCACGCACCCGGTCGCGCTCGGGTTCTTCGCCTTGAAAATGCTGCGTACCGTCCAGCTCAATCACCGTCTTTTTCGACGCGATAAAGAAATCGACGATATACCTGCCAAGCACTTTTTGCCGGTTGACCGTCAGCGGAAGATCCTTCAGAAAATCATACCAAAGATGCCGTTCCTCTCTGGTCATGTTCTTTCGCAGAATCTTTGAAACACCGGTCAACCTGTCCATTATTTCAATCCGAGCGCGCGCTTTAGGAACTGTCCGGTGTAGCTCCGCTCGCAGGCGGCGATCTGCTCCGGCGTGCCGGTTGCAACGACCGTGCCGCCCTCGTCGCCGCCCTCGGGACCGAGGTCGATGATGTAGTCCGCGGTCTTGATGACGTCGAGGTTGTGTTCGATGACGATGACCGTGCTGCCCGAATCCGCGAGGCGGTTCAGGATCTCCAAAAGCCGCTTCACGTCGTGCGTGTGCAGACCCGTCGTCGGCTCGTCGAGCACGTACAGCGTGCGTCCGGTGTCGCGGCGGGAAAGCTCGGTCGCGAGCTTGATGCGCTGCGCTTCGCCGCCCGAAAGCGTCGTCGACGGCTGACCGAGCTTGATGTAGCCCAATCCCACGTCGTCGAGCGTTTGCAGAATGTTCTTGATCTTGGCGTGCTGCGCGAAGAACGGCAGCGCCTCCTCGACCGTCATATCGAGCACGTCGTAGATGTTCTTGCCCTTGTAGCGCACCTCGAGCGTCTCGCGGTTGTAGCGCTTGCCGTGACAGACCTCGCACGGGACGTAGACGTCCGGCAGAAAGTGCATCTCGATCTTGACGATGCCGTCGCCCTTGCACGCTTCGCAACGCCCGCCCTTGACGTTGAACGAGAACCGCCCGCTCGTGTAGCCGCGCAGCTTTGCGTCCGGCGTGGTCGCGAACAGCGCACGGATCAGGTCGAACAGACCGGTGTAGGTCGCGGGGTTCGACCGCGGCGTGCGCCCGATCGGGCTCTGGTCGATGTCGATGATCTTGTTGAGGTTCTCGATGCCGTCGATGCCGTCATGCTCCTTGGCGCGCACCTTCGCGCGGTTCAGATCGTGCAGCAGCCGCTTCTTCAGCACCTCGTTGACGAGCGAGGACTTGCCGGAGCCGGAAACGCCGGTCACGCAAATCAGCTTACCGAGCGGGAAATCGACCGTGATGTTCTTCAGGTTGTTCGCCCGCGCGCCGCGCACCGTCAGCTTCAGCCCGTTGCCGGGACGCCGCGTTTTGGGCACGGGTATGGTGCGTTTTTGACTCAGGTACTGACCGGTCAGCGAGGTTTCGCACGCCATAACCTGTTCGGGCGTGCCCGCCGCCATGATCTCGCCGCCGTGTACGCCGGCTCTCGGTCCGATATCCACGATGAAATCCGCGGCGCGCATCGTTTCCTCGTCGTGCTCGACGACGATCAGCGTGTTGCCGAGGTCGCGCAGTCCCTTCAGCGTGTCCAGCAGCTTTGCGTTGTCGCGCTGATGCAGACCGATCGACGGCTCATCGAGGATGTACAGCACGCCGACCAGACCGCTGCCGATCTGCGTGGCGAGCCGGATGCGCTGGCTTTCGCCGCCCGACAGCGTCGCCGCCGCGCGCGAGAGCGTCAGATAGTTGAGACCGACGTTAACCAGAAATCCGAGGCGCGCGTCCAGTTCCTTTAAGATCGCCGCCGCGATTGTCTGCTGCGTCGGGCTGAGCTTGAGCGCGCGCAGAAATTCGCGCGAGCGCTTGACGTTCATATCGCACAGGTCGGAGATGTTGATCCCGCCGACCGTCACCGCGAGCGAGGTGGGCTTTAAGCGTCTGCCCCTGCAGTCCGGACAGGGGATGTGCGCCATATAGGATTCGATGTCCGCCTTCGCCCAGTCGCTTTGCGATTCACGATAGCGGCGCTCCATGTTCGGGATCACGCCCTCAAACGTGGACAGGAAGTGTCCGCCGCCGAAGCTGCGTTCGTACTGCACCTCCATCTTTTCCTTGGTGCCGTACAGGAGCGCGTCGCGTCCCGCCTTTGGCAGATCGCAGAACGGCGTGTCCATCGAAAAACCGAAGTGCCGCGCGATCGCCTCATAGTACATATCCGAAAACACGTTGTTCGTGCCGCTCTTCCAGCCGGGCGCGCGGATCGCGCCTTCGTTCAGCGAAAGCGTCTCGTCCGGCACGATCAGCGTCGGGTCGATCTTCATCTGCTCGCCGAGACCCGAACAGGTCGGGCATGCGCCGAACGGGTTGTTGAACGAGAACGCGCGCGGCGCAAGCTCCTCCAGCGCGATGCCGCAGTCGGGGCAGGCGTAGTTTTGCGAGAACAGCGTTTCCTCGCCGTCCTGCACCGCGACGATCGCAAGGTTCTGTCCGAGCTTGAACGCATGTTCGAGCGATTCGGTCAGGCGGCTTTCGACGCCCTCCTTCAATACGATGCGGTCGATGACCGCCTCGATCGTGTGCTTCTTTTGCTTGTCGAGCGCAGGCGCTTCCTCGATCGGATAGATCTCGCCGTCGATGCGCAGGCGCACGTAGCCCTCGCGCTGCAGCCGTTCGATGACCTTCTGATGCTCGCCCTTTCTGCCGCGCACGCACGGCGCGATGATCTGCAGCCGCGACCCCGCGGGCAGCGCCATGACCTGATCGACGATCGTATCGATCGACTGGCGCTCGATCACGCGGCCGCACTTGGGACAGTGCGGGACGCCGCAGCGCGCGTAAAGCAGGCGCAGGTAGTCGTAAATTTCCGTGACCGTGCCGACCGTCGAACGCGGGTTGTGTCCCGTGCTCTTCTGATCGATCGAGATCGCGGGCGAAAGCCCGTCGATGCGGTCCACATCCGGCTTGTCCATCTGTCCGATGAACATGCGCGCATACGAAGAAAGACTCTCGACGTAGCGCCGCTGTCCCTCCGCGTAGATCGTGTCGAACGCGAGCGACGACTTGCCGGAGCCGGAAACGCCGGTCATGACCACGAGCTTGTTGCGCGGGATCACAAGGTCGATGTTCTTTAAGTTATGTTCTCTTGCTCCGTAGATGCAAAGGTCCTGATCTCTTCGTTCCATGATTCCTTCCCGTTGACCGAGGCGATCGCCTGCGCCGAAATGCACAGCCCGCGTCCCTCGTCATTCATTCCTTCCGTTGTCGTTGCCTTGACCGATACCGCCGAAAACGGGATCTGCAGATCTTCCGCGATCGTTCGCTCGATCTTCTGCCGGTACGGCGCAAGCTTCGGTCTCTGGCAGATGACCGTCGCGTCCACATGCCGCACAACCATGTCCCGTTTTTGCACCATGACATTGACGGCATGGAGCAGTTCGCGGCTCGAAATGCCGCGATAGCGCTCGTCGGTATCGGGAAAGAGCTTGCCGATGTCGCCGAGCTTCATCGCGCCGAGGATCGCATCCATGATCGCGTGCAGCAGCACGTCGGCATCCGAATGCCCCAAAAGTCCCTTTTCGAACGGGATCTCTACGCCGCCGAGGATGAGCTTTCGTCCTTCGACGAGCCGATGCGTGTCAAAGCCGGTGCCATACAGCGTGCCGCCGAGCTGCTTATGCGCCCATTCCCAGTCCGCGGCAGTCGTCAGCTTGCGGTTGTCCTCGCTGCCGGGCACGAAGTGCGGCGCATCGATCGCGCGGGCATAGAGCGTCGCGTCGTCGGTTGCGGCGCCGCCTGTCGCGTACGCGGCCTTAATCTGTTCTGTCAGAAACGCCTGCGGGGTCTGCATGCGCCACAGCGCGTTGCGGTCGAGTGTTTCCGTGCCGTACGGATGCAGCCGCATGACGGTGTCCGTCATCGGGATCGCCGCCACGCCGGAGCCGAACTCGCGCGCCGACGCGATGCAGGCGCGCACGAGCGCGGGCGTGACGAAGCAGCGCGCCGCGTCGTGTATGACCGAAATCTGCGCATCGACCGCCGCAAGGCCGTTTCGCACCGAGTCGGTGCGCTCCGCGCCGCCGCGCACGACCGTATGCGGCACGGGGCAGGACAGTCCGGACACGGTTTTTTCGCTTTGCTCTCCGACGACGAAAACGATCGAATCGCAGCCGCCCGCAACGAGCGCGTCCAGCGAACGTTCGATCGCCGTTTTGCCGAAGAGCGGCGTATTCAGTTTATCGAAGCCCATGCGCCGGGACGAACCCGCGCACAGCAGAATGCCGCAAACGCTCATGCTTCCCCCGAAAGGACCGTATAGAGCGAATCCGCGTCCTCCTTGCGCACGACCTCCGGCGTCTTTTCGACGCGGCAGAGCATGTGCTTGCCGCCAAGCAGGATGTCGATCGTGTCTCCCGGCTTCACCTCGGATGCCGGCTTTGCAATCTTGCCGTTGATCGCGACGCGCCCTGCGCCCGCCGCCTCGTTCGCGACGGTGCGCCGCTTGATGATGCGCGAAACCTTTAACCACTTATCGAGCCGCATCTTAACCTCCGAACGGCGTGAAGCCGAACCCCGCGACGCGGAACACCTGCAGCAGGATCACGACGATGCCGAGCACGCCGGTATAGATCGCAAAGCCCAGAAGTCCCTTCTTCGTGACGAGCCGGATCATGAAGCGCACCGCGAAGTAGCCGGAGATCGCCGCCGCCAGCATGGCGATCAGCAGCGCGCCCCAGTACGGAAGCGTCATGATGCTTTCGAGCGCTTCCGGCGCTTTGACGAGCTTCATCAGTTCGAGCACGAGACCGCCCAGAATCGCCGGAATCGACATCAGGAACGAGAAGTCCGCCGCGCTCTTGCGGTCGAGCCCGCAGGTCAGCGCGCCCGCGATCGTGGAACCGGAGCGCGAAACGCCCGGCAGAACGCCGATCGCCTGCATGCCGCCGATCGCCAGCGCGTCGGTCCAGCGCATCGTGTCGAGCGACTTTCTCGGCTTGCGGCGGCGCGAAAGCAGCTCGCTCACCGTCAGAAAAACGGTCGTCAGCAGGAAGCTGAAGCCGAGGAAGTTCCCCGCGTCGAGCCATTCGTCGAGCGCATCCCACTTCTTGAGGATCAGCGCGACGGCGACGGTCGGCAGCGTTGCGATGATCAGATGCAGCGTCAGCTTCTGAAACGGGTGCTTCAGAATCGACAGAATCTGTTCGCGATAGACGATCACGACCGCGATCAGCGTCGCGATGTGCAGCATGACCGTGAAGAACGAGCCGAAGTAATCCTCATTGACCGCGCCCTGCGTCAGCTTTGCGACCAAAAAGAGGTGTCCGGAGCTCGAAACCGGCAGAAATTCGCACAATCCCTGCACGAGTCCCAACAGCAATGCAATTAAAAAAACCATGAATGACCTCCGATAAATCTCTGATTGTATCATACTATGAAATCCGCAAAAATACAATAGTTCGAGGTGATTTCCATGCTGTCTTACTGGATTGTACGCGATCGGAACGAACGTCCGATCGGACTTGCGCGGTGCGAAGGCGATCGCGTGTTTCTAAAGCTGAATGCGCCGCTCGACGCGAACTGGTTCCTGCTTTCCAATGACGCCGCCGTGTGCATCCATCCGTCGGAGGACGCCGTCCTTTGCGGCGCGTTCGCCGTGCTCGGCATGCGCGAGGACCGTCCGGTCGCCTTCGCCGCCGCGCCTGCCGCGCCGTCCCTTGCCCGCTGCCGGGCCATCCTATCCCATTTTTACACCATGCAGGTGGATCCGGCGCCGCAGCCCGATCCGATCGAAGACGCGCCGGAACCGAACGTACCGGAGACGGAACCGAACGAATCGGAGGCGGAACCGAACGAATCGGAGGCGGAACCGGACGAACCGGCGCGCGTGCAAATCGAGCCGGAAGCGCCGCAAGCGCCCGAATCTCCGGATGTTTTGACCGTCGAGCCGTCGGAGGATGCCATGCCGGAGACGGCGGACGAGAGCGCGCAGCGCGCGGCGCAGTTCTCGCTGCTGCTGTCGCGCGCCGAATCGTTCTATTCGCGCTTCGAGCAGCCGCCCGCCGTTCCGGTGGATAACTTGGTGCAAAAAGAGGATAACTCTCCGTGTGCGGATGCGGTCGGGATCGATCTGTTTCCGCAGGCGTTCCCGCGCGCGCACTGGCGCTACGTCGACGGTGCGGACATTCTGCCGCACTACGAGGGGCTGTGGATCGCGCCGAACGGCGCAAAGACGCGCATCCTTGCCGTGCGCGGGCACGCCGCCCCGCGTCCGCCGCGCGCGCTGTACGACTTCACACGGTTTCTGCGCGGGGCGGACGGCAGCGGCTACTGGATCAAGACAGAATAAAAAAGAGCCCGCCGAAGCGAGCTCTCTGTTTCTCTGCATCAGTCGCCGGATTTGGGCGCGTACTCCGCAAACGTCACCTTGACGTCGGAACGGCTGCCGCTGCGCTGGATCGTGAACGTCGCGGTGTCGCCCGCGTTGTAGCGCGCAATGACGTCGGTGAGGTCGCTGTTGGAGGTGATCTCCGTGCCGTCGATCGCAAGGATCAGGTCGCCGACCTTCAGCCCCGCCTGCTCCGCAGCGCCGCCGGACACCAGGTCCGCGATCTGCACGCAGTTCGTGCCGCCGGAGAAGAAGTAGCCGAAGTCGCTGCGCAGCGTAACGTTCTGCGTATAGACGCCGAGGTACGCGCGGCCGGTGACATAGCCGTAGTTTAGAAGATCGTTGATCTCATTCAGCACGTTGTTCACCGGGATCGCAAAGCCGAGTCCCTCCGCCGTCGTGTCGGAGACCTTCGCGTTGACGATGCCGATCAGCTTGCCGGATGCGTTGAACAGTCCGCCGCCCGAGTTGCCCGGGCTGATGGCGGCGTCGGTCTGCACCAGCTCCATCGTATTGCCTTCGACCTCGATCGTGCGCCGCACCGCCGAGATGATGCCGCTGGTCGCGGTGCCGCGCAGCTCGCCCAGCGGGTTGCCGATCGCGATCACATCCTCGCCGACGGTCAGCATGTCGCTGTCGCCGAGCGCCGCGGGCGTGAGACCGGTCGCTTCGATCTTGATGATCGCAACGTCGTTGCGCACGTCGGTGCCGATGATCGTCGCGTCGTAGCTCGTATCGTCGTTCAGCGTGACCTTGATCGACTTCGCGCCGACCACGACGTGCGCGCACGTGCCGATGTAGCCGTCCTCGGTCAGAATGACGCCGCTGCCGCTGCCCGGCACCTCATAGGTCTGCGCGCGTCCCCAGTAGGAGACCGTCTGCTCGAAGACCGCATCGATCCCGACGACGCTCGGCGCCGCCATTTCGACGACCTGCGCACGGGTGTACTTTCCGTCATACGCAAAGCCGGTCGATGCCTGCGTGCCTTCCGCTGCCGAGATGCTCAGCGTGCCGTCCGCTTCGGCGGTCGGCGCCGGTTCGGCGACCTCCGTCTGCGCGGGAAGCTGCGCCGTGCGGGTGCGCGTATCGACGATGCGATTCACGATCAGCACGCCGGCGAACAGTCCGATCACCACGGCGATCGCCGTCAGCGAGAGCAGGACCGCCAGCCCGACCGAGCGTTTTTGCTTCGGCTGCCCGTAGCCGTATTGCGTTCCGTTATATTCCATAATTGCCTCCTTTGAGCCATTTCTCAGTCTGTATGCCCATTGTACCCCCCGATTATGAAAACAATATGACAAAAATACGGCTTTTTGCGAAACCTTGTACACAGTTTTCGTCCCGCGATTGTTAAAAACTTGTAAGTTTTCCCCGCGCGCGGTTGACGAAACGACCGCCCCGCCGTACAATATGAGCATGAATACGTCCAAGAAAATCCTGAATTTCATCCTTGCCGTCTTAAAAGGCACGCTCGTCGGTCTGGCGATCGTCATTCCCGGCGTGTCCGGCGGCTCGATGCTTCTGACCATCGGCGTCTATGAGGACGCGGTTTCCATCACCTCGAAGGACAAGGCGCGGCGCAAGGCGGCGATTATCAAGCTGATCCCGTATGCGCTCGGCATCGTGCTCGGCGTGGCGGCGCTGTCGTTCGTCATCACGTGGCTGCTCGCGAATTTCGAGTTCTTCACGATCCTGCTGTTCTCCGGTCTCATCCTCGGCTCGCTGCCGATGCTGTTCAAAAAGATCAAGGGAACGCGGGTCAAGCCCGGTTACATCCTCGTCGCGCTCGTGATGATCGCGCTGATGGTGCTGCTGCCGTATCTCAACGACAACACGAGCGAACGATTCCGCATTCTGAACGAGACCGACACGCTGTCCGTCGGAGAGCGCATCATTCTGAAGGACGAACAGCAGTTCGAGCTCGTCGTGCAAAACGGCGACCCGTCCCTTGCCATCTGGGAGATCAAAAGCGCGGGCGGGACCTTCGGCAAACCCGAGGACGGCTACAAGCTTCGCAGCGCTTCCGATAAGAGCGTGTATTATACGCTCGGCACGGAGGACGTCTTCGATCTGTCGATCGACCAGCACGGCTATTTGACGCTGACCGCAAGGAACAGCGGCGAGACGCTGCGCACGTCCGTCTACCGCGCCGTCGACGCGCTGAACAACGGCGTTCTGAGCGCGCTGCTTGCCCTGCTGCTCGGCTTTATCGCCGCGGGCACGATGATCGTCCCCGGCATTTCCGGCTCGATGGTGCTGCTCGTGCTCGGCTACTACAACAGCGTCATGACGCACTTGAAGAGCTTTATCGTCTGCGCGCTGACGCTGAACTTCTCCGGCATGGGTCCGCACCTTCTGGTGCTCGTGCCGTTCGGCATCGGCGTGATCCTCGGTCTGCTGATCGTCTCCAAGGCGATCCGCTGGCTGCTCGACCGCCATCCGACCCCGACCTATTACGGCATCCTTGCGCTGATGCTCGCCTCGCCCTACGCGATCTTCCTGAAGGCGAAGTGCTTCGGCGCCGAGTACGCCGCCTTCGCCGCGAATCTGCACGCGTGGTGGTTCATTCCGGTCGCGGTGCTCTGCCTCGCGCTCGGGTTCTCCGTGGCGTATCTGATGTCCAAGGACGAATGAAGCCAACGCAAAAAGCGCTTCCCGAGAGAAGCGCTTTTTTCTATGCTTGCTTATTTACGGTAGAACAGGATGCCGATGCAGTTCGGACCGCAGTGCGAGCTGACCGTGCAGCCCGCGCGGGTGTGGATGATCTCCGCAAACGGCGCGTTCTTCTTAACCGCTTCCTCGACGGCGGCGCGCACCTCGTCGGTGCAGCCGGAGTCCGTGATGAAGATGCGGCGCAGATCCAGAGAATCCTTGTCCGCCAGCTTGTCGTTGACGTAGCGCACGACGGCGCGTTCGAACGAGCAGCGGTACTTCTTGTCGACGCCCATCTTGCCGGTCGCCGGGTTCACCTGAATCGACGGCTTGAGGTTCAGCAGGTTCGCGCCGAACGCGAGCAGCGAGTTGCAGCGCCCGCCGAGCGCGAGATAGCGCAGCGTATCGAGCACGAAGCTGACGTCGAGCTTCTTCTTGCGTTCTTCGAGAACGTCGAAGATCTCCTTCGCCGTCCTGCCCTCGTCGCGCATGATGCACGCGTCGAGCACAAGGTGTCCGATGCCGGTGGAGAGGTTTCTCGAATCGACGATATAGATGTTTTCAAAGCCCTCCGCCGCAAGGCAGGCGTTCTGGTAGCACGAGGACATCTCCGCAGAGATCGTGAAGTGCACGACGCCGTCGTAGCCCTCCTCCCGGACCTTGTTGAAGAAATCGACATAGTCGCCGACGTTGACCGCCGCCGTCTTGGGAATCGATTTCGTCTCCTCGACAAACCGATAGATATCGGGCGGCGTGACCTCGATCGAGTCCTTCAGATCGCGGTCGCCGAGGCGCACGTACAGCGGCGTGATCGCCACGTCATACTGCTCGATCAGCTCCGGGCTCAGGTCGCAGGTGCTGTCTGCGGAAATACGGATACGCATACATGAATCTCCTTCTTGCTATAAATCTTCATAATGATCGTAACACAGATTTTTGTCAAATGCACTCTACCGTTCACGCGCAGCCGTCCACCGAGAGGAGAATCGCGCTCTACGCTCGGTAGAACGCCCCGCAATCAGACGGACAACCGGTTTTTTGCGAGGTACTGCACGGCAACCGCAAGCACCGCGCCGACCGCCGTCTGCAAAAGATTGGGCAGCAGATCGACCAGCGCGTACGCGCGGAAAAAGATCCACTCGAACACGCCGTAGCCGAGCGGGATCAGCAGCGCGGACAGCAGCGCGAGATACCGGAGCTTTCCGGGAAGCTTTTTCCAAAGGATCGCGCAGAGCAGCGCGGCAAGCGACTTAATCAGCAGCGTCGCGGGCGCATAGACCGGAAACGCGTACAGGTCCGCGAGCATCGAGCCGAGCCCCGCGGCGCACGCGGCGTACCCGGCGGGCAGCAGCATCGCGACAAAGAACACGCCGAAATCGCCGAGATTCAGATATCCGGCGGGCAGCGGAATGCGCAGAAAAGCGGTCAGCACGAAGATGACGGCGCTCAGCACGCCGGTCAGCACGAGACGGCGAATCGCTTGATCCTTCATACGCACCTCCTACAGCGAATGGCACACGGTCGAGAACGCGGCGTCGGACACGGACGGCAGCGCCGCCTGCGCCGCGGCCTCGGATTCGAACAGCCCGAACACCGCGGACCCGCTTCCGGTCATCTGCGCGCAGAGCGCGCCGGCGTCGAGCAGCTTCTGTTTCAGCGCGCCGATCTCCGGCACAAGCTCGATCGCAGCCGGTTCCAGCACGTTCTTCATCAGCGGCGCGAACGCCGCAAGGTCGCCCTTTGCGAGCGCCGCCATCGCGGAAAGCGTCTGCACGCGCGGCCGCGGCAGCGGCAGGCGTGAAAACAGCGCGCGGGTGGAAACGCCCTGTTCGGGCTTTGCGATCACGAACCACAGCCGGTTTTTGAGCGCAAACGGCGTCAGGATCTCGCCGACGCCTTCGCACCGACAGGTGCCGCCGACCAGGCAGAACGGCACGTCCGCGCCGACCGACAGCGCGATCTGCTTCAAAGTGCGGTCGTCCGCCATGCGGTGCAGCCGCTGCAGGCCGCGCAGAACCGCCGCCGCGTCGGCGCTGCCGCCGCCCATGCCCGCCTCCGCGGGAATCCGTTTTTCGCAGCGGATCTTCGCCCCGCAGCCGGTCGCCTCGCGATAGAGTTTTGCCGCCTTGTACATTGTGTTTTCGACCGGCAGTGTCATGCCGGTGACCTGCACCTCGACCGTGCGCGATTTCTCCACGAACACGCGGTCGAACAGCGATACCGTCTGCATCACGGTATCGAGCGCATGATAGCCGTCCTCGCGCTTATACAGCACGCCGAGCGTCAGATTCAGTTTGGCAAGCGCCAGTTCTTCGATGATCATGCGTGCAGTATATCACTTCTTTTTTCGCGATGCAACAAAAACCCTTTTCCTTCCCGCGTTCCTATGGTATAATAAATATTTAGGAGGCAATATGCGATTTTGTCCGTTGTGCAGCGGTTCCTCCGGGAACGCAACCTATATTGAGGCAGGAAACGCGCGTCTGTTGATCGACGCGGGCCTGTCCTGCAAGCGCATCACCGAGCTGTTGGGCCGCATCGGCGTCGTGCCGGGCAACCTGACGGCGATTCTGATCACCCACGAGCACGTCGACCACATTCGCGGCGTCAACGTGCTGTCCAAAAAATACGACCTGCCGGTCTACGCGAACGCGGAAACGTGGTCGATGATGCGTGAACCGCTGAAGGACGTCGCGCCCAAGAACGTGTGCGTGTTCGAGTCCGACCGCGATTTCTATCTCGGTGGCGTGCGCGTGCTGCCCTTTTCCGTCCCGCACGATGCGATCCATTGCGTCGGCTACACGATATTCTACGGCGGGCATAAGGTCGGAGTCTGCACGGACCTCGGTCACGCCGACGCGCGCATTCTCTCGCTGCTGTCCGGCTGCGAGCTGCTGCTCTTTGAGGCGAACCACGACGTCGACATGCTGATGGCGGGATCGTACCCGTACCTGCTCAAAAAGCGCATTCTTTCGGGCAGCGGGCATATGAACAACGAGGACTGCGGCAAGGCGATCGTCAAGCTGTGCGAAACCGGCGTCAAGAACGTGATCTTGGGGCATTTGAGCCGCGAAAACAACTATCCGGAGCTTGCGATGGTCACGGTGCGCGCCGCGCTTGAGGACGCGGGCGTCGCGGACAAGGTCCAGCTTGCCGTCGCCGCGCGCGAGGAACCGACGGGGGTGTTCGAACTGTGATGACCGTTCGGATCCTGTGCGTCGGAAAGCTCAAGGAGGCATACTTTGAGGATGCCTGCGCCGAATTTCAAAAGCGCCTGTCGCGCTTCTGCTCGCTCGAGCTGATCGAGGTGCCGGACGAAAAAGCCCCCGAATCGCTGCATCCGGCGGACGAGCGCAACGTGCTCGACCGCGAGGGCAAGCGGCTGATGCGGGCGATCGGACCGAAGGATTACGTCGTCGCGCTCGCGATCGACGGCAAACAGATGCGCTCGGAAGCGTTCGCATCGTTTCTGGAGGAAAAGGAACTGTCGGCGCGCCCGCTCACGTTCGTGATCGGCGGCTCTTTAGGGCTCAGTGCCGAGGTCTATGCGCGCGCGGACGCGAAGCTCTCGTTCTCGCAGATGACCTTCCCGCACCGCATCGCGCGGCTGCTTCTGCTCGAACAACTGTACCGCGGCTTTAAGATCCGCCGCAACGAAGCGTACCACAAATAAACGGAGGAACCTATGAACCAGCATTATGACGTCATCATCGTCGGCGCAGGCCCCGGCGGCATTTATTCGGCATACGAGCTCAAGAAGCTTGCCCCGCATCTCAAGGTTGCGGTCATCGAGCAGGGACACCCGCTCGAAGCGCGGCGCTGCCCGATCGACGGCGTAAAGATCAAGAACTGCATCAAGTGCAAGACCTGCTCGATCATGTCTGGCTTCGGCGGCGCAGGCGCGTTCTCCGACGGCAAATACAACATCACCAACGATTTCGGCGGCACGCTGTACGAGCACATCGGCAAGGACAAGGCGCTTGAGCTGATGAAATACGTCGATGCGGTCAACATGGCGTACGGCGGCGAAGGCGCGCGCATCTTCTCGACCGCGGGCACGCGCTTCAAAAAGCTCTGCATCCAGAACAAGCTTTCGCTGCTCGACGCGTCGGTGCGCCATCTCGGCACCGATCTCAACTACGTCGTTTTGAAAAACCTGTTCGCGTATCTCAAGGACTCGATCGACTTCCTGTTCGACACGGCGGTCGAGGACGTCGAGGTCGGCGACGGGTATCTTGTGCATACCAAGGACGCGATCTATACCTGCGACAAGCTGATCATCTCGGTCGGCAGAAGCGGCAGCGCATGGATGGAAGGGCTCTGCAAGCGCCTCGGCATCACGACGCATTCCAACCGCGTCGACCTCGGCGTGCGCGTCGAGCTGCCCGCCGTCGTCTTTTCGCACCTGACCGATGAGCTCTACGAGAGCAAGATCGTCTACCGCACCGAGGGCTACGAGGACAACGTGCGCACGTTCTGCATGAATCCGAACGGCATCGTCGTCAATGAGAACACGAACGGCATCGTGACGGTCAACGGGCACAGCTACGAAAGCCCCGACCTGCACACCGAAAACACGAACTTCGCGCTGCTTGTCTCCAAGCACTTCACCGAGCCGTTCAACGACAGCAACCTGTACGGCGAGAGCATCGCACGCATTTCGAACATGCTCGGCGGCGGCGTCATCGTGCAGCGCTTCGGCGATCTGGTGCGCGGCAGACGCAGCACCGTCAAGCGCGTCGAGGAAGGGCTCGTCCGGCCGACGCTCGCGGCGACGCCCGGCGACCTGTCGCTGGTGCTGCCCAAGCGCATTCTCGACGGCATCATCGAAATGATCTACGCGCTCGACAAGATCGCGCCGGGCACCGCGAACGACGATACGCTGCTGTACGGCGTCGAAGTCAAGTTCTACAACATGGAAGTCGCGATCGACGACCGCCTGATGACCGAAAAATACGAAGGTCTTTATGTGATCGGCGACGGCAGCGGCATCACGCACTCGCTCTCGCACGCGTCGGCGAGCGGCGTCTTTGTCGCGCGCGACATCGCGCAGGCGCAGTAACATGGACCGCGCGGGCACGGAACAGGCGGCGGACCTTCTGCTGCGCTGCACGGAGATTTTGCCGGAGGGCTTTCGCATCGATCTGTCCGGGCAGCCCGATCGGTGGAACGCGCTCTCGCGCCGGATGGGCTCTCGCGCACTGTCGCTTGCCTGCGCGCAAACGCTCGAAGCGTCGTACGCCCGCATCTACGGCGAGCCGTTCCTGTTCTCGACGCCGTGCCTTGCGTTCGAGTTCCGCTATCATCTCAACGCCTACCTCTGGGTCAAGGGCATGCGGCGCCTGCGCCACGTCACGACGCTGCTCTTCACGCCCGCCCGCATCGAGCGTACCTGCCGATCGATCGAGATCGACCGCAACGACGTGTACCGGCTGACCCAGCGGCTGATGTTCCGCTACTTTTTCGGCATTCGAAAGGACTACCGGCGCACCGCGCGCGATCCGTACGCGATCGAACGCGGCGGCAGATACGTTCGCGTGCCGTTCTTCCGGCTGACCCACTGATCCGGTGGAAAGGAGGTCCGTATGTTTCGTTCCCGCGCAAAATCGTTTCTTCTCATCGCATCGCTGACGGTCGCCGCGATCGCGGGGATCGCCGCCCTGCTCGGCTCCTCCTGCAGCGACGCGCTGGACGGTCTGCAGTCGCTGATCGAGCATTCGTTCTTCGCGCCGGACGCGACGGTCGAGCCGATGCTCGACGGTCCCGGTTCGATCCAAACGACGCCGCATCCCGCGACGCCCGCGCCGGACGTCGACCTTGTTGTGCCGAACGGCACGCCCGTTTCGCTCGATACGCAGCAGGACGCCGTGCTTCCGCTCGTGCGCGAGCCGCACGTACAGCTTCGCGGCGACGGCACGGACACCGCAACGGTGCTCGTGCTGATGAACGGCTCCGATCTCGAAACCGAATATCAGGAGGCGTCGTGGGACATCGCCGAAATGGTGCGCGCCGAACAGAGCGACCGCGTCAACATCCTGATCGAAACCGTCGGCACCAAGAAATGGGCGCCGACCTTCGGCATCTCCTCGCGCAGGTCGCAGCGCTGGCGCGTGCAGTCCGGTTCGCTCGCGCTCGTCGACGACTCGCTCGGTCAGCTCGATACGACTGTGCCGTCCACGCTGTCCGACTTCATCCGCTGGGGCGCCGAGAACTATCCCGCCGACCGCTACATTCTGATCCTGTGGGATCACGGCGGCGGTCCGGTGTACGGGTTCGGCTACGACGAATTCCAGCCCTATGAATCGTCGCTGACGATCGACGAGATGCAGATCGCCCTGCGCGACGGCGGCGTCTACTTCGATCTCATCGGCATGGACAGCTGCCTGATGTCGTCGCTCGAGGTCTGCTGCGCCCTGTACGAATACTGCGACTACACGCTTCTGAGCGAGGACTTCGAGCCCGGCTGCGGCTGGTCGTACACCGGCTGGATCGGCGCGCTCAACCGGAACCCGGCGATCTCCACGCCCGACCTTTGCAAGATCGCAATCGACGACACCGTGCGCTACTGCGAACAGCACCTCGACGAGACGGACGGCGTCACGCTCGCCCTGCTCGACGAGGCATACATGAAGCTGCTGTACACCGCATGGGTCGAGTTTGCCTATGCAAACGAGGACGCGCTTCTGAACGCGAATTACAGCCAGCTTCGCCAGTCCACCGGCCGCACGCACCCGCTGCTGCGCAGCATCGGCGACTGGTTCGTCGATGACGACGCCACGCTCGACGACTACTGCGTCACCGACATCCTTTCCGTCGCGCAGAACATCGATTCGGGCGAATCCGCCGCGCTGGTCGCGGCGCTCGAACGCGCGATGGTGCATTTCGGCGCAACCTCGAACGAAACGACGCTGACCGGCATTTCGGTCACCCTGCCCTACGGCGACGCTTCGTTTTACAGCGATCTGAAGCGCGTGTTCCGCAACGCGGGCTTCGATATGGATTACGTGAACTGGCTCGAAAAGTTCGTCGCCGTCGAGAACGCGTCCAACAGCCATTACGACTTCGGCAACTGGTCCGACCTTTGGGACGGCTGGGGCAATTCGGACAGCGGGTTCGACTGGAGCGACTGGTTCTACGACGACGAAACGGACGACGATCCGTGGGCGAACGACGATTGGTTCTCATGGCTGTTCGGAGGATGATGCCGATGAAAAAACTGCTGTTTCTGCTGCCGCTTTCCCTTTCGTTCGCCTGCAGCGCGAACGAGGACGGAACCGTCCTTCGCACCGTTTTGCTGATCGCGGCGGGCGTGCTGTCCGTCGTGCTTCTGATCCTGTTCGGCAGGCCGAACGCGAAGCGCAAGAATAAGAATGATTAAAATCCGAAAGGAGTAAAACCATGATCCAGGAAACCGTTGAACGCTATTTGAAGTATCTTGAAAAGCGCCGCGCGTACCACCACGCGATCGGGCTGATGTCGTACGACATGAACACGATCATGCCCAAAGGCGCGGGTCCGCTCGTCGGAGACACCTTCGGCGTGCTCAGCGAAGTGCTGTACGACATGGAAACCTCTCCCGAGACCGAGGCGATGCAGCGTGAGATTCTCGCGCATCGCGACGAGGTCGATGCAAACCTCGTTCGCACCGCCGAACTTGCGATGGAGGAGCGCGAGCGCATCGCCTGCATCCCGAAGGAGGAGTATGTGCAGTACTCGATCGACCGGACGACCGCCGAGCAGGTCTGGCACGAAGCGAAGATCAAGAGCGACTTCCCGATGTTCCTGCCGTACCTTGAAAAGCTCATCGCGGCAAAGAAGCGCTTTGCACGCTACTACAAGCCCGACGCGCCGGTTTATGACACCATGCTCGACGAGTACGAAAAGGGTCTGTGCACCGCGACGCTCGACCGGTTCTTTGCGACCGTGCGCGAACGCCTCGTTCCGGTGATCGCGCAGATCAAGGAGCAGCCGGACGTCTCGTTCCTGCACCGGCACTATCCGATCGCGGATCAGCGCATCTTTTCGGACTATCTGATGGACGTTCTGGGACTTGACCGGAACCATTGCATCATCGGCGAAACCGAGCATCCGTTCACCACGGAGTTCACCAAGTACGACGTGCGCATCACGACGCATTACCACGAGGACGCGGTCGAAGCGTCGATGTACAGCGTCATCCATGAGGGCGGTCACGCAACGTATGAGCGCGGCGTCGCCGACGAGATCGCGCGCCTGCCGATCGGACAGGGCGTTTCGATGAGCGTGCACGAGGGTCAGTCGCGCTTCTTCGAGAACATCATCGGCAGAAGCGAGCCGTTCTGCGAGGCGATTTTCCCGCGGATGCAGGAAATCTTCCCCGAGCAGCTCAGGGACGTCACCGCGCATCAGTTCTACGTCGCGGTCAACAAGGCGGAGCCGTCGCTGATCCGCACCGAAGCGGACGAGCTGACCTACGCGCTGCACGTCATGATCCGCTACGAGCTCGAAAAGCGCCTGTTCGACGGCGATCTCGACGCGAAGGATCTGCCCGCGGAATGGAACCGCATGTACAAGGAATACCTCGGCGTCGACGTGCCGGACGATCGCCGCGGCGTGCTGCAGGATTCGCACTGGTCCAGCGGTCTGTTCGGCTACTTCCCGTCCTACGCGGTGGGTTCCGCGTACGGCGCGCAGCTCATCAAGCGCATGGAGCGCGAGATCGACGTGTGGAACAACGTCCGCGCCGGCAATCTCAAGCCGATCGTCGCATGGCTGACCGAGCACATCTACCGCTTCGGCAGCTTCAAGGAGCCGACCGCGCTGATGGAGGAAGCGTTCGGCGCGCCGTTCGATCCGACCTATTACACCGACTACCTGACGAAGAAGTATTCCGAGCTGTATCATCTGTAAGCAAGCAAAAAAGGGCTGTCAAAAGCTGCGCCGTCAAGGCGTGACTTTTGAACAGCCCTTTCTTTAATTTATGCCGCGGGGAACTGCGCCTTCAGCCGCTCGTACTCGGCGCGTCCGAGCCCGTTCAGGATCGCCGCGTTCTGCGACGCGTACGCGCCTTCGCCCGCATAGAACTGCTTTCGCTGCTCAGGCGTGAGCCGCGAGAGCAGGTTCGCCGCCGTCCGGTAGTCGAGCGATGCGCCGCCGTCGCCGGTATCCGGACGCACGCCGGAAAGCATGGCGTCGATCAGCGGCGACCCGCTGCCCTGCGAACCGCCGTTCGCGCCCGCATGGGAGCCGCCTCCGTGTCCGGACGCGCCGTACAGCGCCTGCGCCGCTGCCGCCGCCTTTTCGCGGGCGCGGTTGATCTGCTCGGCATTGAACATGTCGACCTCGATCTTCGTCTCCTGCTGCGCGCGCATTGCGTCATATAGCTGTCCCGCGAGCGTCGAAGCGTAATCGCCCTCCAGCGCGCCGACGTCCTGCGCTTCGCTGCGAAACGCGCGGTCCTTCACGTCGGTCACATAGGTGCTCGTGCCCATGCCGCGCGCCAGCGCGTCGGCATCGAGCTCCGCATTCTGCCGCTGCGTGCGCTCCTGCCGCGAGCGGATCGCCTGATCGTACGCGGGCCGCAGCCAGTTCGAGATCGTCTCCCTGAGAACGTCCTCGTCGAGCGGCTCGAACGTGACGGTTTCGGGCAGATAGCGCTTGAGCATCTCCGAAAAGATCGCTTCAAACGACGGCGCATTCGTGCCGCCGCCTCCGCCGCCCGATCCGCTCGCCTGCGAGCCGTCGGACGCGGCCGGTCGCGTAAACAGATTCTTGATCGGCGGGGTCAAAAGTCTGATGGGTGGTTTCTTTACCATTCTCATTCTCCTTCCGTGTATTCGGCAAGTGCCGATTCGAGTTCCAGAAGCTTGCCGTAAAGCAGCTCCAGATTCTGATTCAGATTGTTTTCGTTCTGCGCGACGCCGCTGTCGTACGTATCCCGGTCCTCGCCGCTTTGCGGCATCCTGCCGAGATAGATCGGAAACAGCGCCTGCATGCCGGTCGGGGTATATGCCATACGCGCCTCCTTATATGGGCCGCCGCTGCACGTCGTACAGCAGCGCCGCTTTCGCATCGAGCCGCATCGGCGCGCCCTGCACGTTCGAGAACGACAGCCGGAATTCGCGTCCGACGCCGCGCAGCGGGATCTCCGTCACCGCGTACGCCGTATCGTTGAAGTGCGCATGCGCAAGGTACGACCCGCCGTTTGCCAGCACGCGCACGTCGATGTCGCCCTTGCCGCTCGCCGTCAGCATCAGCAGCGTCTTGTCCGCTTCCTTATGCCCGAAGTCCTGCACCGGCATGGACCACCACGCCTCGATCGGCGCGCCGTCGTAGTCGGGGCTGTCGTCGAACTTCACCAGCGTGCCTTCGCGCGTGAGCGCATACAGCTCGCCGCGCAGCGCCTGCACGTCCGCGAGCAGAAATCCCGCCCGCACCATGTACGTGCCGCGAAGCAGATCATACTCAATCATCGTGTCCGCGTACGAAAACGCTTCGTTCGAGCGGAACGCGAAGTACAGCGTATCGCCGCATGCGGCGGACACCGTGCTGTCCGCTATCGCTTCTCTGAGCAGCGGCGCAAGCGCCGCGCCGTGTACCGGACGGCGCACCGTCTGCCCGTCGTAGCAGCAAAGCCCGCCGTCGCAGAGAAAGTACACCCGATCCGCATAGCGCACACAGCCGGTGTGCGCCGGCATTTGATACGCCGCGTCGACCGCTGTGACGCGGTAGTTGCCGGGACGGTCGCCGAGCAGGCGGAACAGATTGTTCTGCGTGAAGATCAGCAGCTGATTGGACAGCGCGATCAGCCCCGTAATCGGGTCGTCGCTTACGCCGATGTCCACGAACCCGCCGGAGACGTTCTCGCTCGCAGGGTCCGCGCGCCAGTCGTCGATGCCGCGATCCGCGCCCGGCGCCTTGCTCCAGTAGAGGCGCGACGGCGCGAGCGGATTTCCCGCCGCGAACAGCCGCCCGAAGTACAGCTCGACGGACGAAACCGGCACGTCGGACAGCCGTTCGGACGATCCGAACGCCGTTACCGCGTTCGTCACAGGATCGTAGAGCAGCGCCTGTCCGCTGCCGTGCGCGATCAGCAGCCGGTCCGCGCTCTGCATGCGAACCGGAAGAAAATCGATCCGGTTTGCCTGCAGCGCGGTTTCGAACGTGTGGATCTGCCGCCACTCGCGCTGCGCCGAATGATAATAATAGAGCGCGTTCTCGGTCACGGCAAGATAGCGCACGCCGTGCTCGGTCGGATACAGAAACATCCGCAAAAAGCGGGTCGCGCTTTGGATCGCGCCGGACGCCGCGCGCGAGAATCCGCCCGCCGTGCGCAGATCGCCGTACCGCGTATCCATGTTGCACGCGTCTGGGCTCTGTCCGGCGTCGAGCAGCGTTTCCGACAGGTCCATGCGCACGCCCGTAAATGCGGGCAGCACGCCGTAGGTATATGCCATGCGATCCCCTCCTTACCAGCGATTTTGAATCGAATACCCCTCGGGCTCATCGAGGTTCATCCGAAGCCGTCTCTTGCGCTGTTCATAGAGCGACAGCATCATGTTCGCGTGGCTCTGTCCCTGCGCGTCGTTGTGCATCGTAAAGCGCGCGACCATGTACTGCACGATCAGCGCATGGCATGCGGGCGGCAGCTGCGGCACGTCGTTCGGGGCGTGCAGCGGTTCGGGCAGGTAGCGGTACACCACGTCGACCGGACCGTCCTTCACGCCCTTGGTGCGCAGCGTCTCAGTGCTCGCGCCGTAATAGAACGGGATGCGCCGCCCGTCGCGCTCGACGCCGAGCACCTTCGAAACGGTGTACGGCAGCGTCGAAAGGTCGATCGTGCCGTCGCGCAGCACCGCCGGATCGCGCCGCCACGGGCGCAGGGTGCGCGTCAGATCGTCGATCGCGTCGTTCGCAAAGCCGGTCAGCTTGTCACGCCACAGCGGCAGCCCCGCGGAATCGGCGGGATGTTCGAGCTCCGCAAGCGCATGGTTGATCAGTTCCGAAAGCGTCATGGCGCTCACCCGATCTTTCTGCCGCCGATGTCGCGGTACGCCGAGACCATCCGCGCGCCCTGCTGCAGCGCGGCGCGGCTTTCGCGGATCACCGCCGCGATCCTCTTGGGCACCTCCACGACCCGGTCGGTCGGGATGCGGAAGGCGACGCCGTTGACGGCTCCTTCCAGAAACGGTCCGATGGATTCGCCCGGCAGATAGATCGAAACGGTCGGCTCCTTCGGCTCGCACGTCTTTGCTTGTTTGCTTTCCTGATTCATTGGCTTCTCCTTTCCGCTGTCCCGCTCCCCTTTTTTCGGGGAGCGGGATCCTTTGCCGTTATGCGCTCACGCCGTGCTCGATGCGCACGATCCAGAGCGGGTTCAGCACCTTCGCCGCGTATGCAGCGACCTTTGCGCCGACCGTCGAACGCTGATTGAGCGGGTCTGCGCTGCCTTCGGAACCGCAGGGCTTGATGATCGTCTCGATCGCGCCGGAGCCGTCGATGTCGATCACGCCGTACGCGTCCGCGCCGAACACGAGCGTCGCGTGCACGTCCGCCTGCTTGTGGTTGCCGAGCTCCTCGCCGCCGTCGGTCGTGTAGATCGCGTCGTTGATGTGGTACGTGATCGCCGTGTCGAGCGACAGCACGTTCGTGTCGGCGTTATAGCCGGTGATCGTGTAGTCCGAGCCGTTGACCGTGATCGGATTGCCCGCGACGAGGTACGCTTTTTCGCGATCGCTCGGCACGGTCTTGAGTTCGATGTCCGTCGTGTTCGTGCCGGCGGACTTTGCGCGGTTGTAGAAGGACTGGCGATAGACCTTCGCCTCGGTCGCTTCGACGAACACGACGCCGAACAGACGGCCGATCTCGCCGGAGTAGATCTGCTCCGCGTTGCTGTACTTGGAAACGTCCTGCCAGAGCGGGTCGTTCTGCAGATCGTAGGTCGCGTCGGGCGAGCAGATGCAGATGAAGTGCGGACGGCGCATGCTGCCGTCGATCGCGCTCGTAAACATGCGCGCCTTGTTCTTCTTGAGCGTGCGGACCGCCTTGCGGATCTCGGTCACGGTCAGCACGTCCTCGTTGCCAATCTCGCCGCGCTCCTCCTTGCCGTTGGCGAACTGCACGTTGGTCGTCGCGCACATCGCGTCGCGCGTGACCCACTCGATCACGGTGCCGAGCTGCTCGCCGAGCAGTTCTGCGGAATCCGCGATGACCTCGTCGTAGGCGGTCATGTCGAGCAGGTCGGAAATCTCCACGTACGCGCCGTACTGCGCAACCTCCGCCTCCACCTTGGACTGCGAAAGCACCTGCCCTGCGGGCGTGATGCCCTCCTCGAGCGTCAGTCTGCCGACGTCCGGCGTGAACAGATCGTACTTGCGGAACTCCACGCGCTTGCCGCCGTGCCGCGGAATGCTGCGCTTCTGTCCGAATTCGGCATGCACGAGACGCGTCTTGGCGGTCTCGAGCAGCTTCTTGTCATAGAATTGCTTGTTGAAATATGCGGTGTTCTGGGTGCTGATGGTCGTATTCATTCGTTCGGTTCTCCTTTCTCAGATGTGTACGCGTTTGCCGTTTCTTGCCGCATCCCGATACTGCTGTTCGAGCATGCGGAACGCTTCTTTCGACATGGACATGTAGTTCGGCGTCGCCGAGACCGCGCGGTCGGTGCGCTGGCTCTTGGGCAGCGCGCGCTGCGCCTGCAGCTTTTCGCTCATGCGCGCCTTCGCGTTCTGCTCCGCCTCGTCCGCCCTGCGCTCCGCCGCATAGATGCGGACCGCCGCTTTCGGCTCAAACTCCTGCAAAAGCTGCGCAAACGCGCGATCCTTGACCGCCGCTTCGAGGTCGAACCCCTCCGGCAGCATGCCCTCCCGTTCCATCTCGACCAGCGCGTTCGCCGCCTCGACGAACGGGTTTTCCTCCTGCGCCGTCGCCTGCGGCTC
>DFEW01000067.1:0-2369 GCA_002369195.1 Christensenella sp. UBA3792
CTGCCGAGGTCGTCAGCCCCTACAGTACCTCGTCAGTCTCGTTCCTCGGCACCTGCCTTCGAGGAATAGCTTTTCGCTCCCCGCAGTCCGTCTGTCCGTCTTTTTTTCATGCGCGCCGTTATGACAGACTGACGGGACGTCGCCTATTATAACATTACTATTATGATTTATTTCCCGGTCGCCACACGACCGGGGGGCGGTCGTCACACGACCGGGGTGGGGGTCGCCACGCGACCGGGGGAGGGAGCAAAACCGGCTTCTGAAGCAAACAAAAAAGACGATTTCGCATCGTCTTTTTCGGTCGGTTGTATGCGGGCTTATTCGTCCTCGTCGTCCTCGGCGAAGACGATCGGCTCCTCGACCCGCTTGCGCCCGAACAGGCGGTAGAGGTCGACGCCGGGATCGTACGGATCGACCGGCAGGGGCTTGATCGCGCCGGACCGCTGGAGCGATTCGAACACGACGAGCCCGACAAGGATCAGGATGCTCACGACCTGCGAGAACGAGAACGGTCCGAAGCCGCCGCGCACCGCGTCGTCGCGGAAGTATTCGATGATGAAGCGGAACACCGCGTAAGCGAACAGGTACAGCTTGACGAGCCAGCCGCGGCGCTCCTCCTTCGTTTCGCGCAGGAAGAGAATGAGCAGCCCGGCAAAGAGCAGGAAGTTGAATGCGGATTCAAACAGTTGCACCGGCAGGCGGTGTCCCCAGAAGTGCGAGCAGAACGCGTTGTCCATCTCGATGCCGTAGCAGCACGGATGCCAGATCAGCTTGCCGTCGACCATCTCGCGTCCGAGGTAGCAGCCGATGCGCGCGAACCCGTGGAACAGCGGTGTGGTGACCGCAACGATGTCGCGTCCGATGCGGCGCTTGGGAAGAAGGTACTTCGAAAGCAGCCAGAAGGTGCCGAAGTAGCCGAGCAGTCCGCCGTAGAACACGATGCCGGACTGGAACACGATCTTCTGAAACGTGATCGGAACGCCCTGACGGGCAAGGTAGGTTGCGTAGGAGATGATGCCGAACAGCTTTGCGCCGATCACGAGACCGAGCAGCGAGCCGATCATCAGAAACAGCTGGCGCACCCAGTTCTGCTCGCGCTTGACACACAGCAGCAGGGCGACGCCGAACACGGCAAGGATGCCGATCGCCGCCATCACCGAGTAGGTCAGGACGTATTCTTTGATAAATGCAATGATGAATTCCATGCCCGATAGTATATCCCATCCGCGCGTCTTTTGCAATGAAAAATCTTTCTGTTGCAAAAAAGGATTTTCGGGTCGGAATCCGTTGACAGTTTGAACGTTTCTTTGTTATAATACACATTGGTAGAAAAGGGGTTTGGACCCCCAAAAAATAGCAGGAGGAAATAGAATGGCAAAGACCATGACGATCGATGGCAATACCGCTGCTGCGCATGTCGCGTATGCATTCTCCGATGTTGCCGCAATTTATCCGATCACCCCGTCGTCCCCGATGGCGGAAGTCGCAGACGAGTGGGCAGCAAACGGCCGCCTCAACCTGTTCGGACAGAAGGTCCGCATCGCGGAAATGCAGTCCGAGGCGGGTGCAGCGGGCGCTGTGCACGGTTCGCTCAAGGCCGGTGCGCTGACGACGACCTTTACGGCGTCGCAGGGCCTGCTTTTGATGATCCCCAACATGTACAAAATCAGCGGCGAGCTGCTTCCCGGCGTGTTCCACGTATCCGCCCGTGCGCTCGCGGCGCATGCGCTTTCGATCTTCGGCGATCACAGCGACGTGATGGCATGCCGTCAGACCGGTTTTGCGTTCCTCGCATCCGCGTCCGTGCAGGAGGTCATGGACCTCGCGCTGGTCGCGCATCTGTCCGCCATCAAGGCGTCCGTTCCGTTCTGCCACTTCTTCGACGGTTTCCGTACCTCGCACGAAATCCAGAAGATCGAACTGATCGACTATGCGGACATGGATAAGCTCCTCGATCGCGACGCGGTTGCGGCATTCCGTGCGCGCGCGATGAACCCGGATCACCCGCACCTCGGCGGTACGGCGCAGAACCCGGACATCTACTTCCAGAACCGCGAAGCGGCGAACAGCTACTATGAAAAGATCCCCGAGATCGTGCAGCACTACATGGACGAAGTCGGCAAGATCACCGGCCGTCACTACAACCTGTTCGACTATGTCGGCGCTCCGGATGCGGAGAAGGTCGTCATCGTCATGGGCAGCGGCGCGGACGTTGCGGAAGAAACGATCAACTATCTGAACGGCAAGGGCGAGAAGCTCGGCCTCATCAAGGTCCGTCTGTACCGTCCGTTCTCCGCGGAGAAGCTCGTTGCGGCGATCCCGGCAACCTGCAAGAAGATCGCGGTGCTCGACCGCACCAAGGAGCCCGG
>DFEW01000067.1:2418-2752 GCA_002369195.1 Christensenella sp. UBA3792
AAGGAGCCCGGCTCCCTCGGCGAACCGCTGTATGAGGACGTCATGACCGCTCTGAAGGAGCAGGGTCGCTGCGGCATCAAGGTCGTCGGCGGACGCTACGGTCTCGGCAGCAAGGAATTCACCCCGACGATGGTCAAGGCGGTTTACGACAACCTCGACGCCGACGAGCCGAAGAATCACTTCACGGTCGGCATCGTGGACGACGTCACCTTTACGAGTCTCCCGATGGGTCCGCTCGTGAACGCCGCGCCGGAAGGCACGATCGCCTGCAAGTTCTTCGGTCTCGGTTCCGACGGTACGGTCGGTGCGAACAAGAACAGCATCAAGATCATCG
>DFEW01000067.1:2817-3728 GCA_002369195.1 Christensenella sp. UBA3792
AAGATCATCGGCGACCACACCGACATGTACGCGCAGGGCTACTTTGCGTACGACTCCAAGAAGTCGGGCGGCTTCACCGTTTCGCATCTGCGCTTCGGCAAGACCCCGATCCAGAGCCCGTACCTCATCGACCAGGCGGACTTTGCGGCATGCCACAACCCGTCTTACGTCACCCGCTATGCGGTTGCAGAGGGCATCAAGGAAGGCGGCACGTTCCTGCTGAACTCGCCGTGGACCCTCGAAGAGATGGAGAAGGAACTGCCCGCGTCCATGAAGAACGCGATCGCAAAGCACCATCTCAAGTTCTACAACATCGACGCGATCAAGCTCGCCCGCGAAGTCGGCATGGGCGGCCGCATCAACACGATCATGCAGTCCGCGTTCTTCAAGCTCGCGAACGTCATCCCCGCGGATCAGGCGCTTGAGTACATGAAGGCAGCGGCGAAGAAGTCCTACGCCAAGAAGGGCGACGCGGTCGTCGCGAAGAACTACGCCGCGATCGACGCCGGCATGGACGCGGTCGAAGAGATCAAGTATCCGGAATCCTGGGCGACCACGACCGAGGGCGCACAGCCCATCGCCGTCACCGACGATCCGTACTTCCTCGAGTACATCAAGCCGATCCTCGAGCAGAAGGGCGACGAGCTGCCCGTTTCGAAGATGAATCCGGACGGCACCGTCCCGACCGCAACGACCCGCTACGAGAAGCGCGGCATCGCGGTGGAAGTTCCGAACTGGATCCCCGAAAACTGCATCCAGTGCGGCCGCTGCTCGCTCGTTTGCCCGCACGCGTGCATCCGTCCGTTCGTGCTGAACGAACAGGAAGAGGCGAACAAGCCCGAGGGCTTTGTCACGAAGCCCGCAGGCAAGGATATGCCGAACATGACCTACCGCATGCAGATCAGCCCGCT
>DFEW01000067.1:3794-17502 GCA_002369195.1 Christensenella sp. UBA3792
GATTGCACCGGCTGCGGCAACTGCATCGACGTCTGCCCGGCGAAGGTCAAGGCGCTCGCCATGATGCCGCTTGAGAAGAGCGTTGAGAAGGAAGAAAAGAATTGGGAGTATGCGGTTTCGCTGCCCGACAAGAAGCTCAACGTCAATCCGAAGACCGTCAAGGGAAGCCAGTTCCTCCGTCCGCTGTTCGAGTTCTCCGGCGCATGCGCAGGATGCGGCGAGACCCCGTACATCAAGCTCCTTACCCAGCTGTTCGGCGATCGCATGATCATCGCGAACGCGACGGGCTGCACGTCGATCTACGGCGGTTCCGCACCGACGGCTCCGTACGCGAAGAACGACAAGGGTCAGGGTCCGGCATGGGCGAACTCCCTGTTCGAAGACAACGCAGAGTTCGGCTACGGCATGAACCTCGCAACGAAGCAGCGCCGTGCGCGCCTGGCGGACACCGTCAAGAAGATGCTCGAAGTTCCGTATCTGGACGAGGACATCGCGGCGGCAGCCAAGGAATGGCTCGACAAGATGAACGATGCGCAGGGTTCGCGCGAAGCGGGCGACAAGCTCGTTTGGCTGATCGAAAAGCATCCGACCGCTACGAAGGGCTGCGACTGCGAGGCATGCACGCTCGCACGTGAAGTGCTCGCACAGAAGGATCAGCTCGTGAAGCCGTCCATCTGGGTATTCGGCGGCGACGGCTGGGCGTACGACATCGGCTACGGCGGACTCGATCACGTGCTCGCCATGGATGAGGACGTCAACGTGCTCGTTCTGGACACCGAAGTCTACTCCAACACCGGCGGTCAGTCCTCCAAGGCGACGCCGACCGGTCCGATCGCGAAATTCGCGGCAGCCGGCAAGCGCACCAAGAAGAAGGACCTCGGTCTCATGGCAATGTCCTACGGCTACGTCTACGTCGCCAAGGTCTGCATGGGCGCCGACCCGAACCAGCTCTTGAAGGCCGTCAACGAAGCGGAAGCGTACAAGGGACCGTCCCTGATCATCGCGTACGCGCCCTGCATCAACCACGGCATCAACATGGGCCACAGCCAGGAAGAAGCCAAGAAGGCAGTCGAAGCCGGTTACTGGCCGATGTACCGCTACAATCCGGACCTCGCTCTGGAAGGCAAGAACCCGTTCCAGCTCGATTCGAAGGATCCGAAGAGCAGCTATCGCGAGTTCATCATGGGCGAAGCGCGCTACGCCGCGCTGACCAAGCAGTTCCCCGAAGTTGCGGACGAACTGTTCACCCGTGCGGAAAACGAAGCAGCCGAGAAGATCGAATACTACAAGAAGCTCAACGATATGTAAGCTGTTGTACAACGAGAGGGAGTCGCCTGACTCCCTCTTTTTGATTGCCGACGCAACGGCAGCGGCTGCGCTCACCACGCGTCATACAGCGTGAAGGTGTCGCGGTCGGCGTTCTTATAGTAATTATAGTCATTGAGAAACGGCGAGTAGGTCGTGACCGCGATGTTGCGAGTGCCGGGGTTGAACATCAGGATGCGGGCGTAGCCGAGCCCGTATTTTTTGTCGTCCTGAAAATTGTACATCATCGCGTTGACCGTGTGTCCGTCGGGGTACGACTTCGACCAGCGCGCGGAGCCGTCGTTGTGTCCGCACAGCACGAGGCGCACCGAGGGCGAGACGGACAGGATCGCCTGTTCGACGCGCTTGCCGTTCGTGGACAGCGTGCCGTCGTCGTTCAGAAAGCTGTGCACGAGCAGCACCGCCGGATAGTCGGCGTACTCCGCGAGCATCGCGTTCAGCCAGTCGGCGTACTCGGTGCCGTTCTGCCAGCCGATCCCGCAGAGCAGGATCTGCTGTTCGGGCATCGGGAGCACCCAGGTGCTGCAGTCGTCGTAAAAGAGCATCGCCTCCGGCGCGGTGCAGAAGTCCGCCTGCCGGTAGGCGGCGTAGTCCACGGTGTTCGCGCCCACGTCATGATTGCCCGCCACACAGTAGAAGGGCAGCGCTTCGCGAATGCGCGAGATCGCCGCATCCGCGTTGTCCCAATGCCGCTGGTAATTGCGGTTGTCGACAATGTCGCCGGTGCAGACCACGGCGACGGCGCGGTAGTCCGCATGCACGTTCAGCACCCAGTCCGCCATCGACTGAAAGATTTCCGGTCGCTTGTAGGCGTAGTATTGCGTGTCCGAGAACCAGATCAGCGAAAACGGCTCGGCGCTTTTGGGCGGGGTGAAGGGCGTCGGCGTCGCGAGAAGGTAGAGCATGTCGGGCGGAACGGTCGCGGGCGGCGTGGCGGTCGGGTCGGCATAGAGCGGGATGAACACGTCGACGATCTCGTACTGCGTCGGCGCGGGGGTCGGGACGGGCGAAGGCGTCGGCTCCGGCGTCGGGATTGCGGGCGCGGCAGCGGTCGTTGCGACGGCAACGGTATCGGCGATCACTTCCTGCGGGGACTTGGTACGCTCGCGCTTCATGATGAACATCACGACGCAGATCAGCGAGAGAAGCAGCAGCCAAAGCGTCCCCAAAATGCGGTTTTGATTCATGTAGCACACCTCTTATACTCGATTTTGCGGCAGTGTAGCACGAAAAAACGGTCGAATGGTGTTTTCGACAAACAAAGCCGCGGGCGGGGCGGATTCGCTGTCGCTCGCACGGATGCGCGAAATGCGCAAAATGGGGCTTTCCAATCCGGCGCTTTTGTGGCATAATGGAGTATATGAGAAAAGGGGAGGTGTTCGGATGCGTACCGGTATCGTGCGGCGCACGGAGCAGTTCATAGAAAATCGCAGGCGCATCGAGCGTACATTTCGCATCTCTTCGCCGCAGACGCATTGCCTGTGCGCGCTGCTGCTCGGACTCGACGATCGCGACGCGGACCTTGCATCGATCCGCCGCGGACGGAAGATCCTGCGCAAAAACACCGGCATGTTCTCGGCGTTCCGGGGCTTGGGCATGGCGCCCGCCGCGATCAAGATCGGCGAGTACGAGGACGGCGAGCGTCGGCTGAACTTTGCAAAGGACAACCTGCGCAAGCTCAAAGCGGCGGGCTTCGCCGCGACCGACTATCTCTGCCCCGCATCGTTCTTGATGGCAAAAGCGCATGAGCGGGCGGACGCGGTTGCCGCCGAGGCATACGCGCAGTATCTTTCGATGCGCCATGCGCAGCGCATCCTGACCGGCGGGGAGGACGTGATGTTTGCCGTCCTGTTCGCGATGTACGAGGCGGACAAGGCCGTGATCAGCGCGCGCACGGATACGGCGATGGACCTGTTTTCGGCGCGGTTCTCGCGCACGAACGCCTCGCAGATGGCGAGCTTTGCGATCGCGCTGTCCGACCAGAGCGTCGAAGCGCTTGCCGAGCGGACCGAACGGCTGTACGACGCGGTGCGCGCCGCGGGCGAACGCAACCGCGAAATGCTCGATCTGCCGCTGCTGGCGTTTCTCGCGTCGCTCGACGTGCCGGTGGAGCAGACGGCGGCGGACATCCATGAGCTTTCGGCGTTCCTAAAGACGCGCAAGGGCTTTTCCGCGGTGCGCGTGGGACGCAGTCAGCGCCTGTTTTACGCGACCGCACTCGTCGCGATCGATGCGCTGCTCGGCATGCCCGCGGATGCGCCGGACGCGGCAAAGAAGCGCGACCTGCTGCAAACGCTGATGGTCTCCGGCATCCTGCTGTTCATCGCCGCTTCGATGGCGGCGTCCGGAATATAACGTTCGAAGAAAGGAAACCGATATGGAAAACAAGCTCAAAGAGTATGCAAAACTGCTGGTCGAGGTCGGCGTCAACATTCAAAAGGGACAGACGCTGCTGCTGTTCTCGCCGGTCGATCAGGCGCCGTTTGCGCGCATGTGCGCGGACGTCGCGTATGAAAACGGCTGCCGCGAGGTCGTGATGATGTGGAAC
This sequence comes from Christensenella sp. UBA3792, assembly GCA_002369195.1. Taxonomy (GTDB): domain Bacteria; phylum Bacillota; class Clostridia; order Christensenellales; family CAG-138; genus UBA3792. The sequence goes on from DFEW01000067.1 coordinate 7,669, forward strand.
GACGATCACATGACCCGCGCGAAGTATCTGCATGCGGACGACGCGGTGTTCGACGAGTTCCCGCAGTTCCGCGCCGATCTCTACACGCATTATGCCGAGGAAGGCGCGGCGTTTTTGCATCTGATCTCCGACGATCCGGAAAACCTGCTCGGCGTGGACAGCGGACGCATCCTGCGCGCGCACAAGGCGTCGGGCGAAAAGCTCAAGGCGTACCGCCGTTTTCAGGATCAGAACGTGTTCCCGTGGGGCATCGGCGCGCTCGCAAGCCCGAAGTGGGCGAAGAAGGTGTTCCCGAACCTGTCCGAAGCCGAGGCGGTCGACGCGCTGTGGGATAAGATCTTCATGGCATGCCGCGTCAAGGGCGACGGTTCGGCGGTCGAGGCGTGGAGAAAACACGCGGACAACCTCAGAGAGCATGTGCGCATCCTGAACGGGTATCATTTTGAAAAGCTCCATTACGAGAACGCGCTTGGCACCGACCTGTGGGTCGAGCTTGCCGACACGCACGTATGGGAAGCGGGCGGCGACCGCACCGTCCAGGGGCAGGACTACATGCCGAACATCCCGACCGAGGAGTGCTTCACCGCGAACAAAAAGACCGGCATCAACGGCGTCGTGTGCGCATCGCTGCCGCTGTGCCTCGACGGCAACGTGATCGAGAACATCCGCTTCACGATGCAGGACGGCAAGATCGTCAAGGCGGAAGCGAGCAAGGGCGAGGACGTCCTGAAAGCCGCGATCAGCGTCGACGACGGCGCGTCGTACTTCGGCGAGGTCGCGCTCGTGCCGTACGATTCCCCGATCAGCAATTCCAAGACCCTCTACTATGAAACCCTGTTCGACGAGAACGCCGCATGCCACTTCGCGTTCGGCAAGGCGTATGCCTCTAGCGTCGAGGGCGGCGCGAACATGAGCAAGGAGGAGCTGAAGGCGGCGGGCATCAACGATTCGATCACCCACGTCGACTTCATGGTGGGCACCGCGGACCTGAAGGTCACCGGCTTTACGCGCGACGGCAGGGAAATCCCGGTCTTTGTCGACGGCAATTTCGCATTCTGAACCCGTATCCCGCTTCGGCGGGATTTTTTGAAATAATATATTTTGAAAACCCTGTAACACTTGTCCGTTCTGCGGTGTCTATATGGTATAGGAAAACAGCCGCCCTTCGGCGGAAAAACGGATTGCATACGGAGGTATCACATGAAACACGCTTCGAAACGGATCCTTGCATGGCTGCTCTGCACCGTCATGCTGCTTGCGCTTCTGCCGGCGTTCGCGGCGGCGGAGGAGGACACATCGCCTCTCGACCCGCCCGCGCATGCGGACGGCGAACCGACGGAAGAATTGCCGGACGACGGCGACCCTGCACTCGACGAACCGACGGAGGAACTGCCGGACGACGGCGACCCTGCGCTCGACGAACCGTCGGAGGAACTGCCGGTAACGGAACCCGCAGAAGCGGAACCCATTCCGGACGAGCCGGAGGGGGACGACACGGAGCTTTCGGAAGAACCCGTGAGGGGCGCCAACGCAGTCGTCGTTCTGGACGAGGAACTCGTGCCCGGCACAAACTATTTTGAAGTCGAAGAGCCGTATACGATCTACTATCGACCCGTACGACCGGCAGAAGACGGGTATTACAAGTTTTATGCCAACTGCGCAGCGACCCGGTACGCATATCTTGCCGACAGCGAACTGAATCAACTGAACGGTGATTATGAGTCAACGGCCTTTGCGTTTCTGCACGGGGGCGAGACCTATTATTTCGGATTGTCCAATCCCGGCACAGGCATCCCCATCACCACGCAGTCAACTTTGAAGGTATACCCTGCAAACGCCTGCGGGAACAATATGATATGGAACTTCGACGCTGAAACCGGAACACTGTCCTTTACCGGATCGGGAGATATGTGGCAGTATGAGCCGGACGCCATACCGTGGGCGGTTTACAAGGATCAGGTTGAGACGGTCGATTTCCGGAATGCCGACGTCAATCGGATCATCGCTTATGCGTTCTATAACTATGATAATCTGACTTCCGTCCTGTTCGAGGACGGCTTTCCGCAGGTCGAAAACTATGCGTTCTGCGGAACGGGAATCAAAGAAGTCTATACCAAAAATCAGATCGGTAAGTACGCGTTTGCAAACTGCAAGGATCTGGAAACGCTCACCATGACGGGAAGCGGCTGCTCGATAATCAGCGATCACGCATTTTATAACAGCGGTTTGAAAACGGTTACACTGAAAAATGGGCTGAATGTGCAGATTCAGCCGTACGCGTTTGCAAACTGCGCCGATCTAATGACCGCCGATTTCGGGAACAGTCTTTGGTTAATCGGAGCACATGCGTTTGAAAACAGCGGGATCAGAACGATCTCAACATCGTCGAACCTGTACAGAGTGGGCGCATACGCGTTTGCGAATTGTCCAAACCTGATCACGGCGCAATTGCCGGAGGGATCGGGATCGACCGTCATCCCCGAGGGCTGTTTCAAAAACAGCGGTATCCAATCCCTGTATATCCCGAAAAACGTGGAGACGATCGAAAAGGATGCGCTTTACGGCTGCACAAAGCTTGCGCCGGACGCGCTTACAGTCGATCCGAACAACAATGTTTTTACGGCAAAGGACGGACTGATCCTGACAAAGGACGGAAAGACAACACAGCTTGCGGTTCCTTCGCTGACCGAATGCACCATACCGTTCGGCGTGCAGACCATAGCGGGGCAAACGTTTTACAACATGCCGCTGCTCACCGATGTGACGCTGCAGCCGGGCGTGAAGGTGATCGAAACGAATGCATTCAGGGATTGCCCGGCGCTGGGATCCGTTACGATCCCGACCTCACTTTCGACCGTTCAGGCAGGCGCGTTTACGGACTGCCCCGCGCTTTCCGACGTGTACTATCTCGGCACGGAGGCGGAGCGGAACGCGAAACTGACGGTTGAAGGCGGCAACGACGCGCTGATGAACGCCGAATGGCACTATCAGGAGCCCTGCACCTTTGACGGCGCGGTCGTCTGGAACGACGAGGATGTGCAGTTCAAGGGCACCACGCCGTATATGACGTGGACCGGCAGCGCGCTCGAACCGCGCTTTGCGCTCAACGATGCGGAAGGGAACCCGGTCGATCCGCAGACCTATACCTATGAATACCGCGAGAACGTCGATGCGGGCACCGGATACGTGTTCGTGACGTTCACGGAGGGGTACACCGGCGTGCTGCGCCTGTTCTTCAAGATCTACCTGCCCGCAACGACGCAGACGTCGGTCGAGAACGTCGCGGACGGCATCCGGATCAGCTGGGCGCCGGTCGAAGGCGCGACCGGCTACGTGATCTATCGCCGCGCATGGAATCTGCAGAGCGCGGGCTGGACGACCTTCGAACGCTGGAACAACACGACCGGCACGTCCTGGACGGACAAGACGGTTTATGCGGGCACCCGCTATCAGTACGGCGTGAAGGCGTATTTTGCGCAGCGCATGGACGCGGTGACCGGCGCGATGATCGGCGGCAACGTCGGCGACAACTTCAACCTCGGACACGTCGGTCCGCTCAAGACCACCGTGCGCATCACCACGCGCCACCTCGTTTCGCTGAAACCGGCGAGCGGAAAGATCACGGCAACGTGGGAAGCGTCGAAGGTCTTTACCGGCTATCAGCTCAAGTACGCGACCAACGAGGCGTTCACCAAGGACGTCAAGACGGTGAAGATCGCCGATCCGTCGACCGTTTCCATGGTGCTCAAGTCGCTGAAAAACGGCACGACGTACTATGTTGCGGTCCGCTCGTACCATGAGTTTGCGGGCATGACATACTTCGGACAGTGGTCGAACGTCATCCGCGTCAAAGCCGGTGCGGTCTATACCGTGTACGACGTGATGTACCGCGCACTGACGATCGGCGAGAACAACTACAAGACCAGTCCGCTGAAGGGCTGCGTCAACGACGCGACCGCTATGACCGGCATGCTGCAGGGACTGAACCGTCCGTTTACCGTGAACAAACTGCAAAATGAAAAGAAAGCATCGATCATCAATGCGATCCGCACGACCTTCGCCGATGCGTGGGACAACGATATCTCGGTGTTTACCTATTCCGGACACGGCGTGCAGGCGAGCGACAGCTCGAATCCGTATCACGGCGCGCTCGTTCCGATCGACGAGGACTATATCACGCTGAAAGAGCTTGCACAGGAACTGTCCAAGGTGCGCGGCCGCATCGTCGTGATCCTGGACAGCTGCCACAGCGGCGCGGCGATCGCCCTTGACGGCGGAGCGTCGGAGACGGATGCGTTCAATCAGGCGGTCATCGAAGCGTTCTCCGGCTACTATCTCGAAGACGATGCGCAGGAAGGCGAACCGGGCGCCAGAATGGGCGAGATGCGCACGAGCAAGTTCATCGTCATCACCGCGGCGGGATACTGGCAATCCTCGTATGACGGCAAGTTCGACGGCTCCGGCTACGATCAGGGCGCGTTTACGGCGGCGCTGATCAAGGGCATGGGCTGCAGGTATACGAGCGGCAAGTATCTGGGCTCCATGCCGGCGGATAAGAACAACGACAAGAAGGTTACCCTGAAAGAACTCTACGACTACATCGTAAACCAGGTGCGTTCGTGGAGACTCAGTCAAAGCGCGCAGTACTACGGACCCGACGATTTCGTCCTCTTTAAGAGATAACGGAACGAAAAGCAAAGCGCCCCGATTGCTCGGGGCGCTCAGTCTGTCCATCAAGGTCCGGATCATTTTCGACGGGAATACCGACAGGAAGGGGGCTGTCAAGAACGTCTGTCATTCTGAGCCGCAGGCGAAGAATCTATGAACGCAGGTTTGAAACACAAGACCGTTTTGTTCTGAGATCCTTCACTCCGTTCAGGATGACAACGGTCGGAAGGCAATGCTTTTGCACCGATCCGTCAAACGCAGCGACATGCGCGGTGCGTTTGACACCTTGCAGCCCGCGCCGCCCGGTGCGTCTTCGATGCATAGGCGCGGGGTGAAAAATCGCGTCGATGAAGTCTTTCATCGACGCGAAAGCGAAGCGTTACGCGGTCATGCCGTGGCAGGACATGTAATCGTACAGCTTCTTGCCGTGCTCCTGCTCTTCCTTCTGGATGTGGTTCAGCGCGTCGCGCGCGCCGGCGTCGTTGAATTCGAAGATGCAGGTGTCGTAGAGCGAGGAAACATGCTTTTCCGTGTCGAGCGCGTCGTGGCAAAGGAATTCGTCGTTGCGGCTCGCCGTCTTATTGCAGCCGCCACAGCAGGCGGAGGGCTGTTGGTTCTGCTGCTGCGTTCCGCCGCCCATCATCGGCACCGTGCCCTGCATCAGCGACTCGATGGTGGAAAGGTGCTGCAGCTCCGCGGTGCGGATCGTCTCGAACAGGGTTTTCAGCTCCGGATCCTCGGCGCGCTCCGCATACGTGCCGTATTTTTCGATACAGAGCTCTTCCGATGCCTTCAGGTCCTTCAAAAGGGTCGTTTCTTTTTGTGTCAGTTTCATTTTCATCACCTCGACCGTAGCATGAACCAAAATCCCGCTGTCCATACGCAAACGGCGGGATTCGTGCGAATTCGGGATTTTACTCTTCGTACACTTCACAAAGATACAGTAGATTGTCGCCGTCAAGTCCGATCCAGAAGCCGATGCCGCGTTCGTCGCCTATCCGGTATTCGTCTGAACTGCACAGTCACCATCCACTCTGTCCCGAGTCATATAAGGCATCACTCGTTTATCGTAAGCGGACTTAGCAGTTTATACATGCATCGTTCAGCTCTTGAGTAGATGTAGTTCTCTTTGGTTATCCAATCTTTCGTTATTGTAAAATAATACCGCAGCCCCGGAATTCTGATATACTGCCAAGTCAAATGAATACTCGTAATAGCATTGATTTCATGAAACTCTTCAGCCTTTGCAACATTTTCAATACTTCTGCCGGTGTGGATATCCAGTATCCATGAAAACTGACCGGCTTGGTAGATTGTATCATCAGAGAAAGCCAGAAGCCCGAAATCTTTCGCATCATACTTACTGATATCTAATAGATTGGATTGCTCAGCTGCCAGAATGTGCTCAATTCCTTTCTCGTCCTTTAATATCAGCACTTCCAATGTATCAACAACATTATTGCGATACAGCGTCCCGATATTTGTTTGCGCATAAAAGCTGAAAAAGCTACGATCATAGAACCAAAGATAATACTCATGATACACAGTACCGTTGGGATCCGGATTGACTATTTCTTTGTAAGTCATGCCGTTCAGCTCATAAACGAGACGACTTCCGTCCGTATCTTTATATCTTCTCACATTGATCGGTTCCTGCAGATAGCCGAATTCACTTCCAGTCTCAATAAATGCAGTGCTCTCTGTTTGAACTCCGTTGGATATGAAACTCAATTCGTCTATATAGGCAGACGACGCGTTCGGTGCGGGCGTATAGGAAAGCACATTTTGCGAGGACGGATCAATCCCCAAAAGCCCGTTCAACGCGGGATCATATCGGAGAGTACGGTCGCCGAACCGAACGGTATTGCCGTTCAGCGTATAGGGCACGGTTTGATCGGAGCGTTTCTTTGTGTCGATCATGCGAACCGTTCCGTCGGAGCGGAACACCAGATACTGTTCAAGACCGAGAGCTCTCGCGTCGCCGTTGCTGCCGTCCGCGGCTTCGATCTCCGCAAGCATCCAGGTCGTGCAGAGCGTTGCTTCGTCGAGCGTGGTTTCGCTCTGTGCGCCTTCGCCCATGCGCCGGAGCGTCGCATAGGTATACTGTCCCGGGGAGGTCTGATAACTGAGTTCCAGCGTCCGCGTCCGCGGATCGTAATATCCCCAACAGGAACGGTCGTCCTCGATATGCACATGGTCATCGTATACGGCATAGCTGTATTCGACCGGATGCCCGAACGCCTTTTCATAATCCGACGAGATCGGGACCGTCTCGTTATAGACTACCGTGCCGTCGTCACGGAAGTTGTATTCTTTCCAGAGATCGAGCGAGCGGGTGTAAATCACATTGTCGTTCGCGTCGCGCTCCTCCTCGACAAGCCATTCGCCGACAATCTCCGATTCGTGCAGCTCGCGGATCAAAGGGGCAGAGGAGCCGTCATTTCGCCAATGACAGCAAAGAAGTCCATCCTCCATGACAAGCTCACCGAACGCGCCGTTATCGGTCGGCAAAATGCTGGTGTTGAAAATCCGCTTTATAACCTGTAGAGCACCATCGTCCAATGACAGATGATAGTCAAATGTGCCGCGATCCCAAAGCACATAACTCTGTTTGTTGACATAGTCGTATACGACGATATGCTCATCGACGATACCGGAACCGAAATAAACCGAGGCGCAAAGCTCCGGCTTTCCGTCGCCGGTCACGTCCGCAAAAAAGACGTTCCATACCGGCATACCGGAAAACAGCATGCGCGTCTTTCCGTTTTCCTCCGCAAGGATCGAATCGCCCCAATTTTCGTCCTTCCAACGGAAGGTCACGCCGGGGAAGGCAGGAACGGTCACCGATTGCGGACCGTTCTGCGCGTTGTTTTCATAATCCCAATCTTCAAACCAAACGGTAACGTCTTCTTCGAAGGTCAGGTCTTTGACCTTGTCCTTCTTCGGCATCGTCAAGAAGCATACCGCAACCGCGACGCAGGCGAGGATCGCGACAAGGATGATCCAGAAGGCGGGCTTTTTGTAGTTCAGAACGGACTTGACGCGGCTTTTCACGCCGGTCTCGCCGAAGGCAAGCGGACAGGCGGAGACCATGCGGCGCGAGACGCTTGCATGTACAAGCGCTTCGGAATAGGCGGCTTTGCCCGCATCGTCGAGCTCTTTCACAACCTTTTCGTCGCACGCAAGCTCGATGTCGCGGCAAAGCAGGAGATAGGCAAGCCAAAGAAGCGGATTGAACCAGTAGACCGCGAGCAGCAAAAACCCGAGCGGCTTCCAGATAAAGTCGAAACGACGAAGATGCGCGCGCTCATGCGAAAGCACATAGGCGCGGGTTTGCTCGTCCATGCCGGAGGGGAGATAGATTTTCGGAACGATCAAGCCCAGAATGAACGGATCGGAAATCTCGTCGCACACATACACGCCCTTTTCAAGCAGAACGGATGCGCGCACGCGATGACGGAGCCGCAAAAAGCTGATCAGCGCATACAGAAGCATGCCGACTGCGCCGCCGAGCCATACCCAGCCCGCGACGGATTTCAGCACGGCGACGGTATCGAAATGCTCCGCCGCTTTTTCGGGCGTCGGATTGACGGCGCTGTTCAGCGCAGAGAAACCGGACTGCAGCATGATGCGTTCACCCTGTACGTCCTCAAAGAAATACGAGGAACCGTTGGAATCTCTGACGGAAGCAAAAACGGGAGCAGTCACCGGTTCGATTCTCACCGTCTCCGCGCTCGGGACCAAGCTCAAAGCGCTTTCGATCGAAACAGGCACCAGAAGCCGGACGGCGACCAGTCCCCACAGTACGACGCGGATCCACTTCGGCGCTTTTTTCAGCACGAAGCGCAAAAGCACGACGACGAGCACGATCCAGCCCGCCGTGATGCTGATGTTCAAAAGGTGCAAGAAGAGATTGCTCATGCCTTGTCTCCTTTCCGGAACGCTTCGATCATCTGCAGGATCTCGTCTGCCTCGGCGGAGGAAAGGGGCTTTTGCGCCGTGAACGCCGCGATAAACGCGGGCAGCGAGCCCGAAAAGCTTTCCTGCACAAACTGCTCGCTCCTTTGGGCATAGAACTGCTCGCGCGTGATCTTCACCCGGACGATCCCGTCGTCGTTTTCAAACAGTCCCTTTTCGCAGAGCTTGCGCAGAACCGTATACGTCGTGGGACGCTTCCAGCCCAGTTCCCGTTCGCATATTTTTGCAAGACCTCCCGATGCGATCGGCGCGTTCGCCCAAACAATGTTTGCAAACCGTTCCTGTACTTCGCCGAGTTCTGTCACAGCACAGTCTCCTTTCTGTTTACTCTGAATAAACAAGTATAGTTTATCATGGATAAACAGGTCTGTCAAGAGGGAGGATAATAGAGCGACAGCGGCATTCCGTGGGGGAAATTCCATATGCCGAAGCATATCGTACCGCACAGCGGTTTTACTGCCGCAGGCGGGGCGCATTGCGCGCGGCGCAAAACCGCATCCGTCCCGCGTTTGTGACGAATCTGTGATATTTCGGGCGGACGCATTGACCGAACATGCAGAAAGATGGTATAATCATACCGAACAAAGAAAGGAGTACCGTATGAACCTGTTGTTCTTTCTGACGCCGAAGTGCGACGTGTGCGTGCTCGACAGCGGGTACACGCTCCGGCAGGCGGTCGAAAAGCTCAATGCAACGGGACGCAGCGCGGTGCCGGTCATCGACGCCGAGGGTCATTATTGCGGAACGGCTTCCGAGGGCGACCTTCTGCGGGCGGTTCTCAAGGAGGATACGCAGAAGGATTGGGAGCATGTCCGGCTGATGGATATCATCCGCAAGGATTTCAACCCGCCGGTTTCCGCCTTCGCATCGATCGAGGACCTGCTGCAGCGCGCAAGCGAACAGAACTTCGTACCCGTCGTGGACGACCGCGGCATGTTTATCGGCATCGTCACGAGAAAGGCGATCCTGCAGCATTTCATGAAGGAATTAAAAAAACAAGCGTAAACGAAAGCACCGTCCGGAGCCCCCGGACGGTGTTTTTCTGTCCCCATGCGGGGAAGATGGTTTTTGCAAAGCAAGGAGGGGTTGCCGAGATGCAACAGTGGCATGTAGGAGCTGACGACCCCGGCAGCCCGCAGAAGGACAACCCCTCAGTCGGCATACGCCGACAGCTCCCCTTGCACAGGG
>DFEW01000067.1:17632-17839 GCA_002369195.1 Christensenella sp. UBA3792
CGCAGCAAAAGACGGAAGGGTTGTCCCGCTGTCATTACAAGCCGTTTTTCCCACTGTCATTCTGAGCCGCAGGCGAAGAATCTCAGAACGAAAAAGCTTGTCCGCTCAGAGATCCTTCGTCACGGTGTTCCTCAGGATGACACGGGTGAAGGATACGGTACTGTAGGGGCTGACGACCCCGACAGCCCGCTGTACGGACAACCCCTC
>DFEW01000056.1:0-400 GCA_002369195.1 Christensenella sp. UBA3792
ACGACCCCGGCAGCCCGCAAAAGAAACATCCCCCTCATCAGTCTGCTTCGCAGACCGCTTCTCCACCCTGAAGGGGGAGAAGCCATGAGGTGCGCGAATCCAAAAGCCTTCTCCTTCGAGGAGAAGGTGGACGCCGTAGGCGGACGGATGAGGTGTCGAGCTTCACAACGGGGCGCCGAGGTCGTCGCCCCCTACAGTTCGAGCGCGCAGCCAAAGCCTTCTCCCTCGAGGAGAAGGTGCCGAGGAACGAGGCGGATGAGGTGTCTTGCACGTGTTTTACCGTATGTAGGGGCTGACGACCCCGGCAGCCCGCAGAATGGACAACCCCTCAGTCACGCAAGCGTGACAGCTCCCCTTGCACAGGGGCGCCATGAAGTGCGCGAATCCAAAAGCCTTCTCC
>DFEW01000056.1:522-6434 GCA_002369195.1 Christensenella sp. UBA3792
TCACAACGGGGCGCCGAGGTCGTCGACGCCTATCATTTGGACGAACCCGATAGCGATTCTCCTCAAGGAAAACTCATCCAACACGCACACAAAAAGCCCTCCCGAAACGGGAGGGCGGAAACTGCTCCGTTTTCTATACATGCGGGACGATCATCAGCGCGAGACCGAACAGCAGCAGCAGCGAGGTGACGTCCACGATGGTGGTGATGAACGGACCGGCCATGACCGCGGGGTCGAAGCCGACCTTCTTCGCGAGGATCGGCAGCGTGCAGCCGATGAACTTCGCCAGGAATACGGTTGCCACCAGCGCGATCGATACGGTGACCGCGATGAGCAGGTACGGCGGGAAGTTGTTGTTGAAATTGTTGTGATAAGTGATCACGTACATCAGCATCATCTTGCCGAAGTTGACGACTGCGAGCGTCGCGCCGGCGAGCAGCGAGATGCGGCACTCCTTAAAGATGACGTGCGGCAGGTCGCGGAACTCGATTTCGCCGAGGGAGAGACCGCGGATGATCGTGACCGACGCCTGATTGCCCGCGTTTCCGCCGGTGTCCATCAGCATCGGAATGCAGGCGAGCAGCATCGCGGAGATGAACGGCTGGAACTGCGCCGACATGAGGTTCGAAAAGTGGTTGATGACGAGCTCGGTGAAGATCGCGGCGATCATCAGGATCGACAGCCATGGAATGCGGTGCACGTACAGCGCGAGCACGCCGGTTTTGAGGTACGGCTTGTCGGACGGCGTGATAGCTGCCATCTTCTCGATGTCCTCGGTTGCCTCTTCCTGCAGGACGTCGATCGCGTCGTCGACCGTGACGATACCGACGAGACGATTTTCGCCGTCCACGACCGGCATGGCGATGAGGTCGTACTTCGAAAGCATCTGTGCCACGGTTTCCTGGTCGTCCAGCGTCTTGCAGGAGATCACGTTCGTCTCCGCAAGGTCGCCGATCAGCACGTCGGGCTGCGACAGGATCAGGCGACGGATCGTCACAAAGCCGAACAGCGTGCGGTCCGCGCGGGTCACGTAGCAGACGTTGATGGTTTCCTTGTCGATGCCGGTGCGGCGAATCGTCTTGATCGCGTCCTCGACCGTCATGTTCGGGCGCAGCTCGACGTATTCCGTCGTCATCATGCTGCCCGCCGAATCATCGGGGTACTTCAAAAGCTCGTTGATCAGCTTGCGCGTATCGGGATCGGCCTGCGCCAGAATGCGCTTGACGACGTTCGCGGGCATTTCTTCGACGATATCGACCGCGTCGTCGATGTACAGTTCGTCGATGACCTCCTTGAGCTCGCTGTCGGAAAAGCCCTTGATGAGCAGCTCCTGCGAGTCGCTTTCCATCTCGACGAAGGTATCCGCCGCAAGCTCCTTGGGCAGCAGGCGGAACAGCCGCGGCAGCAACTCGGGTTCGAGATCGTCGAACAGCGCGGCAATATCCGCTGCGTTCATCGTGACAAGGATGTCGCGCAGCGTTCCGTATTTTTTGGATTCGATCAGTGCGGTGATCGCGGTTGCCAGATTGGCCATACAGTCTTCCTCCTTTTTTGAAATTGGAGCAAGACCCGCGTTACGGGATCAGCGAAGGGTCGGCCGCCATAAGGGCACGTCCGAAGCGTTGTCGCGCAAATGCGGGCTTGCGGAACCGGTACTACTGCCAGCTTCCATGACAGCCACCTCCTTCGTGAGAGATTCTTCTTTTCTATTTTATGCGCATCCGTTCCGCTTGTCAATGAAAAACTTGTGCGTGTTGCATTTTGCCGACGGCTGTGGTATCATATGCAAAATTCGGAAAGGAGCGGGAACGATGCTTGCAAAACTCTGGCCGCTGTGGGCGGCGCTGGCCGTACTGAATCTGATTACCTTTATCGTATACGCCGTCGACAAGCGCATTGCGCAGCAGCGCAAGGGAAGACGCCGCGTGCCGGAGCGCACGCTGCTGCTGCTGGCGTTCTGCGGCGGCTGCGTCGGCGCGCTGTTCGGCATGCTTCTTTGCCGTCACAAGACAAAGCACGCGCGGTTTGTGATTTTAGTGCCGCTTTCGGTGCTGCTGTGGGCGGCGGCGTTCGTGCTGTTCGTGCTTTTTTCCTATAAAATTATCTGATTATTTCCGGAACGTTTTCGGAAAAGACGCATTTTAGACGCATTTGGGTTGTATAATGCACATAACAATCGGGGACGTGTTCCCCGCTTTGAGGAGGAAAAATATGAAACGAATCATAGGCGTCGCCCTTGCGATGCTGTTGTGTTTGATGCCGCTTTCCGCGCTTGCGGAGGGCGAGGAAGGAGCCGAACCGTCCGCATCGCCCGAAGCGATCGCGACGGCGGAACCGGAGCCCACGCAGTCTGCGCCGGACACGATCGTGATTTCGCCGGTCGAGGATGACGAGGACGTCTATAAGGATATGCTGATGGACGCGCTGAATCAGACGCTGCTCGGAAAGGACGTGTCGTTAAAGGCGCAGCTTTCGAAGATCCTGTATCTCGACGAGATCACGGTGACGGCGGACAACTATAACCGCATCGTGCTGCTCGTGCAGAAGGCGATCAATACGCAGCACCTGTCCGAAGGCGCGGCGCTCAACCACTACACCGACGAAGACTTCGCGATCGCGGCGGAGCTGATCGGCGGCATCTGCGACGAGCTCGGTCTCGGCTATTCGATCGATCCGAGCAACGACTCGCAGAACGAGTATGCGCGCGTGGTGACGATCACCAAGAACGGCAAGGTGCTCGGCAAGATCAACAGCGACGCAAAGACGGATGTCGGCGAGCGTCCCTCGGTCGGCTGGATCATCGGCGGCGGCGTGTTGATCGGCGGCGCGGCGGTGCTCGGTCTCATTCTGGTTCTTGCCGTGACGAAAAAGAAAAAGGCGGCATAAGCGATGGAGCGTACCAAAACCCGGTTTTCCGCGGGAAAGGGATTCGCGATCGCGATCCCTTTTCTGCTGTTCTTTGCAGGCGTTTTCTGCCTGTCGATGTATCTGTTCCAGTCGGTGGTGGAGGAGACCGCCTATTTCGGTTTGCTCGTGGGCGAGAGCGCCCCGCAGGAGATCACCGATGAGGACACCGGCTTCACGCCCGGCGCGCGGCCGGACGCGCTCAGCCGCATTCCGTCGGTCGCGTACGGCAGGCAGTTCGCGCGGCTGAACGTCACATGGGAGGACGGCGGCTGGGACATCGTGAACATCCCGGTCTATCTCGGCTCGGATAAGCGCATTCTGAAGAAGGGCGCGGGCATGTCGTTCGGCTCGTTCTTCCCCGGCGAGGGCAGGTGCACGATCCTGTCCGCGCACGTCACCCGCAGCTTTGCGGAGCTTGAGGATACGCCGATCGGCGCGATCGTCGTGCTCGAAACGAGCTACGGACCGTACGCGTACCGCGTGGAACAAAAGGAGACCGTCGACGGCACCGACCGCCGGTACATGGATGCGGGACAGGATGCGGACCTCGTGCTCTATACCTGCTACCCGCGCGACAACAACGGCGAACGCCGAACCGATCGCTGCGTGCTGCGCTGCCGTCTGGTGGACGGCTTGGAGGTGACAAGATGAGACTGCTGCGAACGCTCGGCACGGCACTCGTGCTGATCATCCTTTGCGCCTCCCTGGTGCTGACGCTCGTCGCCGGACCGCTGCGCTTTATGGCGCTCAATCCGGCGTTTCTCAAGACCTTCGTACCCAGCAAGACCTACTGCGAGGAAATGCGCGCGCGCGTTTCGGAGGACCTCGACCACGTCGCGATCCTGTACGGCCTGGAAAGCGGCGCGCTGAACGACGTCGTGAGCGACGAATCCATCAAGACCTATACGTCCGCGCTGATCGACGCGATGTTTGCGCAGGAGACGACCGATTCGCTCAACCTGCCCGCCTATCCGACCGACGGCTTTGCGGCGTACCTGAAGGCGCACTCGTCGTACAGCGACAAGGCGATCGAGGACTTTTCGCAAGACTGTGCCGCGGCGGTGACGGAGGACCTCTCCGCGATCGACGCGAGTCTGCTCGTGTCGAACTTTACGCGCTTTCGCGACAGCATGTTCGTCAACCTCCTGCCGATCCTGTTCGGCGCGGGGCTTGCGCTGACGGTGCTGATGTGCGCGATCATGAAGCTGCTGTACGCGGGCACGTCCAAGCGCGCCGGATCGGTGCTGATGTGGGGCGGCTGCTTTATGGGCATCACGCTCGTGCTCGTACCGGTGTCGCAGTTCCTGCTGTTCGACTACGTCGGGCGGCTGAACATCACGCCTTCCGCGTTCCGCACGATCCTGACCGGACTTCTGTATACGTCCCTGTACGGCTGGCTGATCGTGCTGCTCGCCCTGTTTGTGCTCGTCACGCTGTTCCTTGCGCTCGCGATCGTTCGCGCCGCGCGGAAGAAAAAGTAAATAACGCCGGTTTTTCGCGGGTTTTTCGAAAAATAACGCTTGACAAACCGGACAGGGGTCATTATAATAGTCATGGTTTTTAAGCAGAGCACCCGCTCTCACCTGCCGGCAATCGCGCCGCGTCACGGTACAGAATATGTTTTTTCTGATGGTGGGTGCAATCTGCGCCCACTATTTTTCTTAGGAGGTGTTTTTTCATCGCTACGCAGGATATGCAGATCAATGAAGAGATCCGCGACCCCGAAGTGCGGCTGATCGACGAAAACGGACAGCAGCTCGGCATCATGGACGTGCGCGATGCACAGCGTCTGGCGGACGAACGCGAACTGGACCTCGTCAAGGTGTCCACGAACGTGCCCCCGACCTGCAAGCTCATGGACTACAGCAAGTACCGCTACGACATGATCAAGCGGGAAAAGGAACAAAAGCGCAACCAGAAGATCATCGAGATCAAAGAAATCCGCCTGTCCGCCACGATCGATCTGCACGACATGGAGGTCAAGGCAAAACAGTGCGACAAGTTTCTGCGTAACGGCGACAAGGTGAAGGTGTCCATCCGCTTCCGCGGCAGACAGATCACCAAGGGCGAAATAGGCGAGGACGTCATGGAGAGCTTCTACGATATGGTGTCCGACGTCGCGGTGAAGGAACGTCCTCCCAAGCAAGAGGGCAGAAACATGTTCATGGTGCTTGCACCGAAAAAATGATTCAAGGAAACTTTTAGGAGGAACAACCATGCCGAAAATCAAGACCCATCGCGGCGCAGCAAAGCGTTTTTCCGTGACCAAGTCCGGTAAGATCAAGCGCGCCAAGGCCTACAAGAGCCACATTCTCACCAAGAAGAGCACCAAGAGACTTCGCGGTCTGCGTCAGACCGGCTACATCGCCGAGGAAGAACAGAAGAAAGTCCGCGAGCTGATCCCGTATAAGTAAGGAGGAAAGAAACCATGGCAAGAATTAAGAGAGCAGTCAACGCCGTTAAGAAACGCCGCAAGGTCCTCCGCCTCGCAAAGGGCTACTACGGAGCAAAGAGCAAGCAGTATCGCGCAGCTTCCCAGCAGGTTATGAAGTCGATGGCATATGCGTACGTCGGCAGAAAGCTCAAGAAGCGTGAGTATCGCAAGCTGTGGATCGCCCGTATCAACGCAGGCGCCCGCATGAACGGCACCACCTACAGCCGTCTCATCAACGGTCTCAAGCTCGCGAATGTCGACATCAACCGCAAGGTTCTCGCGGATCTCGCGATCACCGACATGAACGCGTTCGCAAACCTCTGCGACATCGCAAAGGCAGTGCGCAACGACTGAGCACGATTTGAAGGGGCTGTTGCGGCAGCCCCTTTTCTTTTCCGAAAAAGTTTTGCTTTTTCTGAAAATTTGTGTTGACAAATGCGTAAATAGCCGCTATAATATTTTCTGTTCGCGGGAATAGCTCATTTGGTAGAGCGCAGCCTTGCCAAGGCTGAGGTGGCGGGTTCGAGCCCCGTTTCCCGCTCCAGAATATGCCTCCTTAGCTCAGCTGGCT
>DFEW01000056.1:6551-14055 GCA_002369195.1 Christensenella sp. UBA3792
GTTCGAATCCCTGAGGGGGTACCAGAAAGTACCTCGTCGAAAGACGAGGTTTTTTTTAATGAAATTCGTTCCTGACGGAACGAGTGAAATATGCTTGCGGCATATGAAATACGCTTCGCACAGGAAAGGGCACTTGCAATCAGCAGGTGCTTTTTTGTTCTGTCCGCTTTTGGCGGAGTCGGGCGTTTGCACCGAGTCTGTCGTCCGCCCTTGACAAGCACGCGCTTTTGGCATATCTTTTTGGTAGGGAATCTGCATGGAAGGAGGCACGGAATATGGGACAGAAGCAATACATTGCGATCGATCTCAAGTCGTTCTATGCCTCCGTTGAGTGCCGCGAGCGCGGGCTCGATCCGTTGTCGACGTGTCTGGTCGTGGCGGATCCGTCGCGCACCGAAAAGACGATCTGCCTTGCGGTCACGCCGACGCTGAAGCGCTACGGGATTCCGGGCAGGGCGCGCCTGTTCGAGGTCGTGCAGCGCGTGAAGGAGGTCAACCGCGAGCGGCTTTTGAAGGCGCCGAATCACACGTTTACCGGCAAGAGCAGCGACAGCCGCGCGCTGGACGCCGACCCGTCGCTGGAGCTCGATTATATCGTCGCACCGCCGCAGATGGCGCTGTACATGGAGCGCAGCACGCAGATCGTCGACATCTACCTGCGGTTCGTATCGTTCGAGGACATGCACGTGTATTCGGTCGACGAGGTGTTTATCGATGCGACCGGTTATCTCGACACGTACCGCACGAGCGCGCACGAGCTTGCGAGGCGCATGATCCGCGCGGTGCTCGATGAGACCGGCATCACGGCGACGGCGGGCATCGGCACGAACCTGTACCTTTGCAAGATCGCGATGGACATCGTCGCCAAGAAGATGCCCGCGGACGCCGACGGCGTGCGCATCGCCGAGCTCGACGAAATGGGGTATCGGCGCGCGTTGTGGGAGCATACGCCGCTGACCGACTTCTGGCGCGTGGGACGCGGGCTTGCAAGAAAGCTCGAGGAATACGGCATGCACACGATGGGCGACGTCGCGCGGTGCTCGCTCGAGAACGAAGCGCTTTTATACCGCCTGTTCGGCGTGAATGCGGAGTATCTCATCGACCATGCGTGGGGCTGGGAGCCGGTCGGGATGCGGCACATCAAGGCGTACCGCCCGTTAAGCAGCAGTCTCAGCGTCGGGCAGGTGCTGACCGGACCGACGCCGTTTCGCACGGCGCGGCTGATCGTGCAGGAAATGACGAGCGGGCTGTCGCTCGATCTCGTGCAAAAGCAGCTCGTGACGGATCAGATGGTGCTGACCGTCGGCTACGACATCGAGAACATCACGCCGGATTTTTCAGGCGAGGTGGAGATCGACTGGTACGGGCGCAAGACGCCGAAGATGGCGCACGGCTCGGAGAACATCGGGCGGCAGACGTCCTCGACGAAGCTGATGCTTGAAGCGATCCTGCGCCTATATGACCGCATCGTCGACCGCAATCTCACGGTGCGGCGCATGTACGTGGTCGCGAACCATGTCGCAAGCGAGCGCGACGCGGCGGAGCAGCCGAAGGCGGAGCAGCTCGATCTGTTCTCCTTCGAGGAGACGGTTACAAAGCAGGAGAAACAGGAGGCGCAGCTCAAAAAGGAGCGCAAGCTGCAGGAAGCGATGCTCAAGATCAAGGACAAATACGGCAAGAACGCGATCCTTGCCGGAACGAGCTATCAGGAAGGTGCAACCGGACGCGAGCGAAACGAACAGATCGGAGGGCACAAGGCATGACAGGACCGTACGACGACATTATCGATCTGCCGCATCCGATCTCGCGCAACCATCCGCAGCAGCCAATGGAAAAGCGGGCGGCGCAGTTCTCTCCGTTTGCGGCGCTGACCGGCTACGACGACGCGGTCGAGGAAACCGCGCGCTACACGGATACGAAGCAGGAGCTGACGGAGGAAAGCAAGGCGACGATCAACGAGGCGCTGTTCGCGCTCGCGGCGCGCGCGGGCGGGCAGCCGCAGATCGAACTGACGTATTTTGCGCCGGACGCGAACAAGAGCGGCGGCACGTACCGCACGGTGCGCGCGCAGCTGAAGAAGATCGACGCGTTCGAAAAGCAGCTCATTTTGACGAACGGCATGCGCGTTCCGTTTGCGGACGTCGCGATGCTGCGCGAAGCGGACCTATAAGGGACGGCAAACGGACGTTTGCGGAAAGGAAAACGATATGGAATCGATGCACACCGTTCGCGTGACCGGAAAGGGCGTTCTGCACCTGAAGCCGGACACGACGCGCATTTCTCTGACGCTGACCGGCGTCGATCCGGCGTACGCCGACGCGCTCGCGCACTGCGAGGCGGACACGCAGGCGGTGCGGGATGCGCTTGCCGCGCTGGGATTTTCCAAGGACGATCTCAAGACCCTGCAGTTTTCCGTCGATGCGGAGTACGAGGGCTACGACGATCACGGCGTCTACAAGAACCGCTTCGTCGGGTTCCGCTATCGCCATGCGTGCAAGGTGGAGTTCGCCTCCGACAATGCGCTGCTCGGGCGGGTGCTCTATGCGCTCGCGCACGGCGCGGCGCAGCCGGAGCTGTCGATCGCCTACACGGTGCGCGACGCGGAAGCGGCGAAGAACCGTCTCATTGACGCGGCGGTCTCGGACGCGCGGGCAAAGGCGCAGGTGCTGGCTGAGGCGGCGCATGTCGCGCTCGGCGAGATCCTCTCGATCGATTACGCGCGCAGCGAGGCGGACCTTGCGGTGCGCCCGATGCAGCGCAACCTGCTGATGAAGGCGGAGGCGGCGGACGCGTCGTACCGGTTCGACATCGAGCCGGACGACATCGAGGCGACCGACACGGTCACGGTCGTCTGGCGCATCGGCTGAGGAGAGGAGCGGCTATGGAAGAACCGATCCTGAACGCATCCCAGCAGCAGGCGGTCACCTCGACCGAGGGCTTTATCCGTGTGATTGCTGGCGCGGGCTCCGGCAAGACGCGCGCGCTGTCGCACCGGTTCGCGTACCTCGTCAACGACTACGGCATCCTGCCCGGGAACATCCTGTGCGTCACGTTTACGAACAAGGCGGCGAACGAGATGCGTCAGCGCATCCACAACCTGACCGGCGACAACGACACCGGCTATATCAACACGTTCCACGGCTTTTGCGTGTCGGTCCTGCAGGAGGACAGCTTTGCGGTGCAGTATCCCAAGAGCTTTCTCGTGCTCGACAATTCCGACATCGACGACATGCTCAAGATCATCTACGAGGAACGCGGTCTGACCCTGCGCGACATGACGTTCGCGAATGCGCGCGACATGTTCGAGATCCAGAAGCTGTTCAAGAAGCCGGAGTACTACCTCGACCTCGTCAACCTCTCGCTCGACGCGCTGCGCGAAAAGTACCTCAACGCCGTCGGCACGAACGACATCCTCTTTTACGGGTACCTGTATCAGCAAAAGAAGTGCTTCGGGCTCGACTACAACGACCTCATCAAGTTCACGCTGTACATTTTCCGCGAGCACGAGGACATCCGCCTGAAGTGGCAGAAGCGGCTCGAATACATCATGATCGACGAGTTTCAGGACATCGACGCCCTGCAGTACGAGCTGATGGAGGTGCTTTGCGGGTACCACAAAAACCTGTTCATCGTCGGCGATCCGGATCAGACGATCTATTCCTGGCGCGGGGCGAACGTAAAGTATCTGCTCGATTTCGACAGACAGTTTGCCGGCACCAAGACGATCCTGATGAACGAGAACTACCGCAGCACGCCGGAGATCCTTGCCGTCTGCAATTCGATGATCGCGAAGAACCGCAACCGCATCAAAAAGGATCTGATCGCGATGCTCCCGCACGGCGCGTCGGTGCTCTGCCACCATGCGAAAAACGCCGAGCAGGAGGCAAAGTGGGTGGCGGACGAGATCGCCGCGCTGCACGAATCGGGCGTCGCCTATCGCGATATGACGCTGCTGTACCGCGCGCACTATCTGACGCGGCAGGTCGAGGAAGTATTTCTGAAAGCGAAGCTGCCCTACACGATCTACAGCGGCGTGCAGTTCTTCGCGCGCATGGAGATCAAGGACGCGCTGTGTTATCTTCGCATGATCGCGTATGCGGACGACCTTTCGTTCCGCCGCGTCGTCAATACCCCGAAGCGCAACATGGGCAACCGCCGCATGAAGTTCTTGGAGGAGTACGCCGAGCAGAACCGCTGCACGCTGTACACCGCGTTAAAGCGCAACCTCGATTCCGAGGTCATGAAGGGAACGAAGGCGGCGCAGTTCGTCAAGCTGATCGATCGCTTCGCCGCGTCGGTCGCGGGGCGTCCGGTGTCCGAGGTGCTGTCCGCGATCCTGGACGAAAGCGGGTACGAGGCGATGATGCGCACCGAGGGCAGCCAGGAGCGACTCGACAACCTTGCCGAGCTCAAGCAGTCGGTGTACGAATACGAAACGACCTGCGGCGAGGAGGTCACGCTCGAACATTACCTCAAGCATATCGCACTGTTCACGAACAGCGACGCCGCGGAACCGGGCGACAAGGTCAAGCTCATGACCGTGCATGCCGCGAAGGGACTCGAATTCCCGTACGTCTTTCTGATCGGCATGAACGAGGGCGTGTTCCCTTCGCGCAAGGTGCGCACGCTCGCGGGGATGGAGGAGGAGCGTCGGCTCGCGTTCGTCGCCATGACGCGCGCGCAAAAGCGCCTGTACCTGACCGAGGCGGAGGGGCGCAACCTCGACAACACGCCGCGCTATCCCTCGCGGTTTCTGCTGGACATCGATCCGGCGTTGCTGGAGCACACCGCGCCGCCGCAGGACGGACTGATCCGCGACGCGCAGACCTACATCCGCAACACGGAACGATACCTGCCGGACAGCGAGGACGCGCTGCGCTTTCGGGTTGGCGACCGCGTGAACCATGTGCTGATCGGCGCGGGCACGGTGATTGACGTCGATACCGAGCATGATGCGTACGTGGTGCGCTTCGATTCGCTGCCGACCCCGCGCACGATCTCCTTCCGCGTGAAGATGACGAAGGAGGGAACGTAATGGTTTGGTTCAAAAAACGCGCGCCGGAGAAGCGGTACGATCCTAAGAAGCAGGTTCCGGTCCTGAAGCGCAGCATCTGCACCGGCGAGACGACGGCGGGCTTTGCGGATCTGGACACCGGCAAATTTCATGAAATCATGCTGATCGAAACCCGCCGCGACCTCGACGCGTTCATGGAACAGTACGGGATCGACGAGCTTCCCAAAACGATCTATTGAAAAAAGCCCCCGATCGGGGGCTTTTTTGCGTACATGAGGATCAGAGCATCGACGAGCCGCCAGTGACGATCCACGCGGCGAGCGAGGAGACGAGCAGCGCGCCGACGTAGACGCTGCCGGTGCGGCGGTAGAAGTAGGTGCAAAGCACGCTGAACACGACGACCTGCGGCACGAACAGGATCAGCAGCGACATGAACGGTCCGCCGAAGGTCGAGCCGAACAGCACGTCCGCGCCCGGTCCGATGCCTGCAAAGAACGGAATGTATTCGATCAGAACGATGATCAGGATCCCGCCGACCATCAAAAGCGCGTTGCGCCACCAGCTGCCGAAAAATCCCGCAAAGCCCTTCTTGTAGGTCGCTTCCGTGCGCATCGACGCCATGATCTTCGAGTTGTTCAGCAGGAAGAACAGGGCGAACACCGGAATGTACACGAAGAACTGTCCGAGACGCGGCAGCGTGAAGGTCTTGAAGAACGGCCAGATGAACCGCAGATCGAGCCGGAACAGCTTTTCCGCCGCGAATACGACGAGGTACATCATCAGCAGCATGCACAGCACGAACAGGCAGGCGCGCAGCAGCAGCGCGAACGAGATGCGGTTCGGCTTCCGTTCCGATCCGAGACCCATGCCGTAGAAACCGTCGTACGTGCCCTTCTTTTTGGCGGAGCGCGCGCCGATCCACGTCGTCACGAGCATGATCACGATCAGCAGCAGGTACCAGCCGATGAACCCGTTGCCGACCGTCATGCGGAAGATGCCCTCCGGCAGCGGCAGCAGCGCGTGTCCGAGCTGCGTCATGAACGGATAGGTCGCGCCGGCGAGCAGGATCGTAATGAGTGCGCCGCGCCACCACTTGCCCGCGGGCTTGATGCCGGCTTTGGACGGCAGCGGCTGCGCGAGCGCCGCAAAGAACGGGATGCACAGCAGCAGCTCGGAGAACGGCAGCAGCGCCGCGATTACGCAGAGCATCGCGAGCAGCACGAGCCATTCCTTGGTCATCGCGCTCTGTTCGGTGTACGCGGGTCCGGTCAGCACATTGCCGCCGAACGACTGATCGAACCAGTCGAGCGCCGCGGCAAGCCCGTGCGCGTTGTGCGTGGTAAGACGGTGGTTCGTGTAGAGCAGCTCCATGCGGCGCGCGGAGCCGTCCACGAAGCTGCCGAACGTCGTATCCCACGCGGCGTTTGCGGCGCTCGTGCCGAGGAACTCGGTGCGCAGCGGCGAGCGCAGGATCGCGTCGTCCACGTTGCGCTTGTAGTCGCGGAAGTAGCTGAACTCGTCCCACTTCGCCTGCAGCAGCAGGACGTTGTTGAAATGAATGTGTTCGGCATCGTATGCCGAGTCGCGGAACAGCTCGCCGCATTGCAGCACGGTCGCCTTCGGCTCGATCTCCGTGCCCGAATATGCCGCGGCAACCGACCAGCCCGCCCAGGTGCCCATCGAATGTCCGCTGATGCCGAGCTTCGTCCGATCCACGTTCGGCAGCTCGGACAGGAATTTGTATGCCGCGATGCCGCCGCACGAGCTGTCGGTCAGCACGTTGCCCGCATCGTCGGTCACGTAGCGCTCGTCGAAGAAGGAGAGGTTCGAGAAGTTCATCAGCAGCCGGTAGCGCACCGTGCCGCCGATGGACCGGAACGTCTTGTCCTCGACGCTGTCCTCACCGTAATTGACCTTGACCATGTGGTTCACGTAGCCGCGTTCCTTCAGCCCCGGTTCGCTTGCGCCGTGTCCGTATTCGTCGAGCGACAGCACGATCACGCCGCGCTTGCAAAGCTCGATCGCGTATGCCGCGTTGGTCTCGTGATCGTTCTGATACCCGTGCAGCAGCAGAACGCCGGGCGCTTTGCCGTCCTTCAGATTCGACGGCTTGTAGAGCTTATAAAACAGGTTTCCGACCTCGCTCGGCAGATATCCCTCGCTGATCTCGATCGCGCCGTCTGCGCGCTGTACGCGGTTTGCGAAGAACAACGCGACGAACGCGATCGCCAACAGACCCGCCAGCAGCGCAATCGGCAGCTTCCAATGCCGTTTCATACCGTACCCCCCTTATCCGATTGATCATATATAGTATATCGAACATCCGCTCCCATTGCAAGCTCGTTTTGCGCCTCCGCGAATATCCGCGCGTTCATGACGGCACGACGGAGGACACCTCTCCGTCTCGCTTCGCGATCCACCCTCCCTTACACAGGGAGGGCTTTCGGTCGTGCGCGCACCGCATGGCGCCCCTGTGCAAGGGGAGCTGTC
>DFEW01000053.1:0-15232 GCA_002369195.1 Christensenella sp. UBA3792
TCCTCGAAGGAGAAGGCTTTTGGATTCGCGCACTTCATGGCTTCTCCCCCTTCAGGGTGGAGAAGCTGTCTGCGAAGCAGACTGATGAGGGGGTGTTTCTTTTTCGGGCTGCCGGGGTCGTCAGCCCCTACAGGATGCCAAAAAGAAAGGAGGTCCTCCAAAAAGGAGAACCTTTCTGAATGTTCCGTAGCGTATGATCTTTAATAGACGCGCATCGGGACGATCAAATAAAGGAATGCGTCGCCCTGCACCGGACGGATGACGCACGGGGAAATCGGGCTGTTGAATTCCATGTAGACCTTTTCATCCGAGATGTTTTTCAGGATGTTCATGATGTACTTCGGATTGAAGGCGATGTCAATCGGGTCTCCGACGACGCTTACTTCCATCGTATCCTCGCCGCGGCCGACGAAGCTTTCGGCGCTCATGGTGAGCATATCGTCCGCAAAGTGCATCACGATGCTGTTGTTTCCTTCCCTTGCGATCAGCTGCGCGCGGTCGGTCATGGAAAGAAGCTCTGCGGTATCGACGAGCACGCGCGTCTTGCAGTCCTTCGGGATGATGCGCTTATAATCGATGTAGTTGCCGTCCAAAAGGCGCGCGGTCAGGCGCGTGTCGTTGACCTGTACGGTCAGATGCGTCTGCGTCATCCGGATCGTGACATCCTTTTCGGTCTCCTCCGCCATTTTGGCGATCTCGTTCAGGACTTTGCCCTGCACGATGGTGCGCATTTTTGGGAACTCCTTGTCCGCGTGCATGGCGGTTAATGCGAACTGGAACGAGTCGGTCGCGACGAAGGTGAGCACATCCCCCTCCGCCTCGATCAGCGTGCCGGTCAGAACCGGACGAGAATCGTCCTGCGAAACCGCGAACACGGTGTGATCGATCATGCTCTTTAAGTTGGATGCCGGAAGCGTGATGTCGAACGCATCGCCCTTGGTGTGCATCATCGGGAATTCCTCAAACTCGATGCACTGCAGTCTCTGACGGATGCGGCTGCTCTTGATCTTCAAGAGGTTTCCTTCCTGTTCGGCTTCCAGCTTGCCGTCCGGCAGCTTTCTCAAAATCTCCGAAAGAAACTTTCCTTTTAAGACGCACTTGCCCTCTTCCTCGACCATCGCGGGAAGGAAGCATTCCTTTTGGAACATCAGATCGGAACAGCAAAGATGAATGCCTTCCTGCGTCGCTTCGATCAGAACGCCGTCGAGCACGGGCATGGTCGAACGAACGGGAAGCGCCTTTACGACGGACAGGACGCCCATGCACAGATCTTCCGTTTGCATTGTAAATTTCATAGCATTTCCTTTCTTCCGGTTATCCACCGAACGGGAGAGATTCTCTTTCCGTATTGTTTGATTATAATAGAAGTATTATCAGTAGGAGGTGTGGAAAAGACGGGTAAGTTGGTTTTATGGCGCATTGCCGCGCTTTTTACTGTGGGAAGCGCGCGGGTAAGGCGGTGGAAAAAGGAGCGACTTTTTCCCGCTTTCCACAGTATCCGAATTACCCCAAATCCGACCACTTGACAAATCCACATTCTGTGGAAAAGTCTTTAATCCTCTTTGATGCGTGCTTTGATGCTCTCGACCGTGTCGCGAAATGCCGGATCGGCGTCGATCATCTGATCGATCTTGTTGCAGGCGGAAATCGCCGTCGTGTGATCATTGCGGTCGAACAGCGTCGAAATGCGCTTATACGGCAAGCTCAACAGCTCGTGGCAGAAGTACATCGCGATCTGCCGCGGCATCACGACCTCCTTGTCGCGCCGCTGCGACATCATGCTTTCGATCGGGATCGAATAGTAATCCGCGACCGTTTCCTTGATGCGGTCCGGCGTGATCTCGATCTCCTTCTTCTTCGGAAGCATTTCCTTCATCGCTTCCTTCGCAAGCGGCAGGGTGATCGGCAGGCGGCGGATCGTCGCATACGCGATCACGCGATTCAATGAGCCCTCGAGCTTTCGAATGTTGTCGACGATGTTTTCCGCAATGAAATTGATGATCTCGTCGTCGATTTCCACATGCTTGTTCTGCGCGCGGTTTCTTAAAATGGCGGTTCGCGTTTCAAGGTCCGGAACCTGAATGTCCGCGACAAGACCCCATTCAAATCGTGAGGAAAGGCGTTCTTCGAGCGCTTTTATCTCCTTGGGCGGGCGGTCGGAGCTGATGACGATCTGCTTTCCGGCGTTGTGCAGGGTATTGAACGTGTTGAAAAATTCCTCCTGCACCGCCTGTTTTCCGGCGATGAACTGGATATCGTCGATCATCAGAAGGTCGACGTTGCGGTAGCGCTGGCGAAACTCCGTGTTTTTGCCGTAGCGGACCGCTTCGATCATGTCGTTCGTGAACATTTCGCTCGTCACGTACACGATGCGCGCCGACGGGTTCGCTTCCTTCATCGCGTGACCGATCGCGTGCATCAGATGCGTCTTTCCGAGACCCACGCCGCCGTACAGGAACAGCGGATTATACGCCCTGCCCGGCGCTTCGACGACCGCGACGCAGGCCGCGTGCGCAAAGTCGTTCGACTTTCCGACGATGAACGTATCGAACGTGTACTGCGGGTTCAGCGTCAGCGAGTTGATTGACACCTCTTCCGACGAAACATGCACGAAATCCTTACGCTGCGAGGGCACGATCAGCAGGATATCGAGAATATCCGGATCCACCTTCTGCACCGCATTGCGCACGTAATCCATATAGTATTCCGACACCGTGTTTTTCACGACGTCGTCCGGCGCTTCCATCACCAGAATCCCGTTCTGTACCACGACCGGGTCGAGCACGTCGATCCAGCGGTGGAACGTCACGGCGGCGATTTGCGGACGAATGCCTTCTTTTGCAAGCGCCCAGGTTTTTTTCATTTCTTCCATACGGTCCCCTATCTCATGAAAAAACACGCCGAAGAAGCTTCGGCTGCTTTTCTTCCTCTATTATCATAACAGATTTCACGGCTTTTGGAAAGTGATTTTTCAAAAGAAGCGGCAACTTCTCACGATAAATAATACAGCGGATTGTACGGGATTCCGTCGATCAGAAGCTCGTAGTGCAGAATCGGCGCGCCGCGTCCCTCGATTGCGGGCATATAGCCGATCACCGCGCCGCGCTTGACGTGCTGTTCGAGCTCGACGGCGACGTTCGCGCAGGAGGAAAGCCGAGAGACGAACCCGTTCTCGTGCTTGATTTCGACGACGGTTCCATAGCCGGGACGCTCCCCGCAGAAAATGACCGTTCCGTCCTCCGGCGCGTAGATGCGCGAGCCGGTCGACGCGCTGTAATCGATGCCGTAGTGCATCTCGCCGAAGCGGATGCCGAAATAGCTGACGACGTCCCCCTTGACCGGCGCGGAAAAGCGCAGGTTCCCCTTGTCCTTCCCGCGTCTGCCCTCCTTGCTGCCGGGTTCGCGGTCCGGCTGCGCGACACGATAGGTGCCCTCAAGGAAGGATGTTTGCGTAAGCTGGGAGACCTGCCGGTTCAGCGTTTCGACGTCGGACGCGGCAAAGCCGTCCTTATAGAGCAGTTCCGAGAGCGTCAGCGTCCTTGCGCCGGTGCCGAGCTGCAGATAAAAGCGCGCGCCGACAGGCAGCAGGTCGCTTTTTTGCGAGCGCACGCCCGGCTCGGAGACCGAGACCGACGCGCGTTCGACGGAACGCTGCACGGAAATGAGCGAACGGTTTTTGTTGAGCTTGTTGAGCGCCGCATCAAAGGAAAGGTATTCGACCGATCCGTCCGCAGGCGCGGTCGAAACGGAAGAAACGAGCGTCGCTTTCAAAAGAATGCTGTGATCGTCGATGTTTTCATACGCGCACTGCTGAAAATACGTGCGCAGCAGAAGCTCCGCCGTCTCGCGGCTGTCGAGCGCAAACAGCGCGTCGCCGTCGGAAAGCAGGTTGACCGCGCCGCTCGGAAGAACGGGCGCGGGGGTTTGAATGATATGCACCGGCGTCGGCGCGGGCGTGTTCGCCTCGACCGAATCCTGCAGTTCGGTGCCGGGCGTCGGGGTGATGACGGTGCGCTTTTCCGAAAGGAAGATTTTCGGCTTTTCCCGTCCCGGAAGCAGGACGAAGAGAACCGCGAGCGCGACAAGCAGACCAGCAAACGCGGCGCAGACGATCCGAAATGCTTTTCCGCTTTTCATGGCGCTCCCCCCTTTCTTTTTTCAGAGTATACCACACATTCTGTAAAAAGAGAAACAGAAAGGTTCAATTTTTTGCAGGTTTTACATAAAATTCATTCGTTTGGTGGTTCAAAATTGAAAAAATATATGGTATGATAGTGTTGAATGAATATGGACAGGTCCATCTGTCCGTTTGTCGAATATCTATGGGTGAGGTGAAGCACGTGTCGCATCTGACGGATGATGAACTCTATTACTTCAACGAAGGCAAAACCCTGACGGCGTATCGTTCGCTGGGATGTCATCTGGTGGAACACAATGGAGAATCGGTTTGGAGATTTGCCGTGTGGGCGCCGAATGCGCGCGCCATTTCCGTCGTCGGTGATTGGAACTACTGGAATGCGGAAGCCGACAAGATGTCTCCCGTCGGCACGACCGGCGTATGGGAGATTCTGATCGGCATCGCAAAGGAAGGACAGCTCTATAAGTATGCCGTGACCGGAAACGACGGCGCTGTTCTGATGAAGGCGGACCCGTACGCGCAGCGCTGCGAACCGATGGGCACCGCGTCGATGGTCTGGGAGGCGAAGCCGTTCGAGTGGACCGACGGCGCGTATCTCAATCGCTGCAGCAAGCGCCACAACGCGCCGATGAACATCTATGAATGCCACCTCGGCTCGTGGAAGAAGGGGCTTTCCTATCGCGATCTTGCGACCGATCTCATCGATTACGCGGTTGAGATGGGCTATACGCACCTCGAGTTCATGCCGCTGATGGCGTATCCGTTCACCCCGAGCTGGGGCTATCAGGTGACCGGCTATTATGCGCCGACCACGCGCTACGGCACGCCCGACGATCTCAAGTACCTGATCAACCGCGCCCACGAAAAGGGCATCGGCGTGATCATGGACTGGGTGCCCGCGCACTTTACGCGCGACAGCTACGGCCTTGCGCGCTTCGACGGCACGCCGCTTTACGAGCATCCCGATCCGCGCCGTTCGGATATGAAGCAGTGGGGTACGTTGCTGTTCGATTACGGCAGAACGCAGGTGCAGAGCTTCCTCGTGTCCAACGCATACTACTGGCTCAAGGAGTTTCACATCGACGGTCTGCGCGTCGACGCGGTCAGCTGCATGCTGTACCTCGATTACGGACGCAGCGACGGCGAATGGCTGCCGAACATCTACGGCGGACGCGAAAACCTCGATGCGATCGCGCTGTTTAAGAAGATCCGTCAGGCGATTGCGGACATCCCCGGCAACAAGATTCTGATCGCCGAGGAGAGCACCGCGTTCCCTTGCGTGACCGACAAGCACGGCGACAGTCTCGGCTTCGACTACAAGTGGAATATGGGCTGGATGAACGACATGCTGACCTATATGCACATGGATTCGCTGTACAGAAAGTGGCATCACGACAAGCTGACCTTCTCGCTGATGTACGCGTTCTCCGAACATTATATCCTGCCGTTCTCGCACGACGAGGTCGTGCACGGCAAGCTGTCTATGCTGAACAAGATGCCTGGCGATTACTGGCAGAAGTTTGCGCAGCTTCGTCTTTTGTACGCGTATCAGATGGCGCATCCGGGCAAGAAGCTGACCTTCATGGGCATGGAGATCGGACAGTTCATCGAATGGCGGTTCGACGAGTCGCTCGACTGGCTGCTACTCGACTACCCGAAACATGCGGAGATGCAGCGCTTTGTGAAGGAGATCAACCACTTCTATCAAAAGACGCCGCAGCTCTATGAGCGGGACGACGATTGGGACGGATTCGACTGGATCGCCGTGGACGACTCGGTGCATTCGGTTGCCGCTTTCGTGAGAAAGGATGCGCACGGTGTGCCGGTGCTTTGCGTGTTTAACTTCACGCCGGTTCCGTGGGACGACTACTGCCTCGGCAGCGAGCATGCGGGCAAGTATAAGGAGATTTTCTCGACCGACGCGCCGTATTTCGGCGGGGCGGGACTGCACTACAACAAGCCGGTGCAGACCGTTGAGGAGACGTTCGGAAAGTTCCGGCACCGCATCCACGTCAAGCTCCCGCCGTACGGGGCCGTGTTCTTCAAGTTTACACCGTCTAAGAAATAACCAACGCTCGAAAGGAGAGAATTCATGAAAAAGAGAATTGTCTGCATGTTGCTTGCAGGCGGACAAGGCAGCCGTCTCGGCGTTCTGACATCCAGCATGGCAAAGCCGGCGGTTCCGTTCGGCGGAAAGTTCCGCATCATCGATTTCCCGCTGTCGAACTGCGTCAATTCCGAGATTGACACGGTCGGCGTTCTGACGCAGTACCGTCCTCTGGCGCTGAACGCGTACCTCGGCACCGGTCAGCACTGGGACCTCGACCGCAACAACGGCGGCGTGTTCGTGCTTCCGCCCTACATGACCGAGCATGACGGACGCTGGTATTCCGGCACGGCGAACGCGATTTGGCAAAACCGCTCCTTTGTCGACCAGTACGATCCCGATTACGTACTGATCCTTTCGGGCGACCACATCTATAAGATGAACTACACCAAGATGCTCCGCTTCCACATCGACCACAAAGCGGCGGCGACGATCGCGGTTTTGAAGGTTCCGATGGAGGAAGCGCACCGCTTCGGCATCATGAACACCGACGAGACCGGCAAGATCGTTTCGTTCGAGGAAAAGCCCAAGCAGCCCAAGAGCAACAACGCCTCGATGGGCATCTATATCTTCGACTGGAAAAAGCTGCGCGACTATATGGAGCGCGACGACGCGGACGAGAAGAGCGAGAACGACTTCGGCAAGAACATCATCCCGAACATGCTGAACGCCGGCGAAAAGATGGTCGCCTATCCGTTCGAGGGATACTGGAAGGACGTCGGAACGATTCAGAGTCTGTGGGAAGCGAACATGGATATGCTCGGCGACCCGCCGCTTTTGGACCTCGACGATCCGTCGTGGCGCATCTATACGCGCAACCCGGTCATGGCGCCGCATTACGTCAGCAAGGAAGCGCGCATTAAGAACAGTCTCGTCACCGAGGGCTGCGTCGTGCGCGGCGAGGTCGAACATACGGTCCTGTTCTGCGGCGCGAAGCTCGAAGAGGGCGGCAAGGTCTTTGATTCCGTCGTGTTCCCCGGCTCGAAGATCGGCAGAAACAGCATCGTGCATAAGGCGATCATCGGCGAAAACGCGACCATCGGCGACAATGTCCTGATCGGTGAACCGCCCAAGGAAGGCGAAGTGATCGACAACCGCCTGACCGGCGACATCGCGCTGATCGGCAACGATGTGACGATTCCGGACGGCACGGTCATTCCGCGCGGCGCGGTCGTGACGCAGGAAACGCTCAGTCAGTTTGTGAACGGAGGTACAAACGCATGATCCAGGATGCATTCGGTTTGATTTTTACCGGCGAAGCGAACCCCTATATGCGCGATCTGACGCTGAGCCGCGCCGTTGCGGCGGTTCCGTTCGGCGGCCGCTATCGCGTCATCGACTTCGTTCTGTCCGACTTCGTGAATTCCGGCATCCGCAACGTCGGCATCATCACGCAGAAGAACTACCATTCGCTGATGGACCATCTCGGCACCGGCAAGGAATGGGACCTCAACCGCAAGCGCGAAGGTCTGTTCCTGCTCCCGCCGTTCTCCACCAAGGACAACACCGGCGTGTACCGCGGCGACATCGACGCATATCATTCGATCATGCAGTACGTGCGCCACTCCAATCAAAAGTACCTGATCCTGTCCGGCTCGCACACGATCTTCAACACCACGTTCGAGAAGATCCTCGCGCAGCACAAGGAAACCGGCGCGGACATTACGATCATGTACAACGAGGATGCGTCGTTCGATCCCGAGGAGCAGAACCGCGACCTGAGACTGCTGTTCGACGAGGACGGCATGCGCGTGAAGGAACTCGAATGGTATCCGCGCTATCCGAGATCGAATTTCCGTTCCTGCGAGATCATGATCATCGACAAAGCACTGTTCGAGGACCTCGTCGAGGAATCGTACTCGCGCGGCGGCATCGACTTCGTGCGCGACATCCTTCTGACGCATGTGCACGAGCTCAACATCATGGGATGGCGCTATGACGGGTACGTAGCGCGCATCGATTCGGTCAACACGTTCTTCCGTCACAGCATGGAGCTTTTGAACGCGCCCGAAGCGCATGATCTCTATAACAGAGAACACCCGATCTATACCAAAGTCAAGGATGAAATCTCCGCAAAGTACGGCGAACACGCGGACGTGCACAACGTCGTGATGGCGGACGGCTGCAAGGTGGACGGCACGGTTGAAAACTCGGTTCTGTTCCGCGGCGTTACCGTCGAGCGCGGCGCGGTTGTGAAAAACTCGATCATCATGCAGGGTTCGAAGATCCGCGCGGGCGCGAAGCTCGACCATGTCATCCTCGATAAGGGCGTTACGGTCACCGAGGGACGCATGTTGAACGGCTTCGAAGGGCTGCCGCTCGTATTCCGCAAGAATCTGACCGTCTAAAAGGAGAAAAGGAGAAGAAATGAAGATTTTATTCGCTGCAAGCGAGTGCTTTCCCTATGTAAAGACCGGAGGACTGGCCGACGTCGTCGGTTCGCTTCCGAAAGAACTGGTGTCGCAGGGCGCCGAAGTGTGCGTCATGATTCCGAAATACCGGCAGATCGACGATTACTACATCTATCGGATGGAGCATATCTGCCACTTTAACCTGCAGCTCGGCAGCTATTCCGTATTCTGCGGAATCGATTCGCTCGTGCAGGACAATGTCCGCTTCTATTTCATCGACAATCTGGCGATGTTCGGCGGAGACAAGGTCTATACCGGCGACGAGGAGGAGGGCTTCCGCTTCGCGTTCTTCTGCCGCGCCGTGCTCGAATCGTTCAAGTACCTCAACTACTATCCGGACATCATCCACTGCAACGACTGGCAGACGGGTCTCATTCCGGTGCTGCTGAACGATCAGTACCGCGGTCTGGACGGCTATCGCGACGTGCATACCGTCTACACGATCCATAACCTCAAGTATCAGGGATTGTTTGACTGGAAGCGTATCAACAGCGTGCTCGGTCTCAACGAGGGCTACTTCTCGCCGAACAATCTGGAATTCTACGGACTGCTTTCGTTCATGAAGGCCGGTCTCGTGTTCGCAAACCGCATCACGACCGTCAGCCCGACCTATGCGGAAGAAATCCGCACCGGTTACTACGGCGAACGCCTCGACGGTCTGCTCCGCGCAAGACAAAACGTATTATCGGGCATTCTGAACGGAATCGACGTAATATCGTTCGATCCGAGCACGGATATCCAGATTCCGTACCATTATAACGCGGAGGATCCCTCCAACAAGAAGCTGTGCAAGGCGGCGCTGCAGGAGGAGCTCGGTCTTGAAAAGCGTGACGTGCCGCTGATCGGTCTCGTTTCGCGCCTGACCTCGCAGAAGGGTCTCGACCTGATCACCTGCGTGCTCAACGATATCATGCGCATGGATGTGCAGATGATCATCGTCGGCACCGGAGACGCGTACTTTGAGAACGCGTTTCGCGATGCACAGTACCGGTTCCCCGGCAGATTCGTGACCTGCCTGCGCCACGACGAGAACATGGCGAGAAAGACCTACGCTGCATGCGACATGTACCTGATGCCGTCGCAGTTCGAGCCGTGCGGACTCTCCCAGATGATCGCAATGCGCTACGGCACGATCCCGATCGTGCGCGAAACCGGCGGCCTCCGCGACAGCGTCCTTCCGTACAACTGGTATACGGACGACGGCAACGGATTCAGCTTCCATGACTACAATGCGCACGATATGCTGCACGTCATGGAACAGGCGGTCGGTTACTGGTACGATCAGAAGGATATGTGGGCACGTCTGATGAAGCGCGCAATGAAGACCGACTTCTCGTGGGCGGTCTCCGCAAGACGCTATATGGAGCTGTACCGCAGCGTGCTCGGCATCCCGGAACCCGCGCCCAAGCCCGTTCGCCGCAAAACGACCAAGCCCGCGGAGCCGAAAGCGGAAAAGCCGAAGGCGGCGGCAAAGCCCAAGACGGCGGAAAAGCCAAAGGCGGAAGTAAAGCCAAAGACCGCGACGGCAAGAAAGCCGGCGGCGAAAAAGATCAAAGAGTAACGATAAAGGGAGCTGTCGCGGACAGCTCCCTTTTGTTTCACGTGAAACAATGCGTGCTGCGGAAGACGGAGTGTGCGCGTGTTTCACGTGAAACATTGCCATGCTTGCAAAACGCGTCCCGCTGTGCTATCATAGCGTATATAAAGGAGCATCTATGACGAAAATCATTTCCATTACGAATCAGAAAGGCGGCGTCGGCAAGACGACGACCGCAATCAACCTGTCCGCCTGCGTGGCGCAGACGGGACGGCGCGTGCTGCTCGTCGACCTCGATCCGCAGGGCAATAGCACAAGCGGTCTCGGCGTGTCGAAGAAAAAGGACGTCCCGTGCAGCTATGACGTGCTGATCGACGATTATCCGGCGGATCAGGCGGTCCGGCATACGAGAATTGAAACGCTTGACGTACTGCCGTCGCGCATTGAACTGGCAGGCGCGGAGGTTGAACTCGTTTCGATGCTCGCGCGCGAACAGCGGCTGAAACAGGCGCTGCAGCCCGTGATCGACCGGTACGACTACATCTTCATCGATTGTCCGCCGTCGCTCGGTCTGCTGACGCTCAATGCGCTGACCGCGTCCGATTCGCTGCTCGTGCCGATCCAATGCGAATATTACGCGCTCGAAGGGCTTTCACAACTGATGAACACGGTGAAGCTTGTGCGCAGAAGCTTGAACCATTCGCTCGATATTCAGGGCGTTGTGCTGACGATGTTCTCGGCGCGGCTGAACCTGTGCGTGCAGGTGGTCGAGGAGGTCAAGCACTTTTTCAAGGATAAGGTGTATAACACGATCATTCCGCGGTCGGTCCGCATGAGCGAGGCGCCGAGCCATGGTCTGCCGATCACGCTGTACGATCCGCGCAACGTCGGCGCGCGCGCGTACACAAGCTTGGCGGAAGAATTCATCAAACGGGAGGAGCAACATGGCTAAAAAATTGACGGGACTCGGGCGCGGACTCGACGCGCTGTTGGACGATCTCGATGTGCAGGAACCGGAAAACGGCGGCGTTTTAACCGTCAGCTTGTATGACATCGACACAAATCCGGATCAGCCGCGCAAAACGTTCGATCCGGAGAAGCTCAAGGAGCTTGCTTCGTCGCTCAAGCGCCACGGCGTTGTGCAGCCGCTGCTCGTGCGCAAAAACGGTCTGCGCTATACGATCGTCGCCGGTGAACGCCGGTACCGCGCGGCGCGCCTTGCGGGGCTCAAGACCGTTCCGGTCGTTTTGACTGAGGCGAACGACGATACGCTGATGGAGATCAGTCTCGTCGAGAACATTCAGCGCGAAGATTTGAACCCGATCGAGGAAGCGGCGGCGCTCAAGCTGCTGATGCAGCAGCATGATCTGACGCAGGAGGAGGTCTCCGAGCGCGTCGGAAAGAGCCGCTCGGCAATCGCGAACGCCCTGCGTCTTTTGACGCTTAGTAAGCCCGTGCAGGCGATGGTCAAGGACGGTACGCTGTCCGCCGGTCACGGCAAGATGCTTGCGGGAGTCGCGGATGCGAAGCTGCAGAAGGAGCTTGCCGAAAAGTGCGTGCAGAACGATTGGTCGGTGCGTCGGCTCGAGGATGAACTGCGCTTCGCCGCCATGGAAAAGAAGCCGAAGACCGAAGCGTTTGAGCCGTCTGTGGAGTTTAAGGCGGCGCTGCACCGGCTGCGCAGCGAGCTTGGCACCAAGGTCGCCGTGCAGGGAGACGAACAGAAGGGCAAGCTGATCATTCACTACTATTCGAAGGATGATCTCGATCGCATCTATCGCACGATCGTCGGAGAAGAGGAAGAATAATCACAATACCGATCATATAGACACAAAAACACGCGGAGCCGTTTGACTCCGCGTTTTCTTATTTGCTGTGCTCCGCTTTCCATGCCTTGATCTGCTCGAGGCGCTCCTTGAACCGCGCTTCGAGCCCCTGATCGGTCGGTTCGTAATAGACGGTGCCGAGCAGCGAATCGGGCAGACAGCGCATGTCGGTCAGCTTGTCCTTCGTGTCGTGCGCGTACTGATAGCCCTTGCCGTAGCCGACGTCCTTCATCAGCGAGGTGACCGCGTTGCGGATGTGCAGCGGTACCGGTTCGGCAAGCTGTTTTTGCGCATCGGTCTTTGCGTGCTCGTACGCCATGTAGAGCGCGTTCGACTTCGGCGCGAGCGACAGATACACGACCGCCTGCGTGAGGTGCACCGAGCATTCCGGCATGCCGATGTAGTGGCACGCCTGATAGGCGGCGATCACGAGCTCCAGCGCGCGCGGATCGGCAAGCCCGACGTCCTCGCTCGCGAACCGCGTCAGCCGCCGCGCGACGTAGAGCGGGTCCTCGCCCGCTTCGAGCATGCGCGCGAGCCAGTAGACCGCCGCGTCCGGATCGGAGTTGCGCATCGACTTGTGCAGCGCGGAGATCAGATTATAGTGTTCCTCGCCGTTCTTGTCGTACAGCAGCGATTTTTTTGAGGTGCATTGCTCGACCGTGTCGACCGTGACCGTCGTGACCTCGTTTTCGTATTCGCCGTTTAAGACCGCCATTTCCAGCGTGGACAGCGCGGTTCGCGCGTCGCCGTTGGCGAACACCGCGATCATGCGGATCACGTCGTCCGAAATCACGACGGACTGATTGCCGAACCCCTTCGGGCTCTGCACCGCGCGCTTTAGGAGCGTACAAAGATCGTCCTCGCCGAGCGCCTTTAGGACGAACACCTTGCAGCGCGACAGGAGCGCGCCGTTGACCTCGAAGGACGGGTTTTCGGTTGTCGCGCCGATCAGAATGATGCTGCCCTTTTCGACGAACGGCAGAAACGCGTCCTGCTGCGCTTTGTTGAAGCGGTGAATCTCGTCGACGAACACGATGGTTTTTTCGCCGTACAGCCGGTTTTCGTCCGCCTGCTGCATGACGGTGCGGATCTCCTTGATGCCGCTTGTGACCGCGGAGAAATTGATGAACTTCGCCTTGGTATGGTTGGCGATCACGTGTGCGAGCGTCGTTTTGCCGACGCCCGGCGGTCCCCAGAAGATCATGGAGGAAACCGCATCCTGCTCGATGATGCGCCGCAGAATCCTGCCCGGACCGATCAGGTGCGACTGCCCGACGATCTCGTCGATCGTTTCGGGGCGCAGACGCGCCGCCAGCGGTTCGCCGACGCCGTTGAAAAATAGCGTGTTCTGCCCGTTCATCCGTTCCCTCCGTTTTTGCTCTGTCCTTTTATTATAGCAAAAGTGCGGCGGTATTTCAACCGCGCGGCGATTTGTCCTTGCAATTTTGAGCGGATATGGTACAATATCGAATCAGACGGATTTTAAGGAGAAGAGTTTCATGAAGAAAAGATGGATCGCGCTGTTTCTGGCGCTTGTACTGCTGCTCGGCGCGCTTGCCTGCAAGCCGCAGCAGACCCCGCAGGAGGACGACACCGAGGAGGTGTTCGCGTCCTGGAACGATGTTGCACCGGCGCTCGATACGCTGATCGCGTACGTCGACGCGGTGACGGACGAGACCTCGAAGGACTTCATTCCGGTCGAGCGGCGCATCGCGGTGTTCGATATGGACGGCACCATATACGGGGAGCTGTTCCCGACGTATCTCGAATATTACATGCTGGCGTGGCGCGTGCTGGCGGATCCGACCTTCACGCCGGACGAGGAGCTGCTCGCCGTTGCGCACGACATCCGCGCGGGCGGACCGACGCACACCTATGCGGGCGATATGGCGCTGCGCCATGCGCATGCCGCGGCGCGCGCGTATGCGGGCATGACCGTGACCGAGTTTCAGAACTACGTGACGCAGTTTCTCGTGCGCGACGTGGATGGCTTTACGGGCATGACGTACGGACAGGCATTCTACCGTCCGATCGTCGAGGTGATCGACTATCTGCAGGAGCATGACTTTTCCGTCTATGTGGTCAGCGGCAGCGACCGCTACATCTGCCGCGAGCTGTTCGAGGGCATGGTGGATGTGCCGTCGGATCACTTCATCGGCATGGACGTCGCGCTCGAAGCAAGCGGACAGGGCGACGCGGACACGCTCGATTACACGTTCCAGCCCGGCGACGAACTGGTGCGCACCGACGTGATGCAGGTCAAGAACCTCAAAACGAACAAGGTCACGGCGATCATGCGCGAGATCGGGCAGCAGCCGGTGCTGTCGTTCGGCAACACGAGCGGCGACACCGCCATGCACCTCTATACGATCAGCAACAATCCGTACAAGGCGCTTGCGTTCATGCTGATCGCGGACGACGACGTGCGCGACTACGGGCATCCCGAAAAGGCGGACGAACTGCGCCAGAAGTGGGAAGGACTCGGATTCCAGGTCCTTTCGATGAAAAACGACTTCCGAACGATCTACGGCGAGAACGTGAAAAAGACCGGAACCTTCCATTGGACGGAGGAGCTTTCCGGCAGATAACCGAAAAGGCAATCGAAAAGCAGGTGTCGAAGGACGCCTGCTTTTGCGTATTCTGATTGGATTGTAAATTGTGCCGGGGACGGCCGCCGATCGCTTACTGACGAACCAGCGTGATCTCGCCGGAGCTGTCCTTGAGCGTCATGGTGCTGCCGTTCAGCGAAATGTCCGTATAGTCGTCGTCAAGGTACAGTCTGGAACCGCTGAGCCGGTACGTTCCCTTGAGCGCGATGACGCCGTTGACGGTCCAGAAGTATGATCCGCCGCTCATCAGATTCAGATATGCGCCGACCAGATTCTGCACGTCGCTGTTGCCCTTCGCGGCAGTGACCTTCCACGCGCCGACGATCTGTTCCTGCTTGATGCCGCCGCCGCACGCGACGAGGGACAGCAGCATGACTGCAACCAAAAGAACCGAAATCGTTTTCTTCATCGTTTATTCTCCTTCCATTGTCCCGATTGACCATTCAATTATACGAAAAAAACGTTCTTTTGTCAATCGGAATACCGGAAGGGCGAATAATCTCAGAGCGCGAAGAGCTTGACCGTTCCGAGATCCTTCGTCGCTTTGTTTCTCAGGATGACACGGGGAGGCGGATAAGGTGTCGTAGGGGCTGACGACCCC
>DFEW01000053.1:15424-38215 GCA_002369195.1 Christensenella sp. UBA3792
GCGAGACGGAAGGGTTGTCGAGAAGACCTTTGCAATCCCTTAACGCCCACAGCAACACGAACCTTTCGTTTGGATCAGATTGCAGCACAGGGGCGCGAAGGACCGCCCCCGTGTGTTACGCTCCCTGACTCCCGGGGACGGCGTCTCTGTATTGCGCGATTACGGGAACAAGACCTTCCGTGTGAACCAGAAAAACGGCGTCTTCCAGATCGGAAAAGATGGGCACGATCCGAATCAGGCGGGCGTGTTCCGTTTCCTGTATACAAGTAACCGATTTCATCGGATTATACATATAGAGAACATCATCCGTGCTCAAGCTGTCACAAAGCCAATCCAGCTGCTTCAAGATGGACTCGGCTTTCCAACTGTCGATCCGGCACGCCTCCGCCACCTTATCAACGCATTCTGCCCTTATTGCTTCCTCATCCCAATCAGAATAGACATGATAGAGCTGTGTTGTATACGCACCGGAATAAAACAAGGTGCGTTCTCCGTCCGACGAAATCGTACAAATTGACGCGAGCAATGCATGCCGATCGCCTGCATCGGAAAGCCATTGAATTGAATATGTATCCGCGCCCGATTGGATGATCATATTATAATGGACACGGTCATCTTTTTCAGCCACCCGGGAGATTTCGTTCAGGACAAAATCCAACCCGAACGGAAGAGCTCCGCTCTCATGAAGTGCCTGTATCTGCGCACAAAGATCCGCGCATATTTCGGCATTCGTCTCGGATGCTTTCGCCAATAACGCAACGGCAGGATGATCCTCCGTTAAGGGTTCAAATACGGCTTGGCTTGTTTCCTGCCCGCTCGCTTCTTGCTCGTGCTCTTCTGATAAAGCGGGAGAA
Source organism: Christensenella sp. UBA3792 (assembly GCA_002369195.1). Taxonomy (GTDB): domain Bacteria; phylum Bacillota; class Clostridia; order Christensenellales; family CAG-138; genus UBA3792. Next base: position 16,279 of record DFEW01000053.1, read on the forward strand.
TCCTCCGTCAAGCCGCTAATCTCTGCCTGGCTTGATTCGTGGTTGTTTTCCGAAAAGGCGCAGGAAACAGAACCAAGAAGGAATACCATCGCACACCAAAGAATCAGAACTTTTTTCATCATCTGAAGCCCTCCGTGTTTTGTGTATGATACAAATATATATGATATCATATGTATATGGCGGCGTCAATCAAAGGAAGTGCGGGCTTTTTTCGGCAAAAAAACGGCACGGATTCCCGTTCGAAATCCGCGCCGGATGTAAGCTTGATCAGACGCCCGTAAAAGCGGTCGGGGATCAGCCGAGCTTTGCGCTAAGGTCGCGCAGCGCGTCGGTCATGGCTTCTTCGAAGGTCGGATGCGGGCGCATCGCCTTGCACATGTCCTCCGGCGTGAGACCGTTCGCGATCGCCTCGCCCCAGGCGCCGATCATGTCGGACGCGTTCTGACACATCAGCTGCACGCCGAGGATCTTCCGCGTTTCGGCATGCGCGAGCACCTTCATAAAGCCGCGGTCGCCGTTTAGGATCACGGTTCTGCCGTTACTGAACATCGTGACCTTGCCGACCTTGCAGGGAATGCCCGCGTCCTTCGCTTCCTGCTCGGTCATGCCGACGGAGGCGATCTCCGGACGGGTGTACACGCACGAAGGCACGATCGAAAGGTCGACGCCGTTGGGCTTTTTTGCGATCTCGTTGACCGCGTACAGCCCCTGCGCCGTCGCGACGTGCGCAAGCTGGATCTTGGCGGAAACGTCGCCGATCGCGTACACGCCCTCCATCGAGGTTTCGAAGCGCTCGTTGACCTTGATGCGTCTGCCGTCCATGTCCAAAGCGACGCTCTCGCCGAACAGCCCGTCGGTGTACGGACGGCGGCCGATCGCGCAGAGCACGACCTCCGCTTCGGCGCTTGCGGGCGCGCCCTTGGACGTGAAGTTGACCGAAAGACCGGTTTCGGTCTTGGTGACGGACTGCACCATCGCGCCGGTAAACAGCTTGACGCCGCGCTTTTTCATGATCATCGAAAGGTTCTGTCCGAGCTCCTTGTCGAGCAGCGGCAGGATCCGGTCGAGCCCTTCGACCACGGTGACGTCGACGCCGAGATCGTTGAAGAACGTCGCAAACTCCATGCCGATCACGCCGCCGCCGATGATGACGATGGACTTGAACGGCGCGACGCCCGAAAGCAGCTCGTCGGAGGTCAGAACGCCTTCAAGGTCGAGACCGGGGATCGGCGGACGCGCGGGCACGGAGCCCGTCGCAAGAAGGATGCTCTGCGCGGTATAGGTCGCGTCGCCGACGCGGACGGTGTGCGGCGCCTCCAGAACGCCGAGACCGCAAAGAACGGTCACCTTGGCGCTCTTTAAGAGCCCTTCGACGCCGCTTCTGAGCTTTTCGACGACCTGCTGCTTATAGGCGTAGATTGCGGAAAGGTCGTAGGACGGTTGCGCCGAAACGCCCACGGATGCGCCGTTTTTCGCTTCCTCGTAGACGGAGGATGCATGCAGCAGCGCCTTGGTCGGGATGCAGCCGCGGTTTAAGCAGGTGCCGCCGACGAAGTCCTTTTCGACCAGCGCGGTTTTCAGACCGAGCTTTGCGGCATGGAGCGCCGCTTCATAGCCGCCGGGGCCGCCGCCCACGACGATCAGATCAAAATCGTACATATCAAATCTCCTGTTCCGTTAGCATTTGGATGAGATCCCGCGCGTGCGGGACGTGTTGCGCTTCGATGCGCGCGCGCAGCGCGTCGAGGGAGAACGGGCAGCCGACTGCCGCCGCTTCGAGTGCCTGCGCCGTTTCGTGATCCATGTCGTCGGTGTAGACGCGCGCGTCCGTGACGGCGCCGCGGTCGACCGAAAGCTGCAGTTCAATCCCGCCCCACGGAAAGCGCCGTTCGCAGCGGAAGGTGAACGGCAGCTTTTGTCCGTACAACCACTGCTCGCTTGCGTAGCGCGCGCGAAGTTCGTTCACCCGCGCTTCGTCGACCGGTCCGCGCGCCGTGACGGGCAGTCCGCAGACGGCGGAAAACGCCTCGATCATCGCGGCTTTGAGCATGTCGACGGTCAGAGCGGGGTTCACCTCGCGAAGGTTCATCACCCGCGCGCGGACGCTTTCGACGCCCTTTGCGGTCAGCTTTGCCTTGGACGGGCTGAGGTACCGGCTCAAGTGGTCGGTGTCGACGTCGACGAGCAGGGTGCCGTGGTGGTACGAGCGTCCCTCGTGGTGATAGAACGCGTTGCCGGAAAACTTACGCCCGTTCACGAGAAGATCGTTCCGGCCGGAACGATCGGTTTCGATGCCAACGAGGCGGCAGGCGGTTTGCAGAACCGAAAGCTGCCGGTCGAGGTCGTAGTGCTCGGAGCGCATCAGAAAGGTGAAATTGAGATTGCCGGTGTCGTGCCAGACCGCGCCGCCGCCGGACAGCCGTCGGGCAAGGTGTCCGCCCTCGTCCTTCAGGAGCGTCGTGCGGCATTCCGCCCAGGCGTTCTGGTTTCTGCCGATCACGACGGTGTTCGCGTTCTGCCACAGATAAAGAAGGCAGCACCCGCCTTCGACGGTCTCCAGCAGGTGCTGCTCAATGGCTAAGTTGCGATACGGGTCAAGTCCGTCGCTTGTATAGAGTTGCAGCCGGTCGATCATGCAAAGGTGTAGCGCACGATCGGGTTGCGCGCTGCCTTGACTTCATCCGGACGGCCGATCGGGGTATGATGCGGCGCGTTGTGCATGAATTCCGGATCGTTTTTGCCGAGCTCATAGAGCGCGCGGAACACGTCCGCCGCCCAGTCGAGCGTTTCCTTGCTTTCCGTTTCGGTCGGCTCAAGCATCAGCGCTTCGTGCACGATCAGCGGGAAGTACATTGTCGGCGGGTGCATGCCGTAGTCGATCAGCGACTTGGCAACGTCGAGCGCGGATACGCCGGTTTCCTTTTCGTAGCCGGACAGGTCGAGCACGAACTCATGCATGCAGATGCGGTCGAACGCGGGTTCGAACGTGCCCTTGATGCGGCTCTGCAGATAGTTCGCGTTGAGCACCGCGTTGGTCGACGCTTCCGGAATGCCCTCGCGGCCGAGCGTCATCACGTACGCGAGCGCGCGCACGCAGACGAGGAAGTTGCCCATGAACGCACGAACCTGCAGTCTGCCGGGCATTTCCATCGTGGCGGAATGCGGCAGGAACGGCTTTAAGAATTCCTTGCAGCCGACCGCGCCCGCGCCGGGACCGCCGCCGCCGTGCGGGGTGGCGAACGTCTTGTGCAGGTTGAGATGCACGCAGTCGAAGCCCATGTCGCCGGGACGCACCACGCCCATGATCGCGTTGAGGTTTGCGCCGTCGTAGTAGCACAAGCCGCCCGCCTCGTGCACGAGCCGCGTGATCTCGAGGATGTTTTCGTCGAAGATGCCGACCGTGTTCGGGTTCGTCAGCATCAGACCCGCGACGTCGTCGCCGAGCACGTTTTTGAGCGCTTCGAGGTCGACGCAGCCGTTCGGCGCGGACGGAATGTTCACGACCTGATAGCCGCACATCGCCGCCGTCGCCGGGTTGGTGCCGTGCGCGGAGTCGGGCACGATGATCTTGGTGCGCTTCTTATCGTTCTTGGAATCGTGATACTGCTTGATGAGCAGCACGCCGGTGAACTCGCCGTGCGCGCCTGCCGCGGGCTGGAAGGTCATGCCGTCCATGCCGGTGATCTCGCACAGATCCTCGCGCAGCGTGTCGAGCACCTCGAGCGCGCCGCGGACCGTGGACTTGGGCGCGAGCGGATGGATGCCGGTAAAGCCCTCCATCGCCGCCGCTTCCTCGTCGATGCGCGGATTGTACTTCATCGTGCAGGAACCGAGCGGATAGAAGCCGCAGTTGACGCCGTGCACCTGCTTGTTGAGCTCGGTGTAGTGACGCGAAACGTCGGTCTCGCTCATTTCCGGAAGCCGCGGCGCGACAGCGCGCTTGAGAGCTTCGGGCAGGGCGACGGGTTCGACGTCAAGCTTGGGGAGAATATCGCACTTGCGTCCCTTGACGCTCTTTTCGAAAATCAGCTTCATGCGAGCACCTCCTTCACGACGGAAACGACCGTGTCGAGCGTTTCTTTGCCGACCTTTTCGGTGACGCACCAGAGCATGCCGCCTTCATAAGGAAGACCGGAGAGGATGCCCTGATCCATCAGCGCCTTTTCGATCTCCGCCGTCTTGGGCATGTCGAGCAGGAACTCATGGAAGAATGCGCCGTCGTAGCGCAGCTTGACGTTCGGAATCTTTGTGAGCGCGTTGCAGAGGTAGTGCGCCTTTGCCATGCACTGGTTTGCAACCTCCGCCATGCCGTCCGGTCCCATGGTTGCCATGTAGAGACCTGCGGTCAGCGCGCAGAGCGCCTCGTTCGAGCAGATGTTGGAGCTCGCCTTTTCGCGGCGGATGTGCTGTTCGCGCGCCTGCAGCGAGAGCACGTACGCCTTGTTGCCGTCATGGTCCGTCGTTTCGCCGACGATACGGCCGGGGAGCTTGCGGATGTTCTTCATCGTCGTCGCCATGAAGCCGAGGTACGGACCGCCGAATCCGATCGGCATGCCCAGCGGCTGTCCTTCGCCGACCGCAACGTCCGCGCCGCAGTCGCGCGGCGTCTTCATGATCGCGAGCGCGATCGGGTTGCAGCCCATTACGAACATCGCGCCCTTTTCATGCGCGATCTTTCCGAGCGCATCCGCGTCCTCGAACAGGCCGAAGAAGTTCGGCTGCTGCACGTAGAACGAGGAGACGGTTTCGTCGAGCAGCGCTTCAAGCGCGGCCGCGTCGGTTCTGCCGTCCTTGGCGGGGACGATCACGAGCTCGTCGTTGGTGCCGTAGCAGTAGGTGCGGACGGTGTTGATCACGTCCGGATGCGCGGTCGCCGAAATCAGCGTCTTGCGGCGCTTGCGGTCGCGGCACATGGCGGCGGCTTCCGCCGCTGCGGTCGCGCCGTCGTACACGGATGCGTTGGACGCGTCCATGCCCGTGAGCTCCGCGATCATCGTCTGATACTCAAAGATCGACTGAAGAACGCCCTGCGAAATCTCCGCCTGATACGGGGTGTAAGCGGTGAGGAACTCTTCCTTTGCGGGGATATACTTTACGATCGAGGGGATGTAGTGATCGTATGCGCCTGCGCCGCGAAGCACGGTCGAAAAGACCGTGTTCTTTGCCGCCATCTTCGACATGGCGCTGCGCACTTCAAGCTCGCTCTTGCCTTCCGGCAGGTCGAGCGGGCGGTTTAAGATCATGCTTTCGGGCACGTCGCGATACAGATCGCGCACGTCCTTCAGCCCGATCGCTTCGAGCATTTCCCGACGCTGTTCCTCGGTGGAAGGAACGTAGCTTCCCATTCCTTATGCCTCCGCGCAGAACGTTTCGTATGCCGCAGCGTCCAGAAGGTCTTCACAAGCGGTGACGTTCTCGACCTTGATGATCCATGCGCCGTACGGATCCTCGTTGAGCTTTTCGGGCGCATCGAGCAGTTCCTCGTTGATCGCGGCAACGGTGCCGGTCACGGGGCAGAGAAGATCGGAAACCGCCTTGACGGATTCGACGTCGCCGAACGCTTCGCCCGCGGTAACGGCGTCGCCCACCTCGGGCAGGTTCACGAATACGAGATCGCCGAGCGCATCCTGCGCAAAGTCGGAGATGCCGATCACGCAAAGACCGTCTTCTTCCTTGACCCACTCGTGGTCGCGGCTGTACTTCAATTCGGGATTGATCGTCATGATAATGTTCCTCCTAAAAATGATTTTCGATTAGTGTTTTGCAAGCACCGGCACCACATAGGGCGGTACGTTGTTCGTGATGTGTTTCGAGGGGATCACGGCCTTTAAGCGCTTGCCGCGCACGTCGACCTCGACCTCGCCGTTGAGCGGCACGTCGGATGCGATATAGCAGATGCCGATTGCGCGCTTGCCGGTCTCGTCGAGCAATCTGACGTTTTCGCCTTCGCCTTCGGTCTTAAAGTACGGGATCATCGTGCCGCTGGTGACCCAGCCGATCTTTTCGCCATTGCGGTACACTTCCATGCCGTGCCGCATGACGCCGCGATCGATGAGCGCGATCGGACGGACGCGCTTGGGCAGAGCCGCCATCGCTTCGGGAGAGTAGTTCTTCGCCTTGAACGCCGCCTGCGCCTCCGCCTGCTTTGCGAGCGCTTCGCGGCCGATGAAGTCGCCCTTCTCCTCGGCGAAGGAGACCGCGAACTTCGCAAGCGCGAGCGCGAAGATCGGCATGGGCTTGCCGTCCTCGTCGACGCCCATTTCATCGCCGTACAGCGGCAGCATGCCTTCCATGCGCAGCGTGTCGCGCGCGCCGAGACCCGCCGGTTTTGCGCCGAGCTCGACGAGGCGGTTCCACATCCATTCTGCGTCCGCGTTCTTCAGGAACAGCTCGTAGCCGATCGGTTCCGCGGTGTAGCCGGTTCTGGCGATGCGCACGGTGTGTCCCTCAAGGTCCATCGTGGACAGCGAATTGCGCGAAGGCTTTGTGACTTCGACGCCGCCCGCGAGGACCTTCAGCATTTCGCCGCTCTTCGGACCCTGCACCGCGATGGAGACGGTTTCGTCCGTGATGTTTTTGATCGTGCAGTCGTAGTTTTTGACGATCGGCGCGAACCAGGCAAGATCCTTGTCGGTGTTCGCCGCGTTCACGACCAGCAGGAAGCGATCCTCCTCGAACCGGTACAGGTACGCGTCGTCGACCGCGCTGCCGTCCTCGGCGGGAATGATGCAGTACTGCGCCTGATTGAGATCGAGCGCGAGCACGTTGCTCGACAGCACATGCTGCAGAAACGCCACGCGATCGGGTCCTTCGATGAGAAGGCGTCCCATGTGGGAGACGTCGAACAGACTGCAGCAGGACCTGGTGTACAGATGCTCCGCAACGATGCCTTCCGGATACTGGATCGGCATTTCCCAGCCGCCGAAATCGACCATGGTTGCGCCTGCTTTTACGTGGATGTCATAGAACTTGGTGCGTTTGAGTTCGCTCATAAGAGTCCTCCTTTACTGATTTGCACGTTCCTGGATTCCGTTTACATGAAAAAAGACGCAAAGTACCCCTATGTACCTTGCGCCTCCGTTTTTAGCCTGAGAGATTCCCGCCCGGCGGCGGTTGCACCTTCGGCGTCAAGGGCTGTTTTCCCTTTCCTTTCCGGAGTCTCGTCCGGGTCCGATCCTTTTGCCTGAGAGTTTTCGCACTTCCCCTTCGGCGCCGCGCCTGCGACCTCTCCCGGACCCATCGTTCGAGACGGTATTTCGTTTTTTACCTTCTATACGATACCGCGAAATCGGGCTTCTTGTCAAGAGGAAAACGGATACGGACGGCAAAATCTTCTCATTCTATTTTAAGGGACGCGAATCGTTGCGGAATTGTAAATTCTTTCGGTTTTGCTGTAACGGATTTGCCGCCCGCGGTGTCTTAATAAGGAGAGACCGGCAAAACGAGCCGCATGGTTGATTTTTGGATCGAGCTGTGGTATGATACGCTAAATAAGTATAGTCGGATGACTATGCGCATTTGGAGAAAAAACTGCCTGAAACGGCGACAAACGGAGCAAAATGTATCGAAAATTCGGGAAACGAACCTGGGATATCATCCTGTCGGGGCTGGCGATCGTACTGCTATCCCCGCTGTTCGGCGTGCTCTGTCTGTGGATCAAGCTTGACTCGCGCGGACCGGTGATGTTCCGGCAGCGCCGCATCGGCGTGCATCGCACGACGTTCGACATCCTGAAGTTCCGCACCATGCGCATCGACGCCCCGCACGACGTGCCGACGCATCTGCTGTCCGATCCGGAACGCTGGATCACGCGGGCGGGCAGGATCCTGCGCAAGACGAGTCTCGACGAGCTGCCGCAGCTGTTTCAGATCTTCACCGGAAAGATGTCGCTGGTCGGGCCGCGCCCCGCGCTCTGGAACGAGACGGACCTCGTTAGGGAACGCGAGAAGGTCGGCGCAAACGATGTGCTGCCGGGACTGACCGGACTTGCGCAGGTCAGCGGACGCGATGAGCTGCCGCGCGCCGAAAAGGTGCGCTACGACGGCATCTACGCGCAGAACCTGTCGTTCAAGCTGGACATCAGCTGCTTGTACCGGACCGTCGCGGTCGTCTTTACGCACAAGGGCTTTTCCGAAGGGAAGCAGCGCGGAGACAACGTATGAAGCGGGTCTTGATTTTGGGCGCGCACAGCTACATCGGAACGGCGCTCGAAAAGCGGCTTCTTGCATCGCCCGACGCCTTTTCGGTCAAAACGCTGTCGCTGCATACGCCGATCGAATCGCTCGATTTTCGCGGGGCGGACGCCGCCGTGCTGGTCGCAGCGATCGTGCATCGAAAGGAAACGAAGGAGACGCTGCCCCTGTATCGGGCGATCAACTGCGATCTTGCCGTCGCCGCCGCAAAGAAGGCGAAGACGGAGGGCGTCGGACAGTTCATCCTGATGAGCAGCGAGAACGTCTACGGGATGAACGAGGGCGTGATCACAAAGGACACGGCGCTGCATCCGGTCACCGCCTACGGGCGCTCGAAGCTTGAGGCGGAGCGGGCGATCGCGGCGCTGTGCGACGACACGTTTACCGTGACGATCCTGCGCTCGCCGATGGTGATCGGCAAAGGCGCGAAGGGAAATTACCGACGGCTCGAAGCGCTGGCAAAGCGGCTTCCGTTCTCGCCGGATTTTGAAAACCGCAGAAGTCTGGTGCGCATCGAAACGCTGTGCGACGCGATCGAGCAGCAGCTTGAAACGCCGCGGGCGGGCATCTTCTTTCCGCAGGAGCCGCAGCCGGTCGCGACGCGCGATCTGATCGAGCAAATCGCGCGCGAGCGCGGACGCACGCTGCGCCGCACCAAGCTGTTCAATCCGGCGATCCGCGTGCTGATCGCAACGACGACGATCGGCAAAAAGGCGTTCGGCAATCTCGAATACCGGGACCTCGCCGCGCTGCCGCTGTCGGTATTGGAGGAACGGGTATGACGGCGCGGGTGAGCGTCGTCGTTCCGGCATACCGCTGCGAACGGACGGTGGAGGACGCGGTGCGCTCGGCGCTGAACGGAACCGTGCGCGACATCGAAGTGATCGTCGTCAACGACGGTTCGGACGACGGTACGGCGGCGGTGCTCGAACGGCTCGCAGCGGCGGATACGCGCGTGCGGGTGCTTTCGCTCGAACAAAACGGCGGCGTCGCGAACGCGCGAAACGTCGGCGCCCGGGCGGCGACGTCGGACCGGATCGCATTTTTGGACAGCGACGATCTCTGGGAGCCGGAAAAGCTCGAACAGCAGCTTGCCCTGCAGCAGAAAACCGGCGCGCGCATGCTCTGTACCGGCGCGCGCTGCATCGACGCGGCGGGACGCGAGACCGGACGGGTGTTCAAGGTGCCGGAGACGGTGACGTACCGCGCGGCGCTGAAGGGGAACGACATCGTGACGAGCACGGTGCTGATCGAAAAGCAACTCTTTTTGCGGCACCCGATGGAGCGGAGCGACCTGCACGAGGACTATCTTTGCTGGCTGTCGGTGCTGAACGACGGCGTAACGGCGTACGGGCTGAATGAACCGCTGATCCGCTACCGGATCGCGGCGGGATCGAAGTCCGGCAACAAGCTGTGTTCCGCCGTGATGATGTGGAACACCTACCGGCACCTCGGCTTCGGATTCTGGAAGCGCCTGCGGTGCTTCTGGGGTTATTGCGTGCACGGGATCAAACGGTACCTGCTATGAACGAATCGCTGTTTGCCAAACTGAAACGCGTCCGGCTCGCGGACATCGGCGCGTTCTTTCTGTTCCTGCTCGCGCTGCTGCCGGCGGCGGTTTATCGGAGAAGGCGCCGGCATCTTTGGCTGCTTTGCGAGTATGCGCGCGAGGCGCAGGACAACGCGTTCGCGCTGTTTTGCTACCTGCGCAAAGAGCAGCCGCAGGTCGACGCGGTCTATGCGATCGACCGGCACAGCGATGCGGCAAAGACCGCAGAGGCGATCGGGCCGACCGTCGATTTCGGAAGCTTTCGGCACTGGGTGTACTACCTTGCCGCCGAGGTCAATATTTCGAGCCAAAAGGGCGGCAAGCCGAACGCCGCCGTGTGCTATCTCTTCGAGGTTGTGCTCGGATGGCTCAAAAACCGGCGCGTCTTTCTGCAGCACGGCGTGACCAAGGACGATCTGCCGTTTCTGCACGCGGACAAGGCAAAGCTTGCCCTGTTCTGCTGCGCGGCGCAGCCGGAGTACGAATTCATCCGCGATACCTTCGGGTATGCGGACGGGGTCGTGCGGCTGCTCGGCTTCTGCCGGTTCGACCGGCTGATTGGGACGCAGCCCGAACCGGGTCTTATTCTGATCCTGCCGACGTGGCGGATGTGGCTGGAGCGCGACTGCCGCACGGACGAAGCGTTTCTTGAAAGCGAGTACTATCGCGGATGGAACGCGTTTTTGAACGATCCGGCGCTCGACACGCTGCTGAAGCGGACCGATACGCGCGCGATCTTCTGCGTACACCGCAACGTGTCGCGCTTTGAGACCTGTTTTTCGTCCGACAGCGATCGGATCGCGGTCAAAAAATGGGACGAGGTCGACGTGCCGGACCTTTTGACGCGCGCGGCGGCGCTCGTTACGGATTTTTCGAGCGTCTACATGGACGTTGCGTTCATGCAAAAGCCCGTGGTCTACTATCAGTTCGACCGGCAGACGTACCGCGAAAGGCATTTGCCGACCGGATATTTCGACTATGCGCGCGACGGATTCGGTCCGGTGACGGAAACGGCGTCCGCCGCGATCGAAGCGCTCGGCGAGGTGATCGACAGCGGCTGCCGCATGGCGCCGGTCTATCGCGAACGGGCGGAACGGTTCTTCCCCCTGCGCGACGCGCGCAGTTCGGAACGAACGTATGAAGCGATTAAGGAGATTTGCAGCAAGAGATGAAACACGGACTTCAAACAGTCAAAAACTGGCTCGATCGGTTTGTGAAGTACTGGGATCTGCTCGTCCTGCTCGTGCAGCGCGACGTGAAGCTCAAGTACCGCAGAAGCTTTTTGGGCTACCTTTGGAGCGTCCTGAATCCCTTGCTTTCGATGCTCGTCATGGTCGTCGTGTTCTCGACGATGTTCAAGCGCAGCATCGAGAACTATCCGGTCTACCTGATCTGCGGCAACATCCTGTTCTCATTCATGCGCGAGGCGACGACGCAGGCGATGAACAGCGTGATCGGCAACGCGGCGCTGCTGAAAAAGGCGAGCGTGCCGCGGTACATCTTCACGCTCTCGAAGGTCACGAGCTCGGCGGTCAACTTCGTGCTGTCGCTCGGCGCGCTGCTGATCGTGATGATTGCGACGCACGTGCATTTCCAATGGATGAACCTGCTGATCGTCGTGCCGATCATTGAGCTGTATATCTTCTGCGTGGGGCTCGGGATGCTGCTTGCGGCGGTCACGGTGTTCTTCCGCGACGTCAAAAACATCTGGAGCGTCGTCACGCTCGCGTGGATGTACCTGACGCCGATCTTCTATTCGCTCGAAAGTTTTTATAAGCCGGAGATCGCAAACGCGAATCTCGCTTCGAACACGCTGGGACTGTTCATCCGCCGGTTCAACCCGATGTATGTGTACATTCAGCAGTTCCGCTACTTCGTCATTCAGTACAGCCCGGTGTGGGAGGTTCCGACATCCGTGCTGATGTGGCGCGGCGCGCTGATCTCGCTCGGCATGCTGCTGATCGGGGCGGTCGTGTTCCGCCGGACGGAAAACAAATTCATTCTGTATATCTGAGGAGATCATGGAGCAAGCGAAGCAACCGAAACCGCCGGTGTGCATCCGCGTCAAGGATGCGTCCGTCCGCTTCAATATGGCGGCGGAGCGGGTCGACAACCTCAAAGAGTATTTCGTGAAGCTGATGAAACGCGAGCTTCACTTTAAGGAGTTTTACGCGTTAAAGAACGTCAACCTCGTGATCCATCAGGGCGAATCGTGGGCGCTGATCGGTTCGAACGGCGCGGGCAAGAGCACGCTACTAAAGCTCATCTGCGGCATTCTGCAGCCGCATTCGGGCAGCGTGACGATCAACGGCAGCATCGCGCCGATGATCGAGCTCGGCGCGGGCTTCGACCCGAACCTGACGGCGAAGGAAAACATCTTCCTGAACGGTGCGGTGCTCGGACACAGCCGCAAATTCATGCGCGAACAGTACGAACAGATCGTCGAGTTCGCCGAGCTGCAGGACTTTATGGATCTGCCGATCAAGAACTATTCGAGCGGCATGCGCGCACGATTGGGGTTTGCGGTGGCGACGGTCGTTAAGCCGGACATTCTGATCGTCGACGAGGTGCTGGCGGTCGGAGACCTGGAGTTTCAGGCAAAGTGCCGCGCGCGCATCAAGGAGCTGCTCTCGCAGGGGACGACGCTGCTGTTCGTGTCGCATGCGAAGCCGCCTGTTCTGGAACTGTGCGAACACGCGGTCTGGCTCGACCACGGCGAGGTCAAAAAGCTCGGCTCGACGGAGCATGTTTACTGGGCGTATGAACAGTATCTGAATCAAAAACGAAAGGAACGCCTCGCAGCGCAGCAGGCGAAATGAGCATGGAACACAAAACCCCGATCATCAGCATCATCGTACCGGTATACAATGCGCAGGCGCACCTTCGGCAATGCCTTGCGTCGATTCGCGCGCAGCGCATGACCGACTGGGAGGCGATCCTCGTCGACGACGGTTCGACCGACGGCAGCGCGGCGATCTGCGACGAGGCGGCGAACGCCGACCCGCGCTTTACGGTGATTCACAAACAGAACGCGGGCGTTTCGAACGCGCGAAACGACGGCATCGAGGCGGCGAAGGGCGACTATCTGATGTTCATCGACGCGGACGACCTCGTCACGGAGAATTACTGTTCCGAAATGTTCGAAGCGGCGAAGCGCTTCGACGCCGATCTCGTGCTCTGCGGGTTCGACCGGTTCAACGACGAGTGGGAAAAGCATGTTCAGCTGGTGCGCAACTACGCCGTGCTGTTCCGCGACGCGAAGGACTTTCTGCTGCTGTACACCGAATCGCGCACGAACATGTTCGGCGTGTCGATCTGGGCGAAGCTGTTCCGCACGGACCTGATCAAAAACGGGAATCTGCGCTTCGATCCTTCGATCTCCTACGAGGAGGACTGCAATTTCATCGCCGACTGCGTGCCGCATCTTCAAAGAATCGTCGCGCTCGGCGAGTCGATGTACCGCTACCGGCAGCAGGAGGAATCGCTCTCGAAGGGCTATCGGCGGGATACGTTCCGCTTCCTCGTGCACGGCTACAACCGCCGCTGCGCGCTGCTGAAGCGCTACGGACTGGAGGAATACCTTTCAAACGCGAAGGGCATTTTCTTCGGCGTGGTTAAGAACACCTGCATCAAGATCGCCAATTCCGATCTCCCGCACGCGGAAAAGCTGCGCGAATACGAAGCGCTGCTCGCGTTTGAAGAGGTGCGCGATGCGGTCGTGTTCGATAAAAAATCCAAGTCCGGTCTTTCGAACCGGATCTGCGCTGCGATCAAGGCGAACGACGCGAAGCGGCTCGACCGCGTGATGCGCTCGTGGAAGCAGATGGATCGCGTTTACGGGATCAAAAACGACCTCAAGCGCGCGATCAAGAATCGCGGAAAGAAGGAACAGGCATGAAAACCGGTATCGTCACGTTTCATTTTCCGTTCAACGCCGGCGCGGCGCTGCAGTGCTACGCGCTCTCAAAGACGCTCGAATCGCTCGGCAGCGAGGTCAAGGTCATCGACTATACCCCGTGGTACCATTGGAACCGCTATGCCGCGCGCAAGAATCCGGTGTATTACGCCAAAAAGAAGCTGCACGATCCCGCGCGCAACATCGTTACGCGGACATATCACGGCGTCAAGGGCTTTTACGACACGGTGCGCTCGTGGAAGAGCGGACGCGTGCGCATCGAGCGCGAGCAGAAGTACGCCGCGTTCCGCAAGGCGTACCTCCATGAGACGCGCACCTACCGCACGATCGGGCAGCTTCGGACAAACCCGCCCAAGTGCGACCTGTACCTTGCGGGCAGCGATCAGCTCTGGAACACGAAGCTGACCGACGGAAAGCTCGATCCGGCGTATGCGCTGGACTTCGGACCGGAGGGAACGCGCCGCGCGACCTATGCGGTGGGCTGCTACTTCTCCGATCCCGCGGCGGCGCAAAAGACGCTCGAACCGCTGATGCACCGGCTCGACGCGGTTTCCCTGCGCGAAACGAGATTTCTGCGCCCCGTCATGGGCGCGGCGGGGGACAGACCGGTGCACATCGACGTCGACCCGACGCTGCTGCTCGACGCCGGCGCATACGAGGCGCTGCTGCCCAAGGAACCGCTTTGTACGGAACCGTTTGTTGTGATCTACACGATGCCCGGACCGGCGCAGAAGCAGGTCAACGAGGCGGCAAAGCTGCTCGAAGCGAAGACGGGGCTGCACCTCATCGACGTGAACGGCAATCCCAACGCGGAGAACTGCCGCATCAAGGATCACCGCGTCTGCTCGCCGCAGGAATTTCTGTGGTACATCAGCCACGCCGAGTACGTGCTGACCAATTCGTTCCACGGCACGGTGTTTTCGGTGCTGTTCCATAAGCGCTTTGCGACGATCCTGCACAAGGAGACCGGCAATCGCGTGTCGGAGCTTCTGGACAAGCTCGGGCTGACCGAACGGTACACGAACGAGACCGCGCCCGCGGTGGACATCGTCGGGCGTCCGGTCGACTGGGACCGCACCGACGCGGCAAGAAAGGCGCTTGCGGAGGAATCCGTGCGCTATCTGCGCTACTGTCTCGGACAGAAGGCGACGCCTTCGTTCGCGACCGAGAAGGATATTCCGGTCGAGGTCAAGGCGAATGCGCAGGCCGGTGCCGCGCAGGAGCAAAAGCCGGTCGAACCGCCGGTTCCCGTGCGCGCGCAGATCGCGGAGGCGCACCGGCTGAAGATTCTGTATCCGGACGATAAGAACGCGCAGGTCGTGCTTGCGCTGCTCAAAAAATACAACATCCGCAGGATCGTGGTTTCGCCCGGCACGACGAACGTGCCGATCGCGCGCACCGTGCAGTTCGATCCGTTCTTCGAGGTGTACTCGGCGGTCGACGAGCGCGGCGCGGCGTACCTTGCGGGCGGGCTCGCGTTTGCGACGGGCGAACCGGTCGCGATTTCCTGCACCGGCGCGACGGCGTCGCGCGATTATATTCCGGGTCTGACCGAGGCATACTACCGCGGTCTGCCGGTGATCGCGATCACGTCGCAGCACCATTCGCCGATGTATTCCGACCTGATGCCGCAGGTGACCGACCGCACCGTTTCGCAAAACGACATCAAGCGCTTTGCGGCGATCCTGCCGGTCATCAAGGACGACGAGGACCTGCGCGCCTGCGTGCAGCTTGTCAACGAGGCGCTTTACACCGCGACGCGCCGCGACGCGGGTCCGGTGCACATCAACCTGCCGGTCACGAACATGTATTCGTTCACGACGCCCGCGCTGCCGGACGTGCAGAAGATCGACGTGTACGACGCCGAGGCGTTCCCGACCGACGCGCTGAAAGCCGCGCTCAAGGGCAAAAACGTCGCGCTGTTCATCGGCGCGCATAAGCCGTTTGATGCGGCGACGAAGGCCGCGATCGAGACGTTTGCGGCGAACCTGCATGCGCCGGTGTTCTGCGATCAGACCGCGAACTACGCGGGCAGAAACCGCGTGCTGAGCGCGGTCGCGGGGGACCTTTCGGACATCAAGACGCTGCCGGATCTGGTGATCGACCTCGGCTCGGTGTCTGGCGATTACAGCGCGAGCCGCTTCTTCAAGGGCAGGCGCGTGTGGCGCATCAGCGAGGACCGCAGGTTCCACAACCGTCACGGCGCGGAGATCGTCGAAAAACTGTTCTTCTGCTCCGAGCGCTTCTTCTTCGAACACCTGAAAACGGCGGTCGGCGAAAACACGTATTACGAAACGGTCGCGGCGGCGCTCGCGCCCGCAAAGACGCCGACCCTGCCGCTGTCCAACATCTATGCCGCGTCGATGCTTTCGGCGCGCATCCCGAAGGACAGCTTCCTGCACCTCGGCATTTTGAATTCGCTCCGCAGCATGAACTTCTTCGCGCTCGATCCGAGCGTGCGCGTCAGCTGCAATGTGGGCGGGTTCGGCATCGACGGCGCGCTTTCCACCGCGCTCGGGCAGGCGCTGGCGGATAAGAACCGCATGTCGTTCTGCCTGCTCGGCGACCTCGCGTTCTTCTACGACATGAACGCGCTCGGCAACCGGCACGTCGGAAGGAACCTGCGCATCCTTTTGATCAACAACGGCCGCGGCGTCGAGTTCCGCCTGAACGCGGGACTGGAGCGGCTCTGGGGCTCGGACACCGACGATCTGATCGCCGCGAAGGGACACTTCGGCAGCGCGAAGGGCTGGGCGGAGTCGATGGGCTTTAGGTACCTTTGCGCCGCGGACAAGGCGGCGTTCGAAGAGCAGATCGACGCGTTCTGCGATCCGGACGCGTTCGACCGTCCGGTCGTGTTCGAGGTGTTCACGGACGCGGAGAACGAAAAAACGGCGCTCGCGCATCTGCGCGCATTCAATCATCCGTTGAGGTAAGGGTATGGAACAGCAAAAACGGGTTCTGCTGCTCGGAGGCACCGGCGTACTCGGCAGATATCTTGCGCCGGAACTGCGAAAAAAGGGCTTTGAAGTCTACATCACGAGCCGTTCGGCACACGCGTCCAACGAGCGCGGCATCATCTACCTGCGCGGCAACGCGAAGGACGGCGCGTTCTTAAACGAGCTGCTGAAGGAGCGGTTCGACGCGATCGTCGACTTTATGATCTACAACACCGAGACGTTCGAAAAGCGCTGCAAAACGCTCGTCGAATCGACGGATCACTACCTGTTTCTGTCCTCGTACCGCGTGTACGGCGACAGCGGCGAACGGCCGATCACGGAGAACAGCCCGCGGCTTTTGGATACGGTCAACGACGAGGCGTACCTGAAAACCGACGAATACGGGCTCACCAAGGCGCGGCAGGAGAACATCCTGCGCGCGGCGGGCGGCCGCGCGACGGTCATCCGTCCCGCGATCACCTACGGCGTCGACCGGTTCCAGCTCGGCACGATGGAAGCAAACGAGTTTTTGATCCGCGCGCTGCACAAAAAGCCGGTGATCTTCCCGAAGGAAATGCTGTCCAAGCAGGCGACGATGACCTGGTCGGGCGACGTCGGGAAGATGATCGCGCATTTGGTGCTGAACGAGCGCGCGTTCGGAGAGACGTACACGGTCGCGACGGCGGAGCACAGAAGCTGGGAAGAGGTGCTTTCGATCTATCGCGATCTGCTGAATATGCAGGTCCGGGTCGTGCCGCTTGCCGCCTACGAACAGGCGATCGGGCGGCTTTGGCAGATCAAATACGACCGCATGCTCGACCGCGTCGTGGACAATTCGAAGATTCTTTCGACCTGCGGCATGCGGCAAAAGGATCTGATGCCGCTTTCGGAGGGACTTCGCATCGAACTGTATCGGTTTTTGCGAGATCCGAAGTTCGGCAGCGTCGATGAGGCGATGCAGAAGCGGATGGACGCGGCGGCGAACGCGTAAGCGAGCGCAAATGCGGACAAACTGTAGCAAATCTGTAAAATCCGGCGCGTTGTCTTGCAAAGCCGGATTGTATTCGGTATGATAACCGGGAATGTTTTGAAAAAAGGAGCGGAACGATGACAAGAAAACGGGTTTTCTGTCTGATTCTTTGTATGAGTATGCTGCTGCCGGCGACGGTCGGCTGCATCGGCGGCGAGGCGAACGTGCCGGACACGTCGACGGTTGAGCCGGACACGGAGCAGGTGGCGGTGGAGGCCGAGAGCGTGACGGCGCAGCCCGCGCAAACGCCCGAGAGCGCAGAGACGGCGCCGACCGCGGCGCCTATGTCCACGCGCGCGCCGAGGGAGGGCGACATCGCGCCGAACTTCCCCGACTATGACACGGGCACGGATGCGGATTACAGCTATCAAAGCGACGAACTGCGCATCGCGATCCGGCGGTGCGAGGATCCGGACGAGGACATCCCGCTCGTCTACTATGTGGCGGACGTGTGGGTGCGCAACATCCATTCCCTGCGCATGGGCTTCGGCAACGGTGCGTATAATTCCGGCCGCGAGGATCCGGAGCAGTTTGCCGCCCGTGAGAACGCGATCTTTGCGGTGAACGGCACGATGAATTCGGGGCTTGTCCTTCACAACGGCGGCGAACAAAGCAGGGGCGTCGAAAAGAGCGATATAAACTACCGCTCCGGCATCGTCGTCCTCTATCGGGACGGTTCGGTGCGCACGATCAACCTTGCAAAGGGAGAGAGCTACCGATACAAGACCGAGAACGAAAGGAACGGCGGCATCTGGCAGGCGTTCCAGTTCGGTCCGGTGCTCGTGCAGGACGGCGAAATGATGACGGGGCTCAAGAAGAACGAGCGCCAGCCGCGCACCATCTTCGGCTACGTGGAGCCCGGCCATTACATCATCGTTGCGGTGGACGGCAGAACGAAGGTCTCCATCGGCATGACGGAAACGGAAATGGCGGAGCTGATGTTCGATCTCGGATGCACACAGGCGATGAATCTGGACGGCGGATACAGCACGAGCATGCTGTTCATGGGTGAAACGATCAACGAGCGCGTCAACGACGACCGCAACGTCAACGACATGCTGCTGTTCGCGGAATATGATGCGGACGGCAGCGCGCCGGCACTTTCGACGGTACACGCGCAGAAGTTTTCGGGGAAATAAGCATGGAAGGAACGCCGAAGAAAAAGACGGGCTGGATCATCGGAATCGTCGTGATGGCGGTGCTGACGGCGCTTGCGATCGCGGCGGACGCCGTGATCTTCGGCTTGCTTTGGTTGTAACATGAAGGGACCGAATCGCAAACTCAAAATCACATTCCTCTGCCTGACGCTTGCGTTCATTCTGTTCGCAGGTGCGGGCGCGATCGGCTTTCGGGCGCTGTTTCGCATCTATGACGGCAAGATTCCGATCATCGCGAACAACCATAAGCCGATCGACCTTGCCGCGCTGCCTACGCCGAATGCGGAACTGTTCAGCGAAGCGCTGTCGAAGGATACGGACTATTACGAAACCGGCGAGATCGTCGAGGTCCCGATCTATGAGCAGAAAAAGATCGACCGCTTCATCACGAGCATGGTGATCGTGATTCAGAACGGCTCGATCAAGTCCGAAGAAAAGCAGACCGACATGATCTTTCTCGCGTCGTACAACCAGCTGCTGCAGAAGTTCACGGTCGTTTCCGTCGCGCGCGACACGATCGTTCCGCTCAGCGAGGACGAATGGGCGCGCATCAGCGCCGCGTATGCCCGCGGCGGCGTCGGACTTCTGATCAACACGCTCAACGACCTGTTCGGGCTCGACCTGCAAAACTACGTCGTGACCGGCACCGACGAGCTGAAACTGCTCGCGGACGGCATCGACGGCATCCCCGCGACGCTGACCAAACAGGAGGCGAAGTACATCAGCGAGCAGACGCAGAGCGCGCTTTCGGCGGGCAAACAGCAGCTGAACGGCGAGCAGATCGTGGCGCTGCTGCTGGACCGCACCTCGGACAACAAGGGCGACCTCGGGCGCGCCGAACGGCAGCTCGAGATCGTGCACGATGCGTTCGACTACATGCAGCGCAAGTTCGACAGCTCGTTCCTCTATCCGTTCTTCCACACGATCTTCAAGAACGTGCGCTCGAATCTCGATTTCGTTTCGCTGCGGGATGTCGGCTATGAAATGGCGGTCGCGGACGATCTGACGTTCGAGACCGTTCGCTTCCCGTTCGACGACAGCTTCACCGAGCTCAACATGGACGGCACCTACGCGATCCTGCCGGAGTTCGAGAAGTGCCGCATCCTCCTGCAGCAGACGCTGTACGGAAAAGAAGTCAAGTAACATCATATTCCGGAAAGGTTCTTCGAAGGGAGGACCTTCTTTGTTTTTGGCGTTCCGCAGGGACCGGCGCCTTCGGCGGCGGAAGTTTACACAAAAACCGACAGTATTCTTTCTTTTTTTACAGATTTGACGTGTTTTGTTCAAAAAAAAGGCACAGTTTGATTGCATTTGTATCATATAATGATATCATCCCAAAGCTTACTGAAAGGACATGCCCATGGAACAACCGAACGCCCCCGTCGAAAAGCGCGGCGGAAAACGGCTTGCATATATCCTGATCGGCGCCATCGGCGCCGTCATCCTTGCGCTTGCGATCTTCCTGCCGAAGCGCACGCCCAAGCCGGAGATCGACGACGTGACGGTGGAGATCACGCCGACGCCGATCCCGGTTCATGTGACCGACGATCCCGCGCTGCACACGCCCGACGTTACGCCGATCCCGACGCCGACCCCCACCCCGACGCCGGAACCGACCCCCACGCCGACCCCGACGCGCCATCCTTTGAACGGCGACGCGCTGCTTTCGGGCGACAAGGAGGGCATCGTGCTGGACATTCAGATCCGCCTGATGGAGCTCGACTATCTCGACTTCGAGCAGCCGGACGACGAGTATTCCGACGGTACCGCGGACGCGATCCGCGCGTTTCAGGTGCGCAACGGCATGCACGCGAACGGCATCTGCGATAAGGAAACCTTTGAAGCGCTGTTCGACGAAAACGCGCTGACCTACGCGATGGTGCGCGGCTCGACCGGCGACGACGTGGAGATCGCGAAGGAGCGGCTTATCGAGCTCGGTTACCTCGACGGGACGCCGTTCGGCGAGTACGACGAGCAGACCGAACAGGCGGTCAGGCGCTTCCGCGAGCGGAACAATCTGCCCGACGACGTGATCATCGACAATCCCGCATTCGAGGTCCTGCTCGGCGAGGACACGGTGGCGTTCTCCTACGGGCTCGGCGACAAGAGCGACGAGATCAAGGAATACCAGCAGCAGCTATTCAGCAAGGGCTATCTGACCTACGCGCCGGACGGCATCTTCGGCAATCAGACGCAGAACGCGGTGCGCCGCTTCCAGGAGGAAAACGGTCTGGTCGTGGACGGCTGCCTCGGCAAGTCGACGATCGAGCTCTTAAAGAGCGGCAAGGGCGAACCGTTCGTGTTCACGGTCGGCGTCGAAGGCGCGGACGTGCAGCGCATTCAGGAGCGCCTCGCGCACTACGGATACCTGAAGAGCAGCCAGGTCACCGGCTATTACGGCGACAAGACCAAGGCGGCGGTCAAAACGTTCCAGTCGCGCAACAAGCTGGAGTCCGACGGCGACGTCGACGTCGCGACGATGGAAGTGCTGCTCTCGAACAACGCGAAAAAAGCGGAGAACTTTGCGACGCCCAAGCCCACGTCCAAGACGACGCCCAAGCCCTCCGGCAAAACGACGCCCAAACCCTCCGGCAAGACGACGCCCAAGCCCACGTCCTCGAACGACGATTCGGGCGATTCCGGCGGCACGAGCGGACACACCATCACCTACGGTCTGGGCGTGGAGACGTTCATTCAGATCGCGGAATCCAAGCTCGGCTGCAAGTACGTGCGCGGCGCGAAGGGCCCGAGCAAGTTTGACTGCTCCGGCTTCGTCTACTGGTGCCTGAACCAGGCGGGCGTCAAGCAGAGCTACATGACGAGCATCGCGTGGCGCAGCTGCACCAAGTACATGCGCATCAAGCGTCTTTCCGACATCAAGCGCGGCGACGTGCTCGTCTTTAAGGGCAAGTCGATGCGCACCGGGCATGTCGGCATCTACCTCGGCAGCGGCAAGATGATCGACGCTTCCTCCTCCAAGGGCAAGGTGCGCATCACCGACTCGATCCTCTCCTCGTCCTACTGGAAGGAACACTTCCTGATGGCCTACCGCATCTGGGGCTGAGCGCACATCATCACAGCCGGTCGAACCCCCGACCGGCTGTTTTTTTCGCTTCGGCGGACGCCGCATCCGGCGGGCTGCCGGGGTCGTCAG